>DASYLC010000264.1:0-13741 GCA_036009775.1 Chitinophagaceae bacterium
AAGCCATATACCATTCCTTTGACCTTGCCGTTGAACATTGCATAATTTGGTGAAGGAATGGTTCCTTCTTTTGCATCGACCGTCATCGTGACTGTGACTTCATCGTTCTCACCCAATATAGAGGGTGAGATATACTGCCAATTAGCTAATGTAATCCTCCGATACGCTATATAAAGAGCTTGTGAAAAGCCGGATTGATTGAGTTCAGCCATTTTAGCATGAACCAGCTTTATATCGTTAATTACCTCGATGATACCATCTACTATCAATTTCTCTATGACCAATTCAGTACTAAGATCATCGATCTGCACTTGAATAGGTGGCCTGACGCCCACCGGAGCAGCTGCCATTGCAGCTTTAAGTTGTTGTATTTTAGCCATCACCAAGGCTTCAAGGAATACATAATTTTGCTTCAATATATTCTGACGGGCAAGTATTGTGCTGTAACCCAATAGTTGTGTATTAATAAGATTTTCCGTACTCGTCTGCAGGTGCGCCACCAATTGCTGATCATTTGTTGCGGATCCAACATATGCAAAATCCGCCCTTAGCAAAGCATCCGTATTGGTCTGCTTAGTGCTAAATATATCGAGAAACGGAGTACTGCCATCAGTTAACATGTTGCACAATACTCTGTAATGGGATGTGATTTTCTTAAAATTTATGTCATTGGCTTCATAAGCCTGTATTGCATTATTTACGTTGGTTTTTGCAGCCTCATAATTGGCAATAATTTGAGCCTCTGGAACTGCTGTAGCCCGTGCTTTCAGAACTCCCAAAGGAGTACCAGCAGCAGCAGCTGGATGTACAGGAAGCACAGGAGCGAGTTTTGACAAGTCAATGTCAGAAATTACCCCAAAAATCGGCGGCTTTTCCTGAAAAAAGGATTTGGACTCGCTGTTCACTGAAACAGTGTATACATTCCTGTTTATATTGTCAATCTTATACCGAATTCGTACATTCTTTTTGATATTAAAGTTGCCTGGGAATGGCCCGGCAACACTTAGCAAGTCTAATGGAATAACCTGATCAGCCTTGTATGCAGGCTGTGAACTAGCTATCGCGATCGAGGCAGACAGAATTAGTGTCATGATACTTTTATACATATGTAGGTTTTATTTTTTTCCATATACTGATACAAATCCCATAGAGTCGGTTTGTGAGAAATACATGTCTTTCGTCCCTGCATTTCCACAGAAGTAATGCATCACAGAATAACGATCGTAATTCATTGAAATACGCCTGGGAGACTTAAGTATTTCAGGGTAATATTGCCTGCATTCCAAAGGGGCGAGCTTAATGTAGGCTGCCTGTTCATGTTGGAAACCGAGTATGTGCCCGATTTCATGTCTTAAGAGGCCGACTTTATTTTTATCTGTTGTCCAGTATCCTGGCAACACCCGCAAAACCCTTAATGGTTTTGGATCATCAGGATAAAATGAAATAGCTATTTCTTTGAGAGAACTTCCGGGCTTCACAGATTCAACTGTAAAGTCAATTCCATACATTTCGGGATCTTTTGCAGTATCAGCTATGGCAACATACTCGAATTTAACATTGCATGTCCCCATCCAATCACTTACTGCCCTGGCCATATTATCCCTCACCTGGTCGTACTCAGTAGAACCAACTGAAAATGACTTCTTCCTGACACAATACTTAATTGGGAAATTCTCCCATTTGATTATCGTCTTTTTCCCTTCATCATATTTTATGACTAGGTCCTGCTGATCTTTCTGGTATACCTTATAAAAGTTCCCGCTTCTCTCCGCAATTTCCTGCATCAACATTTTTCCAAAATCGTTAGGGTCTACCAGGATATCTCCCTGCGATATATAATATACCTTTCCATTGATATGAAGGGTATCGAAATACGTATGGATTGTATCTTTGTCTAAGAAATTAAATAAAGTTGTGTCCTCTCGCAGTATCCGGATGGTATCGAATGTTACAAAGGAAATGTCTTCTGGAGACTTAGAATCTTTACGACCACACGAAAAAAATAAAGTCGAACAGAATGCATATCCAATTACTGATAAAAAGAATAAAATACGGCCAGATATCCATAAAGATTTTTGCTCGCCCATTATGTTAGTATGTTAGTTTTGGTTGGACTAAATAAAATTATTGACTCTCAGACCTAGTTAAAAGGGTGTTTACACGGATTTTGTTGCTAGCCTCCAGGAAGCAACTGAAAATTGATCCTCACAACGGGATGATTAAATAGGAAAAGATTACAAAAAGGGATAGATCGTTAGAAAGATGCAATGAATAATTTGAAATTATAACCAGCATAAACCCTTAGACCCCTTTAAGAGAAATTGGGTAAAACTGCCATGAAAAAGGCGCCGGGAAATCCTGAACGCCTTAGTCGCACCCAGAAATGAACAGTTTGAAACGGTCAGCTCACAACCATCGCAACACCGTTTATATTCTCTATTCTTGCCAATCATCCTAAAAACACATCCTTCCAATTTTCGTATTACGTGGTATCAACTGCCAGTAAATACTGTCCAATTTCAAGAATGAACACATTAACATCATTTGATGCTGTTACCCGGTATATAATTTTTCTTTTACCTGCGGCCCCAAACCAGGATTTTTATCCCACCGAAAGAAAAATAACCCGCAAAATGATCCATACTTCAGCAATTCTTCTTCTTTCACTGTTCCTTGGGTTCAGTTCCTGCGCTCAGCCGGCACGGGGTGTTACCAGCAACGATAGCGGGATGAACAGATCATCACTACTCACAAAGCCCATCATTGAATTCCTTCAAAAAAAAGCCGTGACGATCAGTAAGGACAATCCGTCCCCTGTTACTGATTGGAGCGCCATTCATAACCATATGAAAAATAAAAGGATCGTACTCCTGGGCGAGTTCACGCATGGCGCAAAAGAAATATTCATCCCCATTACTGTGAATGATACGTTTATTGACCTGGCCAATTCGAATAAATTAATACCGTCTAAACAATTTGACGGTCTTATACTCCTGCATACTGTTTCCCCTGGCAAATCATTTGAATAATGCTATGCGGGCGACTAATTCATAAAACTATTAAAAGGTAAAAATGAAAAAAAACAATTCACGCTTACTTCTTCTATCACTTGCCCTGCTGCCAGCGTACGTATACGCCAGCAATCAAGTTTTCCCAGGCCAGGGATATCAAGCTCTTCGCGTGCCTCAACACTTATTTCAGTGTCATACTCCATATACCGTTTCCCGGGGTTAACACACCGGGTCACGAAATTTTTATGGAGTGCCAGGGGAAGGCAGGAAATAATATTGTCTGTTATAACACCATTGTACCTGCCGTTATTCTTCTCTTCCCGGGTGGTAAGACTATCCTTATAGATCACCGTATTTGTTATCATCTTGTCTGAAAAACTAACCTTTTCCTGGTAACCCTCTGACCGGAATTATTACAGTACTTTATTAACGGGCACTAGTTTCAAATCCTCGTTATACTTCATCATCTCTTTTAACATCGCTACATGAGTTGTTCCAAACATCACTAAAACCTTCTGTTCATTCCCGCTCATGCTCTTCAGGATATTTTCGTAGATATGCATATTCCTGCGCCATTGTTCGCTGGCAAGAAAACTGCCTGCATGGTTATTCTTGTCCCCTGCTTTCAGAAAAAAATAGTAAATCCCAACGAGCTTATCATACATTTTTTGGTTATTGCCACCGATAAGCAACTGTGTAATTGTTTTCGTTTTAAGTTGTTCATTGAAATTGGCTTGTTCAGTCTGTATGCCATTTTGCAGGTACTGTAGCATGTCAGCTTGTTTGTTGGCCACCATGACCTTTACCACGCTGTCCATGGGAAAACTGCTGGCCCTGTAATCGACACAATGGACCCCGCCCAGCCCGCATTCCTTTGCCAGCCGGAAACCTACCTGTTGGGTTTCGCTTATTTCCAGTACATGCGTGCCATTCACGTAAGCGGTAAATAAGGAATCATACCTTTTCTGCAAACTAACAGGCACTTCAATAAAGATCTTATCGGGCTTGAATTGCTTCAGCTTTGTCACCAGTTCCTTAATTTCATTTTGTCTTTTCTCAGACAAAATATTGACATCCTCAAATTTTGCAACGTCTAAGCCGGAGCTGGCAAAATGAAAAAACCCTAAAAGTAATACCTCGGTTTTCTTGTCCGGCGAACTTTGGGCATGGGAAGAACCGGCGATGCAAAAGATGCTAAAAAAAAGAATGTAATTTTTCATCCTGGAAATTTTAGGGTGGTTTGTAATAACAAAATACATTTCCTCTTAAAGGTTCGGATTCATTTAAACCAGGGCAAATGAAATTATAGCGTCCCTTTCCTGCCCGGTCTTCTTTCATACGGCCATGTGCTAACTTGATGTGCAGGACACTGTTCTCTATAGGGAGGAATATTCATTTCGATGGAACAAGCCTGATATTTGGCCGGTATTAGACGTCGAAGAACGGCAACATATGTGCTTATGAATACAATGATTTACTTGTTAAATAACCCATGTAATTTTTCCATAAGGTCCGTCGGCAGAATATCAACCGCCAGTATTTTTCCGTCAGGTCCAACCAGGACCGACCTGGGGACCCAGGATATTTCGAAATTCCGGGTCAGGTCGCTTTTAAAGCCCACCGGTTCAAAAGCATTCATCCAGGGCATTGCATGTTTTTTTTTCCTGAACTGTTCCAGTATACCGAGGTTCTTATCGAGGTATATACTTAAAATTTCGAAACCTTTCCCACGGTATTTACTGTAGGCCTTTTCCAATTCAGGCATGGCCATGATGCAGCCTTTGCACCCCATTGTCCAGAATTCAATGAGGTATGTCTTCCCTTTCATACTGGAAGAGCTAATCATCTCCCCGGGCTTATCCACTGATTCGACCGAAAAATCCGGAACGGTTTTTCCAATAGCCAGGTTAGAAAATTTCGAAAAATCAGCTTTAGCCCTGTTGGCCGCATTGGTTCCCGGGTAATCACTTACCAATCGCGTAAGAGCGATCACAAATTCCTCCGTCTTTTTTTCTTCCTGGAAACGTTGTGCAAGACCGTACAGCACCGAGGCACTGATCTCCGGCGTGGCCTGCTCCGCAATCACCTGTTCCGAATATTGCAATATCTCTCCTGTAAGCGGCACCTGGCGAATGATCCATCTAATAGCGTCATTTTCAAACCCCCAAAATGCCGAAGCGGGAGAAAGCTGCCTGGTCGTTTCTTCCAACAGGGCGATCTTGCCTTTACCATTAAATACCTGGAAATTCGATTGCGAACCGTCCGGCTTTTTTCTTCTTACGACCATTTGTTGCATAGCATCGATGCCTGCATACTCCATGAGCAATATCCTTCTCATTACAGGATTGGTTGTTCTTTTTATTTGTTCTTCGATACGGGAGAGCTCGGTCACTATATCGAATCCATTTGCATAAAAAGGGTCGGTCGCCAATGTATGGCTATCGATCTTTGACCTGGATGCGAAATACTCCATCAGTTTCACCGGGAAGCGGGAGATATTATTTCTTGCTTTACAGGCCGCCTCCTGTAACTCCCCGTTTTTCCCAGTCCAATCCACTTTATTAGTGGCGTCGAGGCTGCGGATATTTCCCGGGTTTAGCGTAATGGCCAATTCATAGTCGCCCAGTTCGGGATAAACGGGAATATGTTGTGAGCAATAACCGGTTTTATTAAAAAACACCTGGAACCCAACCATGGTATCGGGTAAGGAAAAACTAAAATACCCGCCGGATTTAATGGAAAGGATAGTAAGTGTATCCTGCCAGGCACCTCCCTGTACCACTACAATTTCACCATTGTCGCCAAAAACTGGTTTATCAGCAAGCTGTATCCTGCCTTTTACCTGGATTTGTTTTTTTTGTGCGACTACAGCCGGGGCGATACACAGGGCAGCGATCATTATGGCCAACAGGTATTTCATTGTTTACTTATTTTGTCAATTACCTGTCATCTCTTTTACAAAATCTACAGACGATATTTTTGTGGCATTTGCCGGCAGTTTCAGATCGGCCTCACTGGCCGTGGCACCCACTTTAATGGAAGTGGCCATCGAGCTATAATTCTTTGACTCTAACTTAAGAATTCCACCGGGTACACCCATCACCTGTTGCGGGGTTACAATAGCGGGCAGGTCAGGCGTATACCAACCGGTAACCAGTTCCCCGTTGGATTTATAAGTAAATTCATGACAGGTATGGCCAAGTATGCTATCCTTTTTCCCTGTCATTACCAGGTCCGTGATGCTTTTAGGTTCCGAACGGATAGCATAATTCTTTCCCTTGGCCTGTGTCAACTGGTAATAGGCTTTATCGGCAGGAACATAATATTGCTTTTGTGGCGGTATCCCATTTAGTTTGATCCCCCCACCTTCTACATCCGCCGAACCTCCATCCAGTAAGGCGGTTACCCTGCAATAATTCCCGGAGAAATCCAGGCTTAAACTTAAACTCATTTTCTGTTCCAGTTGCTGTCCTCCCATACTCATCCTTGACACACTCCCGGATTCATAAGTTACGGTACCTGAAGCAAGCGATTGTCCGCAACTCGGTATTGCGGATACTGTACATAACAAGACCAATAAAGCAGATACTATTTTTTTCATAATGATAATTTCAGGTGGAATGTATATCATCCCGAGGTTAACCAAGGTTAATACTCGCCGGACGACCTGTTCAAGTGCACGAATAACCATTACCGACAGGTGAATACTGAAAAAATACCTGCCTGCCGCACTTTGAATCGTACATAAGGAATAAGAGAAGTTCAGGAAGTTACCGGAGAAAGAAAATGCTGAATTGCTGAAATCTACTCCCTGCAGAGATCCATTAGTGTACAGGGCATCCATACTCCCCCGCTCTATGTCCGGGTTATCAATCATCCAAATCTATCGGCGATAAAATTGGCTGGGTTCGGGCATCAAATTACTGTCACCCCATGATGAATCACCGGAAAAAACACATGAAAAGTGTTTTTGTAAAACTACTTCTCGTATTTTTTTCTTTTGGAACTGACTATTGTCATCCATATTTACGTCATAAATTAAATCTATCAGGAATAAATAACAGGATGCTCACTATTTTTCTTGCGCATTTATAGATGCCTATAAATTCTTTGAATAAAAGTAAAAAATAAGGAATATGCCAGAAAGGAATTATAAATCGATTAAGTACTCTATTGTTCGGAAGTTAATAGTAGTAATCTTTCTATTAAGTTTTTCTTCTGCTATTTATTCGCAATCAAAACTGATTGATCTTACCGCTATGGAGCATGTATGGAAAATAATCGGGAAATTGGAAAAAGAGGTCAAGCCTTCGGAAGATGAATGGAAGGCCTTATTTGAAACGCCTGGCTACAAAGCCCTTGGAGACTGGAACAATGACAATATCCGGAAGAATTTCGAGCTGGTTTATCTCCCTTCCAGGAAAGCGGAATTGGATACTGTATTACGAACTGCCCATTACTGGCTTAAAAGAGACCTCAGTCATCTTATACAAGTACAGCAACAACAAGAAGAAATCAAGAAATACCAGGTCCAGTTAAACGTTGACAAAATAATTGATGAAGCATTGCAAAGAGCGGAAGTTTACCTTCCCAAAGGTATTACAAATAAACAGCCTCCTCCCCCGATCCGGTTTGTAGTATTTTCTCCTGACGCACGTGCCAATAACGGAAATATCATTTATGATATACAGTTATCCCGCAAGCAGGGGGAAAATCAATTTATTAATGTAATTGCTCACGAAGTACATCATCATTATTCCTTTCTTATCGAAGAGACGCTTTTCAATTTCCCGGCTGGAGCTTCTTCCTATGAGCCTATTCTGTCAGCGATCAGCCTTCTCCGGGGAGAAGGTATTGCAGACCTTATCGATAAAACATATCCTCCTGTCATTGTTAATAATGATACAGCGGGCTATAACTTAAAGATTAGCGCACAACGATTGCAAACGCCAAAGATGAAACAATTGGACAGTATACTTTGCAAAATGAGCGATGACACTACCGGTATGTATGAAATGGGCAAGAAAGCTATGGGCCTGTTTCCCAGTAATGGCCATTATAACGGTCAATACATGGCCGTATTAATAAAAAAGCACCTGGGAACAGCTCCTTTGATAGAAGCTTCCAGTAATCCTTTTTTGTTTTTCTGCCTCTACAGGCAAGCCTGCCAGAAAGAAAAAACAGAGTACATATTATCCGATAAAGCGATGGCCTTTATTAACCGCATGGAGAATATATTTGCAAAAAAGTCTGGTAAAAAAAACAAGTAAGAAGCACTGTTCCTTCATAGTAAACGATAATTTGTTCACCCGGCCTGGGATGGACAGGACTGAAACTGAATTTACCCTGGGCACTTACAGGCATATAAGATGAAACCCAGGCAGTGAAAAGAAATACTAATTTCATCAGGTCAATTTATTCGCCGGTAGAAAAATCTTGCTATCGTATGGGCATCATAAAATAGGAAGCATAGCCAGGGCAGGATCATTTACCGAATAACTGGTTTTCAATAAGTCCTTGTTCCAGTTTTCTCTTGTATGTTACAGGGTCCCAACTCAACTTGTAAATCCGCAAATAATCGCTCAATGGCTCAAGCCCCAACGCTGCTCTTCGCAGGTCCACATTGTCCGGGTCTTCAAGTGGCTGGACATATTGCTCACCCGTTTTCAAATTGGTTCCGATCTGGCTTCCATAGCTTTGCTTTCTTCCCTGGCGCAGTGCTATCCTGTCTTCCAATAAAGCGAGATTGTCAGGAAAAAGGTCGCCTTCCTCCATCGCTTTTTTTAAAAGAGAGTGGTATTGTTCCTGTATACCGAGATCACTGTGCTGTATCACCAGGAAAACCACGAAAGCAACGTCAGTTCCCACTGATCTTACGCTGGGATAGCCATGCGTTTTCAAGATGTTAATGACTGAAACGAGATGCAGGCTATCGATATATCGTTCATATTTGATCAATGAATCCGTCACCGGGTGTGGAACAAAGCCATATTTTTTTACCGTATCCCCAATTTGACGCCTGATAGCCTGGTCTTCTTTTAATATCGTAAGCAACTGCTCACGCAAAGGAATATCATAGAAACTGGGTGTTACATTGACATTCGCCCTAACCCGGGCAACTAACCCGGACCACTCCTTGCTTTCCCTGGCAGTCAGCCAATTTTTATCCGATTCAATATGTGCTGCATTCGAATACCCGAGCCCGATGGCGTGCTGTAACAATTTAAAAGCCTGTTTTTTCTCTCCCGCAAGAACAGCAGCACATGCTGCATCATAAAAATGGGAAGGATACCCGCTTTTATAATGCTTGAATGTTTTCTTGTAGATTTTTAATGACCCGGCGTAGTCCTTTTTCTCATACAATGAAGACGCCTCGTATAATAATGCCCAGTACGTCTGAGCGCTGGCAGTAGTAAAGCTGAATGCAATAAAAATAGCTATCAAACAACATTTCATGGCAAGGTATTTAAACTTAAACGCTACAGTCTTGCTTAGCGTATTTAATGAATGACAGGGAAAACCCCAATACTGGCTAAATATTAGCTGGCAACCTGGTTCGTCCCACGAAAAACGTATATCACCACCCGGAAAAATAGTATACTCAATAGCGTACAACCGGGTATACCTGCGGTTAAGCCCGTTCACCCCGGTTGCTATACTTATTTCACGGCACTACTTCTTGCTGGTAGTGATCAGCTATTTTAAATTATTCAAAAGCGAATCCACCGTGGATATAAGGATAATATTAATCCTTTCTGCCGGAGACAAACCCGGTTTGCCCACCAATGGACCTCACGGGTGTACAGAAAACCGGTTGCATGGCCACCCGGCTGTTAGACACACCGGAAAAGTATTAAAAAGGGAGACTTATCATGAATTTCAATATTTAAAGGCTGAACTTGTGTTATCTATGAGAGTGACCCTTTCCCAAAGAATGCCCTGCTAAAACAATATGTCAAGTATGTTACTTTTATAATTCAGAGGAGGGACAGCGGGATTTCTTTGGTTTCCAAATCCGGGGGCAGCGATGGCATTGCATAAAAAACATTCTTTTATGCCTGAGCAACAAAATACTTTCTGATCTCATCGCACTGAAACGGATTCCCAGCTTTTGCATACTAATCGTATTGACCCTGTCCATGTTATTGAGGATGGGCAAATAATTTATATCACGATCGTATTTCAACCATTAACGATAAATCATTTTTTCGGGTAAGCCTTGGGGAAATTATTACAACAGCAGGTAGTCAACTTTCCTATATTGATATTAGCCGGTATTATTTGAACAATTGACCAGACGAGCATGTTTTTGCGAGATACACGAATAATGGTAAACCAGATATTAAAGCGGTGTAGCTGGTACAGCCAGGCTTTTCCAATGAGGCGTGAACGGTGGAGTGTTGGAGATGATCCCGATGAACTGGGCACTGTTGTACGTTCGGTTCGTTGTTCAGCATTTGCGATGTTCACCACTATTTATGAGTTACTTTATACAAGGAACCCGGCTGTTAACCGGGCTCTCTGCGTTTTGATCTTAGCGTGCTTTTTTCTTTGGATCCGCTTTCTTCTGTGCTGAGCTTTTCTTTTTTGTAGGCTTATTCTTCCTGGGTTCAGCGTTCTTTTTCGGCATACAATTAAATTTTAGGTTAGTGAATTATTTACTTATGGCTGCAGGGTATTCTCTTCCCGTTTTTTCATGTTTTCCCATAAGTAAACAAAGATATGCCTATAATGGTACTGTTTCCTGTATTCTTGCTCATGCGGTAAAAGTACAAACGGTACTAATCCTGTAGCGCCTTGTTAATAAAAACTCTTCGATGAAAATAACTGAACAGAAAAGTGGAAAAGAAGTCCACAGGAGGTGTAAAAAACAGGCAAGAACAGGGTAAATAATTTTACGAGTTTTTTCATTTATCATTTAGTATCGGGCAAGTTTGCAAATGTTCATTGTTATTCGATCTGCCCATTAATGATTCAGGCCCGTCCGAAACCGGGATATCAACTGTGTAAGACGCCCCTACATTAATGCTTAAATCGATCATTAATCTGTTTTAAAAATTCTTCATACATCCCCGACTCAGTTTTTAAACCTTTAAATTTTGATGAATTTAATTCTGCTTTCGCCTTTGACAATTCCCTTTTCAATTCTTTAGAAAGCTTCTTATTAACTTCACCATTGGCACCCATTTTCGATAACGTTTTATTACAAAAATCCCGCATAGCCACCAAAGAAGTAAACTCATGCGAAACGTTGTGATAAGGCGACGTGGAGTTATAAATCGTTCCGGTCTCGATTGCTTTAGCAAGTCCCGCTTTGGTTAAACCTTTAGTTTCGGGCCCGATAACAACTTCAGCTTTTACCGAATCCAAAGTTCCTACATAAACGGAATCTGTACTGCTTTGCCCGGAGGAAAAAAATCCTGCTGTCACCATCATCAATATCATTATGCTTTTTTTCATTTTTTATTTTATTTCAGCTTGCGCAGAACTAATAATATTGTCATCTGCGGTAATTTTATATGGCGGATGAATGTTAACCTGATTTTTCAACATCCTCCCGCACTGGGTATGGCATAAATCACATTGCCTGAAACAGATAAATTGAAAACCTTATTTTCTATTGAAGGAAGTATCAATTGCCATGTTTTCCCCTTATCTCTTGATCGGTAAATGCCGTTGGGATGACCACAAAAGAAATAATCACCCATTTGGATAATGGAGGAAATCTTCATACTCGGTGGAAGACCGGCATCGATGGCCTGCCAGGTTTTACCACCGTCGCAGGAAGTTCGCACTCTCCTGGTGTCCGACTGTGTATTGAAAGTGATAGCAGCGAATCCACCATCGATGGGTGCTATATCGATGCCCACACCGCCCTCACTGATCACCGTCTCCCAGGTTTCGCCATCATCGGTCGATCTTATTATCCCCTTGATGCTGTTCGCCATCAGCACACCGTTTGACTCTACCAATTTCCATACGCCGCGACGAACTTCTTTCCAGTTTTTTCCATTGTCAATGGATCTAAAAAGGCCGCGACCGCGGTCGCAAACGATGAAAACAGTGCCTCCGGCAGTTTCAAAAACGTCGATTATCCCTTTCAACTGAAAATTCTCGTATATAGGCGACCATTCACTAGATCCGTTTATTTTTTGCCTAAACTGACCCTGGTGGTAATCGTATGCAAATATCCCGGACTTACCAGGGGCAATGTTGCTATGTTCGTCAGGGAAAATCTCTTTCTCCCAAAAAGGCGCCTTGTTGTTTGGTTTACTGTGATATATATAATTGCCGGTACGTAAATAGAACCCACGATCATTTACAAAGAGACTACCCTCCAGCTTATCTCCGGGCAGTCCTTCGCTAATGTCTTGCCAGTTTTGTCCGCCGTCAGTAGATTTAAAAACGATATTGGCAACCCCCGGCTTATTTTTATTTAGTTTTTGCTGACTATCCGCGATCGGAAATACAAAGGGGTATAGAAAAAGGAGCAAAAACGCAAGGCTAAAGATTTTCATGACTATACTTTATTTAGTGAAACAATAAAGTAAAGGTATTGGGCGTCAACTATCCTGGAGCTTTTTAATAGTAAAGAGTTGTAAAGGATACGTAAAACGTTTGTAAAACGACCGAAAACCGGGGTTTAATAGTTTATTTTTGCACACATGAAGCCATTTATTCTGTTCGGATCTTCAATCATGATAATTGCTATTTTGATTTCTGCTGTTGCATTTATCAGTAAAAAGAATGAAATCCCCGGGAAGCATATAGAAGTTGTATTACGTGATTTAGGACACCAGCTTTTGCTTTCAGCTAAAGATTCTTCATCCCGGGTGCTGCCGGTTAAGAAATTAAATGAACATACATACCAGATTTCCTTTCAAAATGACTTTGGTTTTATTTCAGATTCACTCATCAATTTAGTTCAACGAACATTTCAAAAAAATGGCCTGGCAAAGGATTATATAGTGAATTTGAGGAATTGTAAACAAAATGAAACTGTCTTTGCATTCGAAATAAATAGCCAAACAGGCGATTTAACACCTTGCAGGGGCCGTACGCTGGAGGTTAGTTGTTATGTTATTGAAATTGAACTTTTGAAGAAAAATAAGTTTAATTACTTTTTGTTGTTGCTGTTGATTATTCCTTTGAGCTTTGTTGGTTATTATGTGAAAGATAAGTTTCGGAAAAAAGAAGAGAAAGGATCAGTCGTCGAAAATAATGATCATATACAATTAGGGAACTTTAGGTTTTATGCAGCTGATAATGTTCTTAAAATTGAGAATAAAAGCATTACGCTTTCGGAAAAAGAAACAAAAGCACTAAAAATATTTGCAGAAAATATAAATCAGATCGTAGAAAGGGAAAAACTAATGAAAGAGATCTGGGAAGATGAAGGTATAGTTGTGATCAGTAGAAATGTTGATGTACTGGTGTCTAAATTACGTAAGAAATTAAGTGACGATAGCTCCATTAAATTTATTAACGTACATGGTAGGGGTTACAAATTTATTATTGAGTAGCTACCAATTAAAAATCAGGTAAAGCGTAAAACAAATTGGAATGTGTGATTAATACTTTGTCAATTGTCATGAATTGTCTGATTTAGGTTTACACGATTTCGTTTCAACCTGTTTCAGGACGTTAGAGGCTCATAGCTTTCGCCCAACGTATATATTTATGATATTAGACGAATACATGATTCCACATTGCCAATTTTGTTCTTGTCA
>DASYLC010000265.1:0-9698 GCA_036009775.1 Chitinophagaceae bacterium
ACATCATCGTCATCCTTATCGCAACCGGTCAATATACCGGTAAAGATCAGCAGGCAGCACAGTAAACTTGTCTTTACACTTTTAAACATTTTCATAATTCCAGCATTTAGTAGATGAAAAAATACTCCCGGTGAAAGGTGAATGGCTCTTGCAGTGTTTGGCCCCGGGAAAGAGAATGGATGGCAAAATGTTAATCGGTTGTAAACAGCGCAGGGTTGCTGATGCAAAAACTTTTTTTATTCCTGTAAAAAATATTTTTTTATCGTGGAAAACAATTCCTTTTTTGGTGCATTTACACCTCAATGCGGAAAAATAAAAAGGCCGCTTCATCGCTGAAGCAGCCTTGCATTATAAACGAACTGTTACTA
Organism: Chitinophagaceae bacterium; assembly: GCA_036009775.1. Classification (GTDB taxonomy): domain Bacteria; phylum Bacteroidota; class Bacteroidia; order Chitinophagales; family Chitinophagaceae; genus JJ008. The sequence continues at coordinate 369 of DASYLC010000265.1, forward strand.
TTTTTTTCTTATTACAAAGGTTTTGATCGCTGGATTATTGGTCTCAATGATCTGCGGTACGGGCAGACCGGCTTTAGCGAAAAGATCAACTACATCCTGCGGTACACGCTGGTAGAATGCGGACCAGTTGGCCAGCCAGTGATAATCAGCTTTATTATAGAAGCGTTTATCTTTAAAAGGAGCGATGAATACGCCGTTCTCATCCAGCAAAGCATACAAAGAAGAGAATATGCGGACCAGTGTTTCGTCGTTCAGGTAATCGAACAGGCCGGCAGAGTAAATGATATCCTGTGTACCGAACTGCGAAGCTGTTTTTTCCGCGCTGATGAATTTGATCGCATTATGTTTCACAAATTTGGGCAGATGCTGCATATCCCTGCGGAACAGGATCTCTTCCGCATAGGCCAATGCATCGGCATCACTGTCCGTACAGGTAATAGAAGCCTGCTGTTGATTCAGGGTCTCGATCATATCATATAATTCACGGCAGGAACCACAGGCGATGTTCAGTATGTTCTGACCTTTATCCCTTCCTCCCAGTTCTTTCACCAGGTAATCTCTCAGGAAATCCTTGCGGTCCCTTACACCTCTTGCCAGGTGTCTTTTTAAGAAATAAGTATCCATATACAGCCCGATACCTTCGCTGCTTTGCGGGGCACCTTTATAGATCGCTTCGAGTGTTTCGAAATCACCGGGATAACCACGGAACCATTTCCGGGCTCTTGTCAGCAGGTAGCTGTCGCCCAGTAAGGCTTCAGAATCGCTCCTGAACTGGTCCTGCAGATCTTTCAGTTCATCAGGGTTCATCGTTCTTTCTACCTGTTCGATCTCGTTGAAAAAACGGGTAGTGATACCGGTGAGGGTATTAAAACGGGCATAGTCGATCTTATGATCATTTTTAACTTCTCCGGAGAAGGTCCTGATCTCGTTCAGGTATTTGCTGTAAAACATGATAATTGATTTTTTGAGTAGGTTAATTTTTTTGATGATGTAAAGATGCATTACCGGCAGGCTCTTTTATGCGGTCGCTTAACAGAAAGGGCTTCCGGCTTTACAGATCGGGTCAGCTGGCTGACTATGGCCCTGATTTTGTCGTAAATCCTCCTGTATCTGTCGCATTTGCACCACCGGAAATGAGGAGCAATAATTAAGTTTGTGTTGCCGGAGATTTTATAAACCGATAATTTTAAATCCAAAAATAAACGTTATGCAAAAGATCACTCCTTTCTTATGGTTCGACGGTAAAACGGAAGAAGCCGTTAAATTATATACTTCAGTATTCAAAGATTCCAAAGTGCATAAGATCGAGTATTGGGGGGAAGGCGGTCCCCTTCCCGCAAACCAGGTGATGACAGCTACTTTTGAGCTTAGTGGCCAGAAATTCCATGCGTTTGACGCCGGCCCTGCATTCAAATTCACGGAAGCTATTTCGATGTTTGTCGAGTGCAAGGACCAGGAGGAAGTGGACTATTACTGGAATGCGCTGACTGCTGGCGGGGGACAGGAAAGCCAATGCGGCTGGTTAAAAGATAAGTTCGGTCTTTCCTGGCAGATCGTACCCAAAGCATTGCCGGACTATCTCTCCGGTGAGGACAAGGCAAAAGCCGGGAGAGTGATGCAGGCGATGATGAAAATGAAGAAGATCATTGTTGCAGATCTTGATAAAGCAGCAGAAGCAAAGTAAAGGGAGGGTATCATTTAGGTTATAGCGGGAAAGACGGGAAGTTTAGATTCCCCTTTTCTTACAAAGAAGCGGATAATTAATAAGAATGACAGGCCGTCTTCTGTTCATTCGTTGGCTGATCTTACCGGCAAATCCCAATGTTATTGGATTACATAGTATCAAAATAATGGCGAAAACAACCACGGCTAAAAAAGCAGCAAAGCCTGCTGTTACAAAAAAAGCTACTGCTTCAAAAGAAAAGACCGCCGCGGAATTCACCCGGCGGCTCAGGGCCCTTCAGTCGGATGTGGAGCTGGAAAAGATACAGCGCTATTTTAAATCCGGAGGAGGCCAGTACGGGCAGGGAGATAAATTCATGGGTGTAAAAATGGGTAATCTCTTTGCTCTTGCCAAAGAATTCAGTGGTATGCCGGTGAAAGAACTGGAGAAATTACTTGAAAGCCCGATCCACGAGTTAAGGGCCGGCGCCATCAGCATTATGGATAAGGAATCCCGCTCGACAAAAATAACAGGGGAGCGGCTCAAAGAACTATATGCGCCGGCATGACCGGGTCAATAACTGGGACCTTGTCGATCTTGGTTGTTTATACATGACGGGCAGTTATCTTTTCGACAAGCCAAGAACTGTCCTGTATAAATTGGCGGGATCTAAAAATATATGGGAAAGGCGCACTGCTATTCTCAGCACCTGCTATTTTATCCGTAAAGGCGATCTCGCAGATACGTATCCGATCGCGGAGATATTATGTTATGACAAGGAAGACCTCATCCACAAAGCCACCGGCTGGATGTTACGTTTCGCAGGAGATAAAGATCCAAAGAGATTGCTGGCATTTTTAGATAAACATGCGGCCACAATGCCGCGTACCATGCTACGGTATACGATCGAGAAGTTGAACAGCAAACAGAAGGAGCATTATATGGAATTGAAAAATAAATAGGGGGACTTATTATTGAGATTTTAAACATTGTCCCTTTGAATTCTCCTTCCCCTTTTGGGACAAACGAGGTACGAAGGTTGCGGGCGCAGCTCAGAGGCAGAGGTGAGGAGGCCGGTGAAATGATTCATACCTGCTTCAGCCATCCACTGATGCTCATCCTTGACCGGTTGGCCATGGTTACTTCATGTTCCATCTCATCACTTTTAAAGAACACAGCCGTGCGGGAATGAGGTACTATTTTTTGTACGCCTTCCTGCTGGTACACGCATAATTGCCCGCCGTCCTCTTCCAGCCAGTCTTCGTTCAGGTAGCTGATAAGTGAATATTTCCGGTTGTCGTTGTCCTGGAACTGGTCAGTGTGACGTTTATAGTAACTGCCTTCTTCGTAAACGGCATAATGGAATTCATAACTGTTGATCCCGGTGTAACAGGTGCTGTTCAGGTGATCGATAAAATTTTCGGCCAGTGCAAGAAATTCCTGTTCGAAAACATTGGTATGTTTTTTATCCATCCAGTAGATCTTATCGTTCCTTGTTTTTTGAAGAGGGTCTTTTATATCCTTATTGCCGATACCGGCCGGCTGCATCAGGTCGTCCCTTTGCAGTTGCACAATATTCTCCCGAAGTCCCCTGGAGAGTTCACCGGTAAGGAAGCTGCTGTCGATACCTATTTTAGTGCCGATATAACTGTCGATCAGCTTGTCAAAGGAGTTATTCATTGCTTTACTTGAACCGGGAAGGTAGTTCTTTAGGATCTGGCCCCGGGAGCTGAGAAACTGAGTTTATTTCGGGCAGGAGGAGAAAATACGGTAATAATGGCGCCCGAAAGTTTAAGGGTACGGTATTTGAATACCTGTTATGACTGTATGGCGCTTGTAACGGGCTTTAACAAAATGCAGTATTCCTACTCAAATTTATTTATGAAAAAGATCATTGGCTCCTTTACGCTGGTTGCTGTCGTAACCATGCTGTCCTGCTCGAATAAGCCTGCAGAACCAACAAAAGAAGTGATAGTTGTTCCTGTCGCACCGGTCATCGCAGAAAAGGAAACACCTGAGAAATCTACGACCGTCACGCTGGATAAGAATGGTGTAAAAGTTAGTACCAAAAAAGTAGATATCAGGATAAACCCGGAAAAGAAGAATCAATAAGAATATTTACTGGGAGTTATTGCGCAGGCGCAATGGAATATGGATACCCCGGTATTTCCCAGCTTGTTTTTTTGGAATGTTCTCAGCAATAGACCTGATTCATCACCGATCGGCCAGAATCCTGCGTCACCTTCCCTGTACGCTGTAAGATAAGGAGAGTGAGGTGAAATATGAATGCCGGGTAATGGATTTAAAAACGGGACTATATGACAGACATAGGTAAAACCCTTAGTTCGGCCTTCCTTCTTTCAATAAGGGACTGGATCAGCTGAATGTCGGTTTTCTTCTGGTAGATCAGCATACCATCAGGACTTCTGTGATTCAGAAGGTCCAGTAACTCTTTGGTGTGTATCACCAGGAGGTCAAATAGTTCCGGCATATTGTTATCACTGATATTTTCTGCAAGCATTGAGGCCAGGTTAATTTCGATTAAAGTTATCAACCCTCTTCAATCCCGCTTTTACATGGTTCTTATAAAATGTTCCATAATTCACACATTAAAAAAATACCTGGCTCTTACCGACAATTAACAGGATTGAAACGGCGCTATTGCAGGTTCCAGCAGGAAAATAGGACTATATTTACGCTGGCTTTCACATCAGTTTTAGTAAGGCTTTCTCCGGCGATCATCCTGCACAAATAATATAAAACAGTCATTTGAAATTATATATCAAAAACATGGTTTGTATCCGTTGCAAAATGGTAGTGAAGGATGAGCTTACCAAATTAGGCCTGCACTATATTGTTGTGGAATTGGGAGAAGTGGAGATCATGGAAGATATTACGGCCGCGCAGCAGCAACAATTCAAAACGGCGCTGTTGAGATCGGGACTGGAATTGATGGATGACAAAAAGAGCGTTCTTATCCAGCGAATAAAGAATGTGATCATCGAACTGATCCATTATTCGGAAGAACCTTTGCGGGTCAATTTCTCTGAATATTTAAGCCAGAAATTAACTCATGATTACACCTATCTCGCCAATCTTTTTTCAGAGGTCCAGGGCACCACGATCGAAAAATTCATCATCGCTCATAAAATTGAACGGGTAAAAGAACTACTTGTCTACAATGAGCTCAATCTTACGGAGATCGCCTACCTGATGCATTACAGCAGTGTGGCGCATTTGTCCACCCAGTTCAAGAAAGTGACCGGTCTGACCCCTTCGCATTTTAAACAGCTAAAGGATAAAAGACGCTCGATGCTGGAAGACCTGTAAAAACAATAACCTTTCCCTGCAATTATAAATACCGATATCCGCCTTCAAAAGTCTAACTTACCCGCCTTGTCACCTCAAAAAGTGAATGATAACCATGAACTATAAAAAACCTTACCGGAACGGCCCCGTGCAGCTAAAAGACGGATTTTATATCGAGGTCTGTGATTTTGGCAAAGTAAAAGGCATGAAGATCAGGAGTGACAACAAAAAGTCCATGGAGGCTGCTGCCAGCCAATATGCTGATTATAAAACAGTGATCATCCTTGGGGAATACAAAAGCGGTGTCCCGCTCAGTGAAATGCCCATTTTCTGACAACACAGTTGACCGGCCCCGGTTAGGGGATCGTATGTGTGAATCATATAACTTTTCCTGCGGCAGTTGTAACGACCAGGAGTATAAAAGAACAGACCTTTAAGAGAGGATATTAAATCGATAGCTAAAACACCGGATATGTCATTCAATTATTATATTTTTTTACCGATCGTGTTATTGCTCCTGTTTTTTTTGTTACGCTCTTTTTATATACGCAAAAAGAATGTCCCGGGTGAGTTATTTGCGGAAGCGCTGAGAAACGAGAACAGCGGGCAGTACGAGCAGGCTGTTGTTAATTATACCAATGCCCTGAACGAAGTAAAAAAAGCCCGGTTCCGCGACAGTGATCTTAAAAATAAGATACTGGAGAAACTAAAAGTGCTGAACACCGCGATCGAATACCAGAAGAACTTTCAGTATACGGAGAACCGGTGAGCCGCTATCCGGTTGTGAACATCCTTTTTTATCAGAACAGCTTAAGTGAAAATGTGTGAATTATATAACTCATTCCCATTATTATACAATGATGTCGGGGGAAAAGAAGTTGACCTTTGCCAGTGGTTTTGGTTTAAGTCCCTGGCAAGTACAGGGACTTTTTTGCAGGTATTCTTATACCGGGCTGATGGGAAGAACCTGTCAACGGAACCTAATTGAAACTTTAGATCGTGAACACCATTAAATTTCAACGTCATGGAAAAAAAGAAGAAAGTAGTAAAAAAGAAGACCGGTCCGCCGGGCTCAGCGGGGGGCAGAGCAAAAATGGAGAGCGCGGAGCTGGAAAAATCAAAATCGCATATCATCGTTGAGATCATCGAGTATATGACCAATTCAGTTGTGAGCAAAACGATCATCAAAAAATCAACCGGTAATATCAGCATTATGTCATTCGATACCGGGGAAGGCCTTACAGAAAAGACATCCCCCTTTGATACCTTTGCCCAGATCATTGAAGGGAAAGCCGTGATCGTAATTGATAAGGTATCCCACCTGGTAAAATGCGGTCATGGGATCATCATTCCCGCGCATTCTCCCAACTTTATTAAGCCCAACGGGCGGTTTAAGATGATCTCCACGATCATTAAGAGCGGGTACGAATGAGTCATTCCTTCCCCAATGTGTGAATTATATAAGCAATTCACAGTCGCCTGTAACAGCCGGAAAGGAATTCTGATGCATCTTTAAGGTGCATTTTATGTGCATTCCGGACTAAAACTGATACAATGAACCTCCACGCCATCCTTCCTGAGCCTGTCATACAGGACGCCCCTCCTGAATTTCCCGTTTACCTGCTTCCTTTAAAGAACGCACCCGAGGAATTAAGCCCGTTCTTTTCCGGCCTGGCGCACGAGATCCGGAACCCTCTTTCCAATATCAAACTGGCTACAGAAATGCTGCTTTCCATGATCACTGACATCAACCAGCGATCCTACCTCGACATCGTTCTGCGGGGCTCTGATAAGATCAATCTGATCGTCACCGACCTTCTTCATTCTTCTTATGAGCATGAAATTCGCATGGCCAAACATTCGGTCATGCAGCTCATCGACGAGATACTGGCTGATACCGCAGACCGGGTACGGTTAAAAAATATAACAGTCAGCAGGAAATATTCTGCGATCGATGACAATATTGAAATGCACCGGCCGAAGATCAAAATAGCATTGACCAATATCATCATTAATGCCATTGAGGCGATGCCTGAAGGTTCAGGAGAGCTGAAACTGGTCACAAAAATAACCGGCGATAAATACTGCGTAGAGATCGGGGATAACGGTTGCGGTATCAGTATTGCGAACCTGAAGAATATATTCCGGCCTTATTATTCAGATAAAGCGGGCGGACTGGGTATCGGGCTCGCAGCAACCTATGATATCCTGAAGTCGGAAAATGTGACCATCGATGTAGAGTCAGAAAAGGAAATAGGAACCCGGTTCATCCTGTTGTTTGACAGGATACCCTCACCATAACGCAATAAATAAAGACGCATTGATAATAATGCGTCTTTAAACAGGCCGGGTGCCGAAAATATCTTGCTATACCCTCACACCTTTCAATGAGTTAAGGACTCCAAACGCTTTTAACAACCAGATCACCACGCAGATCACCACGACGAGGTTAAGGATATTCTTGATCTTGCTGTCCATGGGGATATAATTATTGATAAGCCAGAGGACAACACCCACAACAATAAGAACGATAATGATATTAAGAATTGGCATAAGTATATTTTTTAAATGTAAGGGGCATTGCGTTAATCACTGTTTAGAGAACGGGTAAATCAGCCTGAACTGTTCTTTCTCCTTTTTTTACGTGGTTGTTCTTTTTCGAAACACGATGGATCTTCATCCTGGATATTCCGGGTAGTGAATATCCCAGCAACAAAACGATCAGCACGATCCGTATAATGTCTTTTTCATCCATTCAGGAAACAAAGATGATGCCCTTTTTGCGGAGATAGTTATACCCTTTCCCTCATAAGTTATATGATTCACACATTTGGCGGTGACGGTATCGTAGAGGACTATGACAGGTCATGGTTTTTACGAAGAACAACAACCTTTCCAGCCGGGTAAACACTCCTGGCCGGTTCATTGGCTTAATATTTGCGCAGCTTCATCAAATTCAATCCTTATGAGAAATACCCACCGTCTTATTATTTCTCTTTGCTGTACCTTTCTTTGTGCGTCCTGCAGCAAAAAAAGCTCAGGCGATACAGATATATCCCCGGATGGTGGAGGAACGGGCACCTGTTCCGCGACAAAAACAACCGCTGAAAATATCCAGCTCTTCCCGGCCGATAATCCCTGGAACCAGGATATATCCGCATCCCCGGTCGACCCTTTCAATACACAGATCATCGCCGGCATATCATCCCCGGCGATCAAAGCAGATTTTGGCAGCGGTTTATGGCAGGGAGCGCCGATCGGTATTCCTTATGTAGTTGTATGCGGTAATCAACCCAAAACAACCATCCACTTTGTTGACTATGGAGATGAAAGCGATCCGGGTCCTTATCCTATTCCCTTAACAGCACCTACAGAAGGAAATGGGAATGGTGATTCACATGTGATCGCTGTGGATGTAGAAAATAAGAAACTCTATGAACTTTTTTATGCGCATGTCAGCGGAAATCACTGGGAAGCATCTTCGGGAGCTATATTCGATCTGAAGTCCAACCAGCTTCGCCCCGAAACATGGACCTCTGCTGATGCTGCCGGTCTGCCTGTATTCCCTGGTCTGGTACGCTATGATGAAATACTAAAAGGAGAGATCGATCACCCCATCCGTTTTACATTGACAAGCAGTAATGTAAAACCTGCTTATATCTTCCCGGCCCGTCATAAAGTGAGCAGCACCGGCGGACAATATTCATTACCATTCGGTGCCCGGATCAGGCTGAAAGCCTCCTTTACTATAAGTGGTTTCTCTGCCACCAACCAGATCATCCTCCGGGCAATGAAAAAATATGGATTGATCCTCGCCGATATCGGCAGTAATCTTTATATCAGCGGAGCCCCCGATGAACGCTGGGACAATACTGACCTGCAAAGACTGGGGCAGGTGAGGGGCAGTGACTTTGAAGTGGTGAAGTTCAACAACTGACCGCAGCGCTTACTACTTATAACTTATTACCCGGGGGGCAGATCGCAAGAAAATAATTCCTGCGCAGTTTACGGTTGAATAAATAAGTGCCCATACGATAATCAGTATCATAAGTTCATCAATGATTGAATACACATGAACCCTTTCTATTAAAGGCAGTACCTGCTTATGAAAGGTCTCTATGTAAAGATCAACAACAACGCATGACCGTACAGCTCAATTGCTGCAATATTTAAATTGAATAGCAGATATAATTGTCTACTTTAGTTACCTGTTCAGCGATCAGGCTTAATTTCTTACTGTTATGAATCAAATCTCCGATATAAGCGGTTGGGAACTGTCGAAAGCAGATATATTTTGGGGAGAAATCGCCCCATGTGATCATGTTTTGCAGATCTATGAGAACGAGGGAATCTTCCTG
>DASYLC010000266.1:0-3427 GCA_036009775.1 Chitinophagaceae bacterium
CTGGCAGGAAAGAAGCTTTTTGACAGGACATATCGTGTAGATACTATAGCAGGCGACCCTCTTAACAATATAATTGTTGAGAACAAGAACAGGCAATCTATTCAACCTGCCGTAGGCGCTCTTATGCATTTCTATATGAAGCGGGCAGGTTCATTCAGCTGGGGCGGAAACTTTGGATTTAGTATCAGTGATCAAACAAAATTAAATTATCATGGCGGTCTTTCACTAATGTTCGGTCAGGAACAGAGGGTAATCGCAAATATTGGTATTGCATTGACTAATGTCAAGGAAATCGGATCAGCTTATGAAGTCGGCCAAAAACTGACACGAAGCTCTGGTATCAATACCATTCCGACCGAAAATTATTATCGGCCAGGCCTATTCGCCGCTATAACATTCAATTTGTCGAAATAGAGTTTCTTAGATTATGAAGTGTATGATGAGCTGTGCAACGGCGTGGGAAAAACAAGCAAAGACATACAAAAAACAATACTCACGAATTACCGCAGGGATACTTCAGCGGCATATGCACGACTAAAACAACCACCTGGACAGAAACAATAATCAGTAAATGCGATCGGTGTAAAGGTTCCGGGAAAGTAAAAGAGTAACCAGGAAATAACGTTCAAAAAAAGCATATGTTTTTGAATGTGCACACGGCTCTCGATTCCTGAAAACAATTTGCTCTTTTTTACTCTTTCTTTACGTTTTCGTGTTGCTTTTTTGTTACCTGAATCGTCGAATGGATTGAAATTAAGCCAAGACGATTTTTGTATCGGCAAATAGCCCACCTGCCACACGTAACTACATTTTACTTGTCACATCATTAGCCGTGCATTGCAATGGCTCAACCCAAACGAATTTCCTAATCAATTCTCCCGCTGATCCTTGCAATTGTGCCGATTGTTAGTTGAACTTATAAAGACATGCATTTCGGGTTTAGGTAAAGGTTACTGCACCTGGTCGTCATTATTGACGCCTTTTTTCTTTGAAACATTTTCCTTGAGCCTGCCAAAATTATAGCTCAGCGCCAATCCAAAATTCCGGAAGAGTACGGTATTCATATTCTCCGTAACAAAAAAATCATTTTCTGTTAAAAAGACCAGCTTTCTTTTTTCCTCAAGGAAATTCGTGGCACTTGCTGTAATGGTCATTTTTTGCTTAAACACTTTATAGGCAAAATTGAAACCATAGAAGTAATTGTCTGGAAAAGTGTTATTCGGTGTTCGCAGCGGAAGAAAATAGCCGCCATTGGATGTTATAGTAAAACGCGGAGATGCTTTGTACATCAAATTCGCGTTCACATTACCAGCAGCATAACTGGACCAGGAACTTTGTAAACTGTTGCGCATACGCGCCAAGCGTGCCGTTGCATTAACAGCGATGTTCCATTTTTTGCCGACAGGAAGATTGGAAACAAAGCCAAGGGTGAACTCCCTGATCTGACCTGCATTTGCCCCGGTAACTGAGGTTACGCCTGTGGCAGGGTCAAAACTGGGATTTTGTATGATGAGATTATTTGAAAAATTAAAGCCGCCCTGAATGGATATAAACTTGCTGCCTTTGAAAAAACGGGTCTGCAAGGAGACAATATGAATGTATTGAGGTCCAAGATCCGGGTTACCATAACTTATAAACAGCGAATCGCTGTTGTTTACAAACGGGTTCAGGCTTGTTATGGATGGCCGCCCCAGGCGCATGGTATACGTCAGGTTGGTGTTATTGGATTTGCTGAACTGCTTTGAGAGCATCAGGTTGGGGATGAAGCTGGTATATTGTTGCCGGACCACGGTAGCGGTACTTGTAAAATCACCCTCTACATCTGTATGTTCTACCCGGAGACCGATGCGTGCGGTTATCGCTTTGGTAATCTTGCTCAGGGACACATACCCACCATAAACATTCTGGTCATAAGAAAACCTGTTACTATTGGCCGGGTCAATATGGTAAGGGTCCGATTTATTGAATTTTACCTGGCTTTCAAAATCGGAGTAAGCCCTTCTCAAAATAGTTTTAACGCCTGTTTCAATCCGGGCACCCTTCTTTAATGGCTCAATTAAATCTGCCTGCACCGTGTATTCATTATTGAATGCCTCACTGTTGTTCAGGATAAAGCGATCAAAAGCACCAAGTTCCTGCTGGCTGTTAGCATAAGACCGGTTCTTGTTGAATAATCCCTGGAAGCGGAAGGTTAATTCCTTTTGAGGCTTCCCCTTATATTTCCGGATAAAGTCAGTGCCAAAGCCATGTGTCGGCAACGACAGCCTGTTCTCCAGAAGAAATGGGTCTGTATCGGAACTTCCGTTTGCAAATAAAGTGTAGATGCTGTGCTGACTCAATGCTTCATTCTTTATCCTGGTCATATTGCCATAAACAACAAGGGTATTGGTACTATCCAGGTCATAGCTAAGTTCGAGGCTACCCTGGTGAAAGAACATATCCGTCTCCCGGCCTCCGCCAACCTCCCTGCGTACAAAAGCAAGCGGCTGACCAGGCGTGGTGACAGCAAGCTGATTGGTTCGGAGACCATCATTGCTCATCAAACTATATGTTCCCGTTATACCCAGTTTACCCTTCTTCACACTAATATTCAGTCCGGCCGATTTATTACCGGTGCTGGTAATGTTTGAATTGATCGATCCATTATAACCGGCGACCTTCTTTTTGGTGATGATATTAATAATACCTCCGACACCTTCTGCATCATACTTGGCAGAAGGCGAGGTGATGACCTCTATCCGCGAAATGGTTGCTCCCGGAAATGCTTTCAAAGCTTCTTTTACATTCTGGGAAAATAAAGCGGTCTCCCTGCCATCTAACAGTACTTTAAAATTCGATTGCCCATTCACCTGGATCGCTCCATCCCCATCCACATTTACATAGGGTGTTTTCCGCAAAATGTCACTGGCCGATTCCGATTTCGCGGCGGGATCCTCCTCCACGTTATAAATCAGCCTGTCCTCCTTCTGCTCAACCAGCGGCCGGGCAGCGGTAACCGTTACTTCGGCCAGGCTTTTCACCAACGCAACAACCTGTATGCTGCCCATATCAACCTGCTGTTCCTGCACAGCCAAATGCATGATTTTTTTCCTGAAACTACCATGAGTGATCGTCACCTTATACCCGCCGGATGACAAACTCGCCCGAAAAGCCCCGCTTTTATCAGAAATCACCGTCTCCGAAGTTTTTTTGCCCGGGTTCAGGAAATTGACTGTAGCGTCAGCCAAGGGCTTCGAGGAAACACTGTCAACCAGCTTGCCCTGGACTATAAATTCCTGTGCGCTTCCATAGATAAACATGCCCAGGCAAACTGCCAGGAGCAAACCCGTTTTATAAAACTTACCATTCTTCATATGCCCGTCATTTTGGTTTAAGTATTTGTTCAAGTAACAGTTCCAATTGATTTGATATATGTCATTGATCGTTA
>DASYLC010000267.1:0-17496 GCA_036009775.1 Chitinophagaceae bacterium
AAATTATATTATGCATATGGCCTGAACTTTTTTGCAAGCGCCACGCTCAGGTTTTAATTAAAAGACTGAACAACGATAAAAAATAAATTTATGCGTTTAAACAAATTCAAGAACTCAGCAATAGCTTTCCTTGCTTTTGCACTATTGAGTATCGTATCCGTTTCCTGCGACAAGCAGCCGATCGGTCCTACAGGTCCCGATCCTATCGGACCTTCTGCTGGTCAATATATAACTCTGAAAGATTTCAGGGCATTATATACTGGTTCAGGCACTTATACAATTCCTACAGGTACAAAAAAATTCAGAGCACAGGTTATTTCAAACCCATCAAATGAAGCATCAAGCAATGTCAGGCTGCAGGACGAAAGCGGTTTTGGTATTCGCATGTTTACTGCCATTGGCTCGCAAGTATATACGCAAGGAACTGTTTTAGAAGTAGACGCAACTGGTGGCGGACGTTTGGAACTGTACAATGGCGATCTCGAACTAAGCGGTGTGCCTGCGGCAAAAGTAGTTCCACAGAGCGGTTCTATCCCACTAGCAACACGATCAGCAACAATTGCAGATATTATTACCAACAAAAGCCTTTGGTCCTCATCGCTTGTAAAAATTACAAGTGTTACAATAACGCAAGGCTCGACTAACCCTACAGGAACCAATTATACCCTGACAGATGCCACTGGCTCGCTGACCACTTTTGTACGTACAGCATCGGGGATTACTGTTGCGCTCGGTAGCAATAAGACTGTTACTGGATATGTATCAATATTTAATTCAGACGCCGAATTGATAATCAGATCGGCTACAGATATTCAATAAAAGCAATTCTGAACAGGTAAATAATAATTGTATGAAAATGAATTATAAAAATAACCGCTTAAGCATGGCAATGACTGTTATCATCAGTTGCCTGCTCGTAAGCTCATGTAAGAAGACCTTTACCGATCCGCCCATTGTCGGCGAGCCGGATGTGGTGGCCAATATCAGCATCAAAGATGTAAAGGCCCGTTACACCTCAGGTGTTCCTGTAGCCATTACCGATGACGCGATCATTGAAGGGATAGTTTCCGGCGATGATAGAAGCGGTAACTATTACCAGCAGATCGCTGTCCAGGATGCAACCGGTGGTGTGTTGCTCCGTTTGGCAGGAAATAACCTGTACAATAACTATCCTGTGGGTCGTAAAGTATTTGTAAAGCTGAAAGGCTTGTATCTCGGTCAGTATGCCGGTACCCTTCAGTTTGGCGGTGGTGTGGACAGTCCTTATCTCAACCAGGGGGGTGTAACCTTGCTGGCGGTGAATCTCCAGGATCAGCATTTGATCAAAGGAGCATTGAACCAGCCATTGGTTCCGAAAGTAGTGACCGTATCCCAATTAACCACTAATATTCAGGATCCTTATGTGAGCACGCTGATCAAACTGGAAGGCTTTGAATTTGCTTCCAGCGAATTGGGAAAGAATTACGCGGATGATAACCAGTCGGGTAACAGGATCATCCAGGGTTGTACCAATCCGTCCACCAACAGGATCACTTTGCGTACCAGTAATTATAGCAATTTTGCAACCTTGCGGGTGGCACAGGGCAATGGTGATATCATCGGTATCTATTCATTCTTTGGATCTACCAAACAATTCACGATCCGTGACACGACCGATGTGCGTTTTTATGGACCACGTTGTCCTACCGCTGCCGGAAATGGTAGCATCAGCCTGGTGACGTCACCGCAGACGATCAATTTTGATAATATCGGCACCGGTGGTTTGCCCACAGGTGTGTATGCAAAGGAAGGTGCAACCAGTCTCGACCTGGGTAATGATGGTACAGTGTTCAATGCTAATTTTAATACCGGTACAGTGTGGAATAATGTGAGTGCGGGATTTAAAAACTTTGCTTCCGCAACGGGGCTGACCTCAACCGCCAATACAGCAACCCAGAATGCCGCCACCAACCGTGCATTGGGCGTCAGGCAAACAGGCACCGTGGGTGACCCGGGCGCTGCATTTGCTTTTCAACTTGCTAATACCACAGGTAAGACAAACCTGCAGATGGAATTCAAATTGCAATCACTGGATGCAACAGCCGTGGGAAGGACCACTACCTGGAGAGTGGATTATGGCGTGGGTCAGAGTCCAACTGCTTTCTCAACAGTGGTTACTGCACCGGCAAGTTTAACCACAGCTTATGGAACATTTGCCAATACAACAGTGACGGTGAATTTCGGGGCTGCTTTAAATAATATCACTCAACCAGTGTGGATACGCATCGTAACGCTGACCGCTACCAGTGGTGGTGGGAACAGACCCTCTACGGGGGTAGATGATGTGAAATTTTCCTGGAATTAAAATAATATAAGATCTCTCATAGTTAGGCTTTGAGAGATCTTTCCGATATCAGAAAATAAATAATGTATGAAAAAAATATTTACACTTGCATCGCTTCTTTTTTCAATCCTTTCATTCTCTCAGTCTACAACTGTAGTGATCAGCCAGGTCTATCCTGGTGGCGGAAGCGGCGTAGCAGGAGTTACTTATAAGAATGATTATGTTGAGTTGCATAATATCAGTGCTGTAACGCAAAATATTAGCGGGTTCTCGCTTCAATATGGTTCCTCAACGGGAAATTTCGGAAATTCTGCAGCACAAATATTTACTTTTCCTGCTGCTACAACAATCCCGGCCGGAGGTTACCTTTTAGTCCAGCTCGGAACACCTGGTACCGCCGGAGCTAATTTACCTGTAACACCGGATTTTTCATCAACAAACTTAAGTATGTCAGCTGCTTCAGGGAAAGTAGCTCTGGTAAATAACGCTGTTGCTGTTGGTTGCGGTGCAACAGCCACTCCCTGTACAATTCCTTCCCCAGCCTTTATTGATGTGGTAGCATACGGTGCTTGTAACAATGCGGAAGGAGGTGCCAGTGTAAATAATAATGTTGCATTACCGGCAAATACTAATGGATGCGTGAGAAGAACTAACGGGTGTACTGAAACCGATAATAACAATGCAGATTTCGATGTGGTGGTAAATCCTGTTCCAAGGAATAGCGCTTCGACTATTGTTAGTTGCGCGGCTGCCCCCACCCCGGTGCTTTCCATTTCTTCGCCACTAGCGGCCTTCGGAAACACTTGTATCAATACCACCGCAGGCCCTAATTCATTTACAATATCCGGCACTAATCTCACCAATGCTAATGTAACCGTAGGTGCATTGAGTGGCTACACATATTCAACGACATCCGGTGGAACTTATACAACTACTTTAAGCCTTATTCAACCTAGTGGAACGTTTTCTCAGCAAATCTTTGTGAAGTTTACTCCAACAGCAGTTCAATCCTATAACGGCAATATCCCCGTAGGCGGTGGTGGCGCTAGTGCTGTAAATGTGGCAGCATCCGGCGCAGGGGTGAATACCCTTCCAACTGTTGTATCCGGTGCAGCCAGTGCGGTTACTCAGGTGTCAGCAACAGTCGCAGGAACCATACCATCTATTGGTTGCTCGGCGATCACGGCTAACTATGGAATCGAATACAGTACTACCAGCGGTTTCGCCAACGGTGCAGGTACGCCTGTTTTATCAACCAATTTAGCAGCGGGCAGTTTTACCTCGGGATTGAGTGGTTTGGCTCCTGCCACCACATATTATTATCATGCTTTTGCAAGCAATGCGGGTGGAACTGCTTATGGCACAGAACTTAATTTTACAACGGCAAGTCTTAACCCAACCATTACTGTAACAGCACTGACCGCTTTTGGAAATGTTTGTATCAATACAACAGCGGGTCCGAATTCATTTACGATAACCGGTTCCAATCTTACAGCTTCCGATGTGGCAGTTGCCGCCCTGGCAGGTTATACTTATTCAACGAATGCCGGCGGTCCTTATACAGGTTCGCTGAGTCTTAATCATCCCGCTGGTTCTTATTCACAACAGATCTTTGTGCGGTTCACACCCACAAATGTGCAAACCTATAACGGGAATATTGCTGTTGGAGGCGGTGGCGTTGCGGTAAATGTGAATGTTCCGGCATCCGGTGCCGGCGTCAACACCACACCAACGGTAACGACCGGTAGTGCCTCTGCCATCACACAAACAACAGCTACTGCTGCTGGCGCTATTCCTGCAACAGGCTGTACTGCGCTAACGGTTTATGGAATTGAATACAGCACTACCAACGGATTCCCGAATGGTGGAGGAACAGCTGTTGCTTCCACAAATCTCGCAGGCGGTAACTTTACTTCAGCTCTATCTGGATTAACAGCCAATACTACATATTATTATCACGCTTATGCAACCAATGCAGGCGGGACCAGTTATGGTGTACAGCAATCATTTACTACGGCAGCACCGATACTTTCTGTAACAGCGCTCAATCCATTTGGAACTGTTTGCGTGAATACTACGGCAGGTCCGAATTCATTCACTATTACCGGTACAGGTCTTAGTAACGTTACTATCCAGGTAGGTGCATTGACCGGGTTTACCTATTCAACAACATCCGGAGGAGCGTATACCCCTACTTTAGCCCTTACTCAACCAGGAGGTGCTTATTCACAGCAGATTTTCGTGAAATTTACTCCTATATTGGTACAGTCGTACAATGGAAATATCCCTGTCAGCGGCGGTGGTTCTGCAGGTACAACCAATGTAGCCGTGATCGGATCGGGTGTTAACACACTCGCTACGGTCTCTACCGGAACTGTTGCCGGCAGTAATAATAATTCAGTTGTATTGAACGGATCGGTCGCTGCTAACGGTTGTGCCAACGTAACAACCTATGGCATTGAGTACAGCGGTATCAACGGCTTCCTCAGCGGCAACGGAACACAAGTGCCTTCGAACAACCTGGCCGGTGGAAATTTCTCTTCCACATTGACAGGTCTGGTGCAGGGAGCTACATATTATTATAAAGCCTATGCTGCGAATAGCGGCGGAACTTCTTACGGATTGCAACAATCATTTACTGTCCCGGCCATCGCGGCGGGTTTCCATTTGTACCCAAGCCCTGTTGAAAGAGGCACAACGGTAAGAATTACGGTTGATGGTGTTACACCGGGGTATTATGGGTTATTATTATACGACACGGAAGGAAGGTTGGTATTCCAGAAGGACATGAACATACAGGTGAACTTTATCAACCAGCTCATCACGATCCCGGCGACCCTGCAAACCGGTATTTACCGGGCTTATCTCGTTAATTATAAGGAGAGGATCGGGTTACAAACTATCCTGGTACAGTAAGCTGTACAAAAAATAAAAGAAAGAGGCTGTCCCAAAAGGATGGCCTTTTTCTTTTTTTACCGGGCTAAGTCGGTTTTACTTATCATCGGTTTTTAAAAATATTTCAGCGAAATATTTTGTGGGTAGCTTCGAAAAACAGATTTGTAGCGGCGTTACAGAGGAACCTTGTGTTCCTATTGATCTATTGCTGCACAAAACATTCCTCCGGAACCGCTTTGCGTCTACCCAGTTAAGCGGTAAATCGTTAAAACGATTATTTTTTGATTGTCCCTTTTATAGCCCAGGTTTAAACCGTGGGCTATAAAAGGCAGAGAATCTCTGAACGGCTTTAGCCGTTTCCTTAACTTAATGACATTGTCCTACGGGACAAAGAGGGTAGTCATTTCAGGGCAACTCTTTTTTACCTGCTTGCGCTCTACCTATAAGATACTCCCATAGGAGCCCGAAACGGCCTTTGCCATGAAAGAACTTTTATCAATTATTTTTTAGTTTTTATCTGGCCCGCCTGCAATTTCTCAAAACCGGGTAAGCTTCAGCATTGTCTTATAATGTTTTGTTTCTACCTGCAGGAAATAAATTCCTTTTGAGGTGGCCGGGAAATCCGGTTGAATAGTTGAACCCGCGGAAATGATCCCGTACGAACGGGTGCCGATCGTCTGTCCCTGCATATTCACCAGCCTCACCTGTACATTGCTCAGTGTTTTGGTGGCTTTGATGTTAAGGTCCCCGATCCATGGATTCGGGAAAACTTTTATACCCAGCTTATTGGGGTTCACCGTTGGTAAACCTGTAATAATACCGGTAAAACTATATTTTGAAAAAACGGGGTAGTGGTCGGATGTGTTATGTGCGGTGACATAATCAGGAACGATCGTCGTTACATCCGTACGGATCTGTGCCGAATTGAGCACATAAAAAGGAACAAACTCGTTTGATATTATATGGTTGTCGATCACGTTGGGGAAATTGATCATCGAGGTCTGTCCTGAATTGGCGAGGGGGATGGTCACCGATCTATAATGATCGCCATCAGTGGAATCCATCACTATGGGGTGATAAGAACTTTGCGGACCCGAACCGATCGATATGGTTTGGTTCAGCGCATCATTATAATCACCAATGATAAAAGTGTTGGTCGTGGAAAAAAAAGCATCCAGGGTATCTTTCAATTCCTGTGCACCCGCCAACCGCCGGGTATAATCCTGTGCGGTGCTGCCGGATTTTCCATGCACAACAATAATATTGACTGTTTTGGTAATACCATTGATCGTAGCATCAGCTTTGAATAAAAAAGGAACTCTTCCTGTGGCCCAGTTAGAAACAGCAATAGGGCTGGAGAGCATCAGGCCTCTCGTTGAGATATTGGAGAAAACATCCTTCTTATACAGGACCGCAAGCTTTTGATCTTGCCTCCAGGCATTGCTTCCGATCACCGCACCATTTACCCCGTAAGGAGCTACGATATACTCATAATTGGTACCCAATGAATCCCTGAGCTTTCTCAGGTGCATGGTGTCGACAATCTCCACCAAACCATAAATATCCGCATCGAAATAGCGCATCAGTTTTTTAGCATTGGCCTCCTGCAGGTCTTTATCCGTTGGACCGCTTGCAAAAGGAGCACCGAAGAACTCCAGGTTCCAGCTCACCACATCAAAAGTGGTAGCACTGCTTTGTGCATGAACCTTCATGCCGGTAACAACAAGCACTGCAATGAACAGGGTAGAAATCTTTTTCATATACATGGTTGGACAACAAATGTAGCAGAAAACCAAGCCGGGTGATGCTTTGGTTTGATAAATGCTTTATGAATTTCGAATGAAGGTTCAATAGTGATGTAAAGTTCTTACAGAAAACCATTAAAATGGTTTCATCATGTTGTCATCCGCCTTTAGCCCCGGGTTTAAACCTGGGGCTAAATCACGAGCTTCCATTTCGGAATGACTTTGTGTTAATGTTTCATTGAATTCGCCCTTTCCTCCAGGAGAAGGAGATAACAGGGTGAGGTGGGAACTAATTATATTACGGGGTTCTTCGGTGCAGCAGGTCGCAGGTCAACGACTTTAAGTTGCAGGGAAGTAGCCCCGTTCCATTCATTGGTATCGATGGTGAAAAGAATATCCACCGGTTTTTTTTGCTGGAGCAGGGGAAATTTATCCGCCATATTAAAACCGATACCACTGATCGTTGTATCGTCCTGTTTTACAGAGAAACGGACATGTAACTCTTTTACAATTTTTGACCAGCCACTGTCGGTGACTTTTTTTGCCATAAAGACCGGTCGGAGATTTTCGGGCCCGAATGGTTCCATCTGGCGAAGCAGGTCAAAGAAAGATTGCGTGATATCTTTTAATGTGATCGTTGCATCAATGATTATTTCAGGGATCAGCAGTTCGGGAGTGATGACCGCAGAAACAACTTCTTCAAATTTTTCCCTGAAAGCATTGACTTGTGCTGGTTCCAGCGTCATACCCGCTGCCGCGAAATGACCACCGTATCCCAGCAGGTGATCGCGGCAGGCATGAATGGCTTCATACAGGTTAAAACCGGGAACACTGCGGGCGCTGCCGGCTATATATTCTCCTGATTGGGTCAATACGATCGTGGGGCGGTAATAATGTTCGATCAGTCTTGACGCAACGATCCCTACAACCCCTTTATGCCAGTGCGGTTGAAAGACAAGAGTGGATTTGCGGTTCTTCCAGCTCTCATTTTCATTGATCTGTGCAAGCGCTTCTTCAGTAATGGTCTTATCAGCTTCTTTCCGGTCTGTATTATCACTATGAAGTTGTTCAGCATATTCCATCGCTTCTTCTTCAGAACGGGCAATAAAAAGTTGTACGGCTTTTCGGGCATCGTCCATCCTTCCTGCTGCATTGACCCGGGGGGCGATCATAAAAACAAGGTTGGTGATATGCAATTCCCCGGTCAAACTGCTCAGTTTGGACAATGCTTTGATCCCAAAATTGGGATTTTTATTGGCTTTTATCAATCCATGAAAAGCAAGGATCCTGTTCTCACCCGTCATCGGTACGATATCCGCAGCGATGGCTGTGGCCACCAGGTCCAGGTAGTCAAAAGCGGCTTCGGGATGCAGGTTGAGTCTTTCAGTCAGCGCCATCATCAGTTTGAACCCCACGCCGCATCCGCACAATTCTTTATAGGGGTAGGTGCAATCTGCCTGTTTTGGGTTGAGTATCGCTACCGCCGGGGGCAGTATATCATCGGGTAAATGGTGGTCGCATACGATAAAATCGATCCCCAGTTCCTTGGCATAGGCGATCAATGCAGCGGATTTTATCCCGCAGTCAAGGGAGATTATAAGCGTAAAACCATTCTCTTTGGCAAAATCGATCCCGGCTTTGCTCACTCCGTAACCTTCCCGGTACCGGTGCGGGATATAGAAATCAAGCTGGGAATGGATAGCCGAGAGGAACTGGAACATACAGGCGACGGAAGTGGTGCCATCCACATCGTAGTCGCCAAAAACAAGGATCTTTTCTTTTATGCGAATAGCGGTTTGTATCCTTTCCACGGCTTTTTCCATATCCTTCATTAACCAGGGGCTGTGGAGATCGGCTAATTGCGGGCGAAAAAAATGACGGGCCTCTTCGAATGTTTCAATGCCCCGTTGTACCAGTATATCGCAAAGAACAGGGTGCACCTTTAATGACTGGCGCAGGGCAGCAGCCTTTTCGGAGAGGGCCTTTATAAGCTTCCATCTTTTTTGCATGTACCCGCTGTTATTAATATTTCCGGTCTGTTACAAAAAGAACCATATCCTCTAATCCTTGCCGGATGGGGCTTTTAGGGAACCCGTGAAGAATTTCCAACGCTTCGTTCTTAAAACTGTTCATCTTTTCTATGGCATAACCGATGCCACCGGTTTCTTTTACCTGGTCGATCACCCATTGCACTTTCTTTTTATCGCGGTTCTCGTTCTTAACGATATAAATGATCTTTCGCCGACGCGTCTTGTCAATATTATTTAGTGTATGGATCAACGGTAGTGTCAGTTTTTTTTCTTTGATATCGTTGCCGGTCGGTTTACCGATCTGCTCGCTGGCATAATCGAAAAGGTCGTCCTTTAACTGGAAAGCCATACCGGTTTTTTCCCCGAATAAGCGCATTTTTTCTGTCACGGTCTCGTCGGAACTACTGCTCCAGGCGCCCGCGGCACAGGCCGAAGCGAGTAAAGAAGCGGTTTTATTGCGGATTATCTCGTAATAGATCCCCTCATCCAGGTTCAAACCCCTTGCTTTTTGCATCTGGAGCAGTTCTCCTTCGCTCATTTTACGGACAGCATCGGAAAGAATATGCAAAACCCGGTAATCATTGTGATCGAGGGAGAGAAGCAGTCCTTTGGCCAGGAGATAGTCGCCGATCAGGATATTTGCCTTGGCTTTCCAGAGTGCAAAAGTGGAGAAGAAACCTCTTCTTTCCATAGAGTCGTCTACCACATCATCATGCACAAGAGTGGCTGTGTGCAACAGTTCTACGAGTGAGGCTGCCCGGTAGGCGGGTTCTGTTACCTCTCCGCAGAGTTTGGCTGAAAGCAGCACGAACATCGGTCGCAGCTGCTTGCCTTTTCGCTTTACGATATAACGTAAAATCCGGTTCAGCAGGGGTACATCGCCCTGCATAGCCTCCTTGAATCTCGTCTCAAAGATTTTCAGCTCATTTTGTATCAGGTCCGTGGGTAAATTCATTCCTAAAGCGGGCAATTTACGCCGCAAAAAAATAATTACGGCAGGAGGCAGCAAAATGGAGGCCGTGGTTGACTAAGTCATTGAAAAATAATAAGCAAAACTGGCTAAATAAATTTCATAAAAATTTGGTAATTAGTCCCCAATCTCTATTTTTGCGTATTATTTAGGACATTGTTTTTCAAATCTTAATCCTTAGTTATGGCAAGCAAAAAGTACTTATTATTGGCAGGCATGTTTTGTCTGTTAGCATCTGTTGGCTACTCACAGAGAGTAGGAGCCAGTTATGATGTAAAAGATTCATCTGTTGTTCCGAGCAAAAGAATGCCTCAGCATTCCGAGTTTTTGAACGGAACCTACAATTTTCCTGCAAAACCTCGTAATCAATGGGAAATTGGTATCAAAGGCGGCCTGTTCCAGGTCAGCGGTGATCTACCTGCCCGTTTCCTTTCTCCTGGTTTTGGCTTACACGTAAGAAAATCATTTGGTTATGTATTCTCTATGCGTATGGAGTACATGTACGGAATTGGTAAAGGACAGGCCTGGCGTATTGCGAACAATTATTTTAAGAACACACCTTTATGGGATGCGGGTTATGCTGCTCCATTAAGGCTTAATTCTGGCCAGATCGTCAACCAATCAAGGTTGGGTAATTCCCCTCTGGCTGACAACGTGTATTACAATTACAGAACGAAAGTTCAGGACCTCTCCTTACAAGGAGTGATAACCCTGAATAACATTCGTTTTCACAAAGCAAAGACCGGATTTAATTTCTATGGATTTGCTGGTTTTGGCGGAACACTCTACGACACAAAAGTGAACGCATTGAATTCTGCAGGGGGTAATGCTAAATACGATTACTCAACTATCAGCCAGGCTCCTTATGAATCACGTAAGGACAAGATCAAACAACTGAAAGATTTCCTCGATGATTCATACGAATCACCTGCTGAGAACCATGGAGATCGTCGTCCAAAATTATTTGGCGACACGTTCAAACCATCTGGTAATGTAGGTGCTGGTATCGCATTCAAATTAAGCAACAGGATAAACCTGGCGCTGGAAGATCGCTGGACAATTATTAAAGATGACTTATTAGATGGTCAGCGCTGGCAGGAAGCAGCATGGGGTGACGCTGCTCAGACACGTGACTATGATTCTTATAACTACATGACCATTGGTTTAAATATCAATATCGGTTCGAAATCTGTTGAACCACTCTGGTGGCTCAACCCGCTGGATTATGCATACAGCGAGATCCGCAACCCGCGCCTGATGCGTCTTCCAAAACCCGTACTGCCTGATAGCGATGGCGACGGAGTTACAGACCAGTTCGACCAGGAACAAACCCCTGCTGGTTGCCCTGTTGACAGCCATGGTGTAACAAAAGATACTGATGGTGATGGTGTACCTGATTGTAAGGATAAAGAACTCATCACTCCGACTTACTGCCAGCCTGTTGACGCAGATGGTATCGGTAAATGTCCTTGTGATCCGAATTGCGTAGGCAAAGCAGTAGATAATGTAAAATCTTGTAGCGAACTGATGGGCGCTTTACCAAGCATCGCGTTCAAAGCGAAATCTAACAAACTGGATGACGACGCTAAAGCTGCCCTGGCAACAGTGGCCGCGAGAATGCGCAACAATCCTGATTGTAAAGTAGTGGTAATGGGATATTGCAACTCTACCAAACAAGAGCAGCAATTAAGCTGGGATCACGTAAATGCAGTTATTAATTACATGGTTGATAAAGAAGGTATCAGTGCTGACCGCTTCTTCTTCAACTATGGTAAAGATGGCGGCGATTGCAACACAGTTGACCTGCGTGCAGCCAGCGAAGGCGAAACAGGAAATTCATCTGAAGAGCCTCCGCATCCAAATCTTCGTAAGAATAATTAAGAGTTGATACTTTTTGCTGATAAACCCTCCCGAATCTTCGGGAGGGTTTTTTAGTAGGCGTCTGCCAGCTTTCCGGGGTGTCCGACGCTTTTTCCTGATCAATTTTATCATCTCTCTACCTGAAATTGAGGTAAGCGTTTGAAAACCCTCGTTTTAGACGTCAGGCGCTCCTGCGGAGACGTCAGGCGCCCTGTTTACCAAAACCTTAACTGCCCCCCTTTGGAGGCTTATCTTTTTTACGTAAAATTTGCCGTTATCAGTTAACTTTGCACACCTTTTATGAGATATACGTGGATCCTTATCGCGGCCCTTGTTTTCAGCAGTTGCAGTAATAATATCGGGAAACTCCTGAAGAACCCCGACTATGAATATAAACTGCGGATGGCCGAGCAGTATTTTGTAAAAAAGAAGTACAGCCTGGCGCAACAGGTCTACGAAGATGTAATGCCTTTTTACAAGTCCCGGAAAGAGTTCGAGGACATTTATTATAAGTACGCTTATTGCGCTTATAATATGGGTGATTATATGAATGCCGAGAACCTGTTCAAAAGCTACCTGGAAATATTTCCGAACAGCGCCAAGGCAGAGGAAGTGGATTATATGAGGGCTTATTCCTATTACAAGCAATCTCCCAAGCCGGAGCTGGACCAGACCAATACGATACGGGCAATGGGTATGATGCAGACCTTTATCAATACACATCCGGGTTCGGCAAAGAACAAAGAAGCTACAGAGATCATGGATATCTGCAGGGGCAAACTGGAAACAAAAGACTACCAGAGTGCAAAGCTTTATTATGATATGGGCCAGTTCCGGGCAGCCGGTGTTGCTTTTACGACATTGCTGAACGGTTATCCGGAATCGATGAAGGGCGATGAATATAAATTGATGATCATAAAATCATATTACCGTTTTGCCGAAATGAGTATCGAAGAAAAAAAAGTAGAACGGTTTGAGCAGGTCATCAGTGAATGCAATGAATTCACAGACCGTTTCCCGGAAAGTAAATTCAGGAAAGAAGCAGAAGAATTTTTAAACTTATCGCAAACCAATATTAAAAACTTAAATAATGAGCAAGTTAAGACGTCAGCTTAGTGCCGGTATCACTAACAATGTGGAGACCCGCAACCTGGATGATATCAAGGGCAAAACAGGTAACCTGTATGAGTCCATATCTATCGTGGGTAAAAGAGCTAACCAGATCAATATCTCTCTGAAAGAGGAATTGCACAATAAACTGGAAGAGTTTGCGAGTCATACCGACAGCCTGGAAGAGATCCATGAGAACAAAGAGCAGATCGAGATCTCAAGGGCCTATGAAAGAATGCCTAACCCGGCTTTGCTGGCTACGCAGGAATTCATGGAAGACAAGATCTATTTCCGTAAAGGGGAAGACGAGCTGTTCAGTTAAGGAACGGCGGCCCCGGTAAATGATACGAAGCGATGGGATACCGTCGCTTTTTTATTGTAAACAGGAATTTGTTTACCGGTTATGGGCTTTCTTCTTTAAATGGTATTTTTGATAGCGATGGTACAGGGAAAAAAAATAGTACTGGGTATTACGGGTAGCATTGCTGCTTATAAATCCATTTACCTCCTGCGACTGCTGGTAAAAGCCGGCGCGGAGGTAAAAGTGATCCTGACACCGTCTGCAAAGGATTTTGTCCCCTCCCTTACATTATCTACACTGAGCCGCAATCCTGTTCTCGTCGACCTGTTTGATGAAGAGAGCTGGGCCAACCATGTGATGCTGGGCCGATGGGCCGACCTGATGCTGATCGCTCCATTGAGTTGCAACACCCTCGCAAAAATGGCCAACGGCCAGTGCGATAATTTGCTGCTCGCTACCTGGCTATCTGCCACCTGTCCTGTAGTCCTGGCGCCTGCCATGGATGAGGATATGTGGAAACACCCGGCAACGAAGGAAAACCTCCGGAAACTGGAATCCTTTGGCAATACAATAATCCCAGTGGAAAAAGGAGACCTTGCGAGTGGATTGAATGGGGAAGGAAGAATGAGCGAGCCGGAGCAGATCCTGGATTATATATCCGCTAATTTTTTTTTGACCCGTCCGCTGGAAGGTAAAAAAGCAGTCGTAACTGCCGGACCTACATACGAATCCATTGACCCGGTTCGTTTTATTGGTAATCATTCTTCCGGTAAAATGGGAATAGCGATCGCCAGGGAATTATATCACCGTGGTGCGGAAGTGACACTGATCATGGGACCATCAGCTTTAGAAATACCAGCCAATGGCGTGTCACTGGTGAGAGTGCAGACAGCAGCGGAAATGTATAAAGCATCCGATGAAGTGTTTGCAAAAACGGATATCGCGGTAATGGCTGCAGCAGTGGCTGATTATACACCGGTTAACAAAGCCGCAGAAAAAATAAAGAAGAAAGAGGAGAAGCTGGTGATCGAGCTGACTAAAACAAAAGATATCCTGAAAAGCCTGGGTGAAAAGAAAAGGGGGGACCAGGTGCTCGTGGGTTTCGCACTGGAAACGAATAACGAGGAGCAATATGCAATGGAAAAACTCCGGGATAAAAATGCCGATATGATCGTGCTGAATTCATTGAATGATCCCGGCGCCGGTTTTGGACACGATACTAATAAGATCACTATATTCGAAAAAGGAGGGCAAACCTTCGATTTTGAGACCAAGCCCAAAGACAAAGTGGCAAAAGATATTGTTGATACTATAATCCGCCTTTATTATGCGTAAAAAAATAATGGTTGCTTTCTTTTTTGTTGCGTTGGTAACAGTTGCAGAGGGACAGGAGATCCAGGCAAGGCTGACGGTGATTACTTCCAAGGTAAGCACACAGATCGATAAGAAGGTCTTCCAGACATTACAGACCTCGTTGATGAATTTCCTGAATACCCGTCGCTGGACCAATGATGCTTTCCAGCCCACCGAAAAGATACAGTGTAATTTCCTGCTGAATATCGAGCAGGACCTGGGCAATAATATTTTCAAAGCGAAGCTGACGGTACAGGCTGCCCGTCCTGTTTATAATACGACCTACGATTCCCCCATCATGAATTTTCTGGATGATAATGTATCATTCCGTTACGTGGAATTTCAGCCTATTGAATTCAATGAGAACCGGATACAGGGCAATGACCCGCTGGCAGCCAATATCACGGCGATACTGGCTTATTATGTGAACCTGATCCTTGGTTTTGATTATGATTCCTTCTCCCCCAGAGGGGGTGATGTTTATTTTCAAAAAGCGTGGAATATCGTCAATAATGCACCGGAGAACAAAGATATCGGCGGCTGGAAATCGTTTGAGAGTATCCGTAACCGTTACTGGCTGGCCGAGAACCTGAACAATAACCGGTTTGCGCTGATCCATGATGCTCTTTATGCGTATTATCGTTCGGGCATGGATATTTTCTATGAGAATGAAGAGGCCGGCCGCAACGGTATACTGAACTGTCTTAATTTCCTGAATACGATCAATACCGAGAACCCTAACTCCATGATCCTGCAATTCTTTTTCCAGGGGAAAAGCACCGAACTGGTAAAAGTGTTCAGCAAAGCCGGCGCGGACCAAAAAGGAAGGGCCAAGGAATTACTGACCCGGCTTGATATTACCAATGGACAGGCCTACAAGGAATTAAGATGAGAACAGGGCTTGTGATAATCCTTTCGTTATTCCTGTCAACCGGTTGTAAGAACAAGAACCGCGTTCCCCGCAATATCATCCCCCAGCAAAAAATGAAAGCCATTCTCTGGGACATGATGCGTGCCGACCAGTTCCTGTCGGATTATGTACTCAACCGGGATACTTCACTGAAAATCGAAACAGAAAGTTTTAAATACTACCAGCAGATATTCGCTATTCACAAGATCAACAGGGACGAGTTCTGGAAAAGCTTTTCCTTTTACCGGTCCCGCCCTGATTTACTGAAAACGATACTGGATTCTATCAGTGCGCCGCCCCACAGTGCCACTGTATTGCAACCAACACAGGTGACAACACCGCTGGTCATCCCGGATTCTACGGTACAGCCTGCACGTCGTATTCACCCTGATACTTCGCCTCTCCACAAAAAAAGGCCGGTATCAGTGGAGTAAATACGGTCATTTTAGTCAGGGCAAGTTCCCTAATTTTACGGCCTAATAATTTTTGCATGAACAAGGTTGTTGATTCTGCCGGCGAAGCGATACGTGATATTGGTGATGGCGCTGTGCTGATGCTGGGCGGTTTTGGTCTCTGTGGTATTCCTGAGAACTGTATCGCTGCCCTGGTAAAAAAAGGAGTGAAGGGGCTTACCTGTATCTCCAACAATGCCGGTGTGGATGATTTCGGGATCGGGCTGATGCTGAAACAGAAACAGGTGAAGAAAATGATCTCTTCCTATGTGGGCGAGAATGCCGAGTTTGAAAGGCAACTCCTGAGCGGTGAACTGGAAGTGGAGCTGATCCCGCAGGGTACATTGGCTACCCGTTGCATGGCGGCGGGTTATGGAATGCCGGCTGTCTTTACACCGGCGGGTGTGGGAACCGAAGTGGCGATCGGGAAAGAGACAAGAGAGTTCAACGGGAAAGAGTATTTGCTCGAGACCGCGTTTGATGCGGATTTTGCTATTGTAAAAGCCTGGAAGGGTGATACAGATGGAAATCTTGTCTATAAAGAAACAGCGCGGAATTTTAATCCCCTGATGGCCATGGCCGGTAAGATAACGATCGCCGAAGTAGAAGAACTGGTGCCGGCTGGTAAGCTGGATCCGGATGCGGTCCATACACCGGGTATCTATGTGCACCGCATCTTCCAGGGTGGTAACTATGAGAAGAGGATAGAACAACGCACGACGAGGAAAAAAGATGATAGATAGACGGAAAGACCGAAGACGGGAAGCCCGGAAGTTTGGAGGACGGGAAGCGGAGACAGTAACGGAAAAGTATTAACCGATCATATGGCATTGACAAAAGAACAGATAGCGCACCGGATCGCCCGGGAATTAAGGGATGGTTATTATGTGAATCTCGGTATCGGTATCCCCACATTAGTGGCCAATTATATACCGGCAGGTATTAACGTGGTATTACAAAGCGAGAATGGTTTATTGGGCATGGGGCCTTTTCCTTTTGAAGGGGAAGAGGACCCGGACCTCATCAATGCCGGCAAGCAGACGATCACCACGGTGCCGGGTTCCGCTTTTTTTGACTCCGCCATGAGCTTTGGGATGATCAGGGCAGGCAAAGTGGATCTGACCGTGCTGGGAGCGATGGAAGTGAGCGAAGCCGGTGATATCGCCAACTGGAAGATACCGGGTAAAATGGTAAAGGGAATGGGCGGTGCCATGGACCTGGTGGCCAGCGCCAAAAACATCATTGTCGCCATGATGCACAGTAATCCCAAAGGAGAATCTAAATTATTACCCCGGTGTACATTACCCCTGACAGGTGTGCGGTGTGTAAAGAAGATCGTTTCCGACTTGGCGGTGCTGGATGTGACTGAGAGCGGTTTCCGGTTATTGGAAAGGGCGCCGGGGGTGTCGGTAGACGAGATAAAAGCTAAAACAGCGGGTAAGCTGATCGTTGAAGGCGAGATACCTGAAATGAGTTTTAGCTAGCCCGGCTTAGTCATTTCGAGACGTAGCCGAAGCAACTCTTTTTCTCTTTTCCCTCTTTTTAGG
>DASYLC010000268.1:0-7803 GCA_036009775.1 Chitinophagaceae bacterium
GCCAGAATACAAATACTTACCGTGTTGTATTAACAGGTCTCTGCTCAATAGTGAACTCAAATGCAGCGACCTTGTTCGTAAACCCAATACCAACGGTGATCGTATCGGCCAACCCGGCTTCGATCTTACCGAACCAGACAAAAACGCTGACAGCAACACCAAACCCTGCGGGAGGAAGCTTCCAATGGTCATTTAATGGTACTGCTATTCCGGGTGCCACCACTGCATCGTTCGGTCCGGTCGGCATCAATGAGCTTGGTAGTTACAGGGTTCTTTACACATCCGCTGCGGGATGCCCGGTAACATCAGCAGAGTTGCAGGTAACCGGTGCGATATCGGATATACTGTGGGTATACCCGAATCCGAACAGGGGTGTGTTCCAGGTAAGGTTCTTCAACCAGTCGGCTGAACCGGCCACAATAATGGTGTTCAATATGAAGGGTCAGAAAGTGTATGAGAAGAAAGTGGTGACAGGCGCTACGACCTATTCACAGATCGAGGTAGATCTTGGTCTGAAAGCTAATGGAGTATATATTGTACAATTGGTGAATGGCAGTGGTAAGGTACTGGGTGCGAAGAGGATCATCGTGGAAGTGTTCTAAGAAGATAGAAGGAATAACCGATAACCGATCCATCCGTCTCGTTTAAAAAGAGGCGGATGGATTTTTTTTTAGAACAGGTTATTGATCCATAAAGCATGGCGGCCTTTATATCCAGCAGGAATACGTGTGGTCATAGTATTTTTCCGGGTCGTGGAAAGAAGAATTAACGATTGCGAAAGCTTTTTTCAACATCTATGCTTACTTTCGTCAATCCCAATTTTATTTTCTAAAACCACACTTAAAAAACTGTTATGAGGAAATTTTTACTCCTTCTTCTTTCAGTACTTTCTTTTTCTGTGATCAATGCCCAGGTAAGTGAAGCAGATGCTTCTGTTGCCAAACAATTGGTTGCAAAGAACAGTACAGCTATCGGGTTGTCTGCCCAGGATCAGCAGAATCTGCTGGTATCATCCACTTACAAAACAATGGATGGCCTGCGCATGGTTTACCTGCAGCAAACCTATCTTGATATACCGGTGTATAACCAGTTACAGGTACTGGCATTTCAAAACGACCGCCTGGTTTCCAATGCAGGCGGACGTATCCCGGGTATTCAAAAGATGACAAAAAGCGACGGACGGCCTGCTGTTAGTGCTGTCACTGCATTGCAAACTGCACTGACAGATGCAAAAGCTACCGCAACAGAAGCAGCTGTTCCAATTAGTATCTCTGCCGACGGCCGACAAATCGAATTTGGAAAATTAGGCGCTACTACGGAAAATATCAGGACGAATCTTTTGTGGTACCCGGTCGAAGGTAAAAATGAAATGAAACTGGTATGGCAGGTATTCGTTACACCCCGCGGCAGCTCTGATTACTGGCTGATCAGGGTGGATGCCCTGACCAATACGGTCGTGGACAGAACTAACCTGACCATCACCTGTAACTGGGATCGCAAGGGACACAGTGTTGAAACGCACCTGAATGAAAAGCACGTGGCAACGCGATTTGATAATAATGATAATTATGTGATACAAAAAAAGGCAAAGACTTTTAGTATCCATCCTGATGTGATCAATTCTGTAACATACCGGGTAGTGAAATACCCTGCTGAAAGCCCGATACATCCCGGAGGAGTTCCTTCTTTGCATACAGACCCATGGCTGATGGCGGGTGCTCCTGCCGCTTCGCTCGGCTGGCATAATGACGGAACTATATTACATGACAGTACAAAAGGTAATAATGTATGGGCACAGGAGGACAGGGATGCGCTTAATGGCACATTCGGCAAAGCCGCACTCTCTACAACTCCGCAACCAACTCTTACGCTGGACTATACCTATGATTTCACAAAAGCACCTGCGGATCCGACCAGTGATAACCAGAAAGCCGCGATCACCAATTTATTTTACTGGAATAATATCATCCACGATATCTCTTATATCTATGGATTTGATGAACCAACAGGAAACTTCCAGAATGATAACCAGGGACGTGGCGGATCGGGCGGCGATTACGTGATCGCTGATGCACAGGATGCATCCAATGTCAACAATGCAAATTTCTCGACACCATTGGATGGTCAACGCCCAAGAATGCAGATGTTCTTATGGACCACACCCAACCCCGACAGGGATGGCGACATCGACAACAGTATCGTTGTACACGAGTATACCCATGGTATCAGCACCCGCTATACAGGCGGACCATCCACTGTTTCCTGCCTTACCAATGCCGAGCAGGGTGGTGAAGGTTGGAGCGATTATTTCGCTTTGATGTCAACAACGAACTGGGCAACCGCTACAGTAAATGATGGACCCCTGAAAAGAGGAATTGGTACTTATGCATTGAACCAGGCTATAACCGGTAATGGTATCCGCTCAAGACCTTATTCTACGGATATGAGTATTTGTCCCTGGACATATAGCAGTCTGCCAACTCTTGTTACCCTTAATGGAAGTACTCCGCATGGAGTGGGAGAAGGCTGGTGCGATATGCTTTGGGAAATGACCTGGGCGATAATCCAGCAGGATAATGCGATCAACCCGAATCTTTTTAATCCTGGTCCCCTGACTTCCATGACCGGTAACAGTTCCGCATTGAAACTGGTTTCGGAAGGCATGCGTTTGCAACCCTGTAACCCGGGGTTCGTAGATGCGAGAAATGCCATCCTCCGTGCAGATACACTGTTGTTCAACGCTAAATACAGCTGCTCCATCTGGAAAGCTTTTGCAAAAAGAGGACTGGGAAGAAATGCATCGCAAGGTTCTGGTGCAAGCCTCACAGATAATGTAGAAGACTTTACAGTTGATGCCAGCCTATTCTCTATAACTGAAAGTGCACCTTCGGTACCTGAAGGACAGAGTGTTACTTATACCACTAAAATTACAGCAGGTAACTGTACGCCGGTGGCCAATTTCTTTATTACAGATACATTGCCGACGAATGTTACTTATGTGAGCGGCGGCAGTTATAATGCCGGAAACAGAACAATAACGTTCACACCGGTAAACGTGGCGCCGAATGCCACGGCTACTTTTCCTTTTACTGTTACGGTGAACCCGGGAACTTATTTCGCACCGGTCACACACCTGAATGAGACCGTCGCAGCGGCAGGTATTCCTGCAACATGGACAGCCAGCTCTACCACAGCAACGGCATGGACCACATCAACTGTGGCCAGTAACAGTGCGCCGAATTCTTTCTTTGCACCCAACCCTGCTGCTGCTTCTGATCACAGGCTGGCCACAGCAGGGGACTATACATTATCACCTGTTTCAGTATCCAATTACACAACGCTCAGTTTCTGGCACCGCTTCAATACAGAAGATGGCTGGGATGGTGGTGTCGTGGAAATAAGCACCAATAGCGGTGGTAGCTGGACCGACTTGGGTTCTAAGATGATCACAGGGAAATACAATGGTTCCATGGGTACAGGAAGCAATAACCCGATCGGCGGCCGGGCTGCTTTCACAGGATTTATTGCATCGTTCATGAAGACCACTATTAATTTATCTTCCTATGTTGGTCAGTCAGTACGGATTCGTTTCCGTTTTGGATCAGATGATAATACCGCACCTTCCGGAGGTGGATGGTTTGTAGATGATATCGTATTGATGTCCGAACCTGCGGTTGTCATGAAATCGAATTTGTTCAATGGGCTTACACAGCTACAGTCAACTTCTGATACCATAACCAGAATATTGCAGGTAGCAGCTTGTGTGCCTGCATCGATCACGGCACAACCAGCTAATGTAAACGCCTGTGCCGGAGGTTCTGCGGTATTTACAGTAACAGCTGCCGGAACTGCACCATCATATCAATGGCAGGTAGATGCAGGCGGCGGATTTGTGAATGTTCCGGTGGGTGCACCCTATTCTGGCGGGATCACGAATACATTAACGATCAACCCGGTTACAACAGGAATGAGCGGCTATATCTATCGTTGCGTGATTTCCAATGGCTGTACGGTAGCATTCAATTCAAACCCGGCGACACTGGCTGTTGGATCAGCAGCAAGCATCACGGGTCAGCCGGCAAATGTTACGATCTGTACCAGTGCCAATACCAGCTTCTCTGTAACGGCACCTGGCGCAGCATCTTATCAATGGCAGGTCAACACAGGCAGCGGTTTCGTGAATATTGCTCCCGGAGCTCCTTACTCTGGTACCACGACAGCCACGCTGAACATTACCGGCGCTACTGCAGCGATGAACGGCTATCAATACCGTTGTGTGGTGGGAAGTTGCTCAGGTGGTATCAATTCAGATCCGGCAACACTGACCATCTCTGTTCCCGTATCGATCACAACCCAACCGGCTGCTACAATTGTCTGCGAAGGCGGAACAGTAAACTTATCGGTTATAACAACGGGCACTGTTTCCAGCTATCAATGGCAGTTAAGTACAACCGGATCCGGCGGTCCTTATACAAATATTACCGGCGCAACAACTGCTGCATTCAGTGTACCGGCGATGGTCGCACAGAATGGTTATTTTTTCCGTGTGATCGTAACAGGAAGCTGCGGACCTGTTAATTCAAATGGCGCACTGGTGACCGTGAATCCATTACCGGTATTTACAACGAGCGTTCCGGCCACCGTTTGCGTTTCTGATCCGGCCTTCACTTTAAATGCATCCGTTCCAGGTGGTGTATGGTCGGGAACAGGAGTTTCCGGCTTGTCATTCGATCCATCTGTTGCAGGTGTTGGTCTGAAACCGGTAACCTACACGGTAACTGTATCGGGTTGCAGTAAAGCGATAACGACGCCGATCCTGGTGATTGAATGCCAGGACCGTCATATACTGCTGGATAAATTCCCCGCGATCTATCTCGGACCCAATCCAACAGAGACCGGCAGGTTTAACCTGTTCATCAATACCGATCTTTATTCAAAACTGGGTATTAAAGTATACAATAGCGGCGGTGCGCTTGTACAAGCAACCGAAGTTACCGGAATCGGCTATGGCAGTACTATACCGGTTGATCTTTCCAGGATGCCAAGCGGTACCTATC
This sequence comes from Chitinophagaceae bacterium, assembly GCA_036009775.1. Lineage (GTDB taxonomy): Bacteria > Bacteroidota > Bacteroidia > Chitinophagales > Chitinophagaceae > JJ008. The sequence continues at coordinate 5,058 of DASYLC010000268.1, forward strand.
ATTTATACCTTTACAATGATGAGCATGGATTTATCAGCAGGGGTATGAAGGTCATTGTTCAAAGAAGATAAATATAAGACCAATGAAATATTGAAACGTCCCGCAGACAGCGGGACGTTTTTTTATCCTTCTGTTTTTCTATTCTTTCTTTTTAACGAAGCGGATCATCGCACTGCTTCCTTCCGTACTGGCCAGGTAGGCATCAAAACGTTTTTCACCTGAAATAGCAAGCATATACGAAGTATTGGGAGGAATAGATCCGAGGTTCTCCGCTACCATGATCAGTTCATTGGTCTCCGCCAGTTCGGCGACAGACAATTTTATCGTGTAGGCATTACCGGTAAGACGGATATGCCGGAACAACAACCTGTCGTTCAGAAAAAGGGAGATCGAGTCACCATCAATTTCGGCATTATCGTAAAAACGCAGCTCAAGTGAATCGCCGCTCAACGGGATCTCTTTTACCAGTTTCTTTTCTCTTTGCGCAAATTTTTCTTCGATCGTTGGAGCTTTTACCGGTTCGGCAATGACAACAGGAGCTGTTTCTTTTTTTTGCTCAATAACTACCGGCGGATCTTTTTTTACTTCTTTCACAGGGACCGGTCTTGTCGCCACCGTTTTTTCTTCCGGCAGGGTCTTTACCGGTTCTTCTGCAATAACAACCCGTTGTGCAAGGGCGGCAATACTATCAATGATATAGGGATCATTGCCTCCTACGGTATAGTTGTCGATCACAAAATCCCATTCATCTTCGAATTCGGGATTTCCCGTTTTATCGAGGTGTACTTCACCGGTAGGATTGGTATCGTTTTCTTTTTTGGATACTTTGCCATCAAGCATCATCTTTCCGCTACCCGGGCAATTAAAGTCGGCACGGGAAAGCATCGGGACCTTTCCAGGTGAAGTGATACTGAAACGGGTGGATCTTTCTTCGATCAGTTGATCGTCCCACCAAACGGCATTATTGGTCGCGGGGTCAAAATATCCCCGGATACTATAACGGCGATAATTATTGGCGGATTCGTAATAATACGAAGTGCCGCGGAGACTGTCGCCTTTCTGGATGATCTTTACTTCTACTTTTTGCCGGTTGATCTTTCCTTTCCATGAACCTGTTATCATCTGGGCTTCTGGGGCAGGAGGAAAAAGAAGAATGAACAGGGCCAGGAGAGGCCGGGAGGTCAAATTTATGGGAAACATTATTTGATTTAAATCTGGGTTACACCACTAACGGTGGTAATTGCCGGATATTTCACAGGCAGCGGTAAATTTGGTGTTCCCGGCAATATAACCTGCAATTTGGGACAAGCCCCGGCAACCCAAAAAATAAGCGGCGGGAGGTCTGCTGAAAGAAAAAAATACATACCTTACCAACCGAAAACCCCCAGGGTTTGTCGCATTTTATTCAACCAATCAAACATTGCTATGAGAAAGATTTACTTTTCTTTCATTGCTGCATTATTTTTACTACTAGCCGCATCCAATCGTGTTTCTGCCCAGTGTGCCCAGAATTTTGATGGGGTAGCAGCACCTGCATTGCCAACGGGCTGGACAACCGATGTGACGGGTGCAGGTATCGGGTGGATTACTTCTACAGTAACACCAAGTAATGCCCCCAATGATGGTTTTGGTCCGGAAACAGCATCTGTTGGCGTAACAAATTTTACTTCCGAGCTTTTCACCATAACCAGTCCTGCGGCAACAATGACCTTCCGTAATATGTTCAATTTGGAGAACACTTTTGATGGAATGGTACTGGAAATATCAATAGGAGGTGGCCCATACCAGGATATCCTGGCAGCAGGCGGTACTTTTATTACAGGTGGTTACACCGGCACCTTAAGCGTGAACTTCATGAATCCGCTTCCTGGTCGCCAGGCATGGACAAGTCTTTCAGGAGGTACAACTGCAGCACCCACATATATCACCACCACGGTAAGTCTCCCTGCAGCAGCCAATGGACAGAGTGTACGCTTCAAATGGAGAGTAGGTTCCGATGCAACTCTTGCTGCAACCGGCGCAAACGGCGCACGTATCGACGACATCACAATGACAGGATGTGGAGCGGTAGCTGCTTGCGCAGAGAATTTTGATGGAGTAGCAGCACCTGCATTGCCTTTGAACTGGACAACCGATGTTACAGGTATAGGTATCGCATGGGTTACTTCCACAGTAACACCGGATAATGCACCTAATGATGCTTTTGGTCCTGAGACAACAAATGTTGGTGTAACTAATCTTACATCTGCTGCTTATGCGATAGTAAGTCCTGCGGCAACAATGACCTTCCGAAATATGTTCAATTTAGAGAACACATTTGACGGAATGGTGTTGGAAATATCAATAGGTGGTGGCCCATACCAGGATATCCTGGCAGCAGGCGGTACTTTTATTACAGGTGGTTACACCGGCACTTTAAGCGTGAACTTCATGAATCCCCTTCCCGGCCGCCAGGCATGGACAGGTCTTTCAGGAGGTACAACCGCGGCGCCCAGCTATCTCACGACTACCATAACCCTGCCTGCCATAGCCAATGGCCAAAATGTACAGTTCAAATGGAGAGTAGGTTCTGATGCAAGCCTCGCTGCGGCCGGCGCGAACGGCGCACGGATCGATAATATCACTACTACCGGTACAAGTTGCGGTGGTGCTTGCGCGGGCACACCTTCATCTGGTGCTATCACCGGTCCTGCAACAGCTTGTGGTGGAAATCCTGTCGCACTTGGATTAACAGGTAATTCATCAG
>DASYLC010000269.1:0-3630 GCA_036009775.1 Chitinophagaceae bacterium
ATAATAATCCCGGAGATTGATCTTATCGTTCATGTTCTGTAACAGGGCAAGGGATTTATTATAATACCCCTGGATGATAGCGGTGTCACTACCCAACTGGCGGTGGATCGTACCGGCTGCCATGTACCGGCGGGCCAGCATCGGCAGGTTCTTTTTACTTTTTTCAAGCAAGCCGATGGCCTTTAATTCAAAGTCCAGCGCCTCCGATGGTTTTTTATTCGCACTGTATAAATTGGCGGCGGTCACGTAAGAATGAATGATCCGAAACTCTTCCTTACTCTGCAACGCATACTTCACACAGAGCTGCAGGTATTTCTCTGCTTCGGCATTATCGATACCCGTATAGAACTGACTGATATTACAGCAGCCTATGGACAATCGTTCCGCATCACCGGTTTTCTCCCGGTAGACCAGGGATTTTTTTGCATACTCGATCGCTTTGGTACGGTCATTCAGGTTATAATAAACAGTGGAAAGATTACTATAAGCGATACCCAGTTCACCATATTTATCCAGGAAATGATTCTCATAAATGCTGATGGACTGGATCAGGCAATTGGCTTGCTTGCTCAGCTCACCACTCTTGCCCCAGGTATAACCGAGATCGTTGAATGCAAGTGCCGTGTACTTGCTGGGATGTTTTGCGAGATAATATTGCAGGCTTTTACCAAACAGGGCGGCCGCTTCATCAAAGCGGTCGCTGTACATCCTTACCTGTGCCTGTTGCATCCAGCTGATGGCCGTGATCAGCGAGTCCTTTAACTGGATACCCAATTTATTAACGGTCTCCGCCGTTGCATCCGCTTTATCGAGTTCATCCTTATCAATATAAATATCCGTTGTCTCGATCAGCGCATAAGCCTGTCCTTTTTTAAAATTGGTCTGGCGGGACAGGCTTTCCGCTTTCCCGCAATAAACCAGGGCTGAATCATAGTTGCTCCCGTTAAAAAAAAACTCGGCCTTATCGATCCATCCAAAGATCGCCAGGGAATCAGTTTTGCTATGCGCGGGTTGTGCAGCAATAGTATGGGTGATGAGCACAAAGCACAGTATCAGTAAGCGGGAGATTCTCATAGTCGACAACTCAGGTCCCGAAAAATTACAACTAATCCCGGAAAGATCGATCGCAAAAAAGAACCAATCACATGGAAACCCTGCTTCATAGCCTTCGGAGCAGGGAAGTAAGCCGGAGGAAAAAAGAAGGATCCCTTATCCGGATGAAAGAATTTTATAAATATTGACGGAAGACGGATGAGCAGGCCATACTACCTTTACACCAATGGAAGAAAACCCGCTCATTCTTTTTGATGGCGTATGTAATTTTTGCAATTACTGGATCAACTTCGCCATCCGTAAGGATAAGAAAAAGAGATTACGGTTTACTTCCCTACAGGGCGTGACAGCCGCCAGCCTGTTACCCGCTCATGGCATACAACCCACTGACATTAGCTCGGTGATCCTTATCGACAAAGGAAAAGTCTATACACAATCCTCCGCATCCATCCGGATCTGTAAATACCTCGACGGAGGATGGAAATTATTTTACGGCCTGATGATCGTTCCCAAATTCATCCGTGACTTCTTTTACAATATCATCGCCCGCAACCGGTATAAATGGTTTGGCAAAAAAGAAACCTGCATGATCCCCACCCCCGAGTTGCGGGACCGGTTCTTAACCTGACAGGATCGTTGTTCAAATAATTCCTAAAGTACAAAACGAACATGTTCAATAAATGAATACATCGCCGTTTGGATTCACCAGCACTCCTTTGCAGGAAAAACCGGGTGGCTTCAATGTAAAAACATTGGAAAAAGTGCTGGAGGCATTGGACGATGGGGCAGCAAACGGGGCGAAGCCGAATGTTGTAACGACAGCATTGATATATTTCAGCAATTTCTGGCAACTGACAAGTCCCAATACTTCGCAACCGGTTGTAATATTTCTTGTTTCTATGGAAACAGAGCCATTGGGCTTACATTCGAAATACAGGTCGAAATCCACATCGATCTCAGGATTGGTGCCCGTTACCTCATACTGCAGATCAAGATCAAAATGCAACGTGTTCCCATCAAGACGTTTCATTTCCACGTGATCACCCCAGACGGTATTGGCGCCATTGGTATTTCCCCAATAAAGATCATGGTCTTCCTGCTGATGCAACAGGTTTCCTACCATGCTCTCCACCATCGATCTTATCATGGAAGCCGGTATGGGAACAGGAGGATTCCTGAGTGCTTCATTAGAAGGTATTCGTTGCCAGAACGTATTGCTGCGTAACTGGTATTCCGTGTATATGAGGAAGCGTGGATAGTTACCGGTGCTGTTGATGTGGATGGGTTCCCGGTAAGTACTGCTGAATACAGGACTGGATGCATTATTAAGGTACAATTCAACCTTTTCGATGCCCCATACATCATCTCCTTTGACCATAAGCTTGATCTGTTTGATGTCTGCGATCGTTTTGATGGATTTGCTGATGATATCATACCGGCGGTCTGATCCCCTCTCAAAATCATCCGGGCCATAGTCGAGATAATAATCGGCATCGTCGTTATTCAATTTTACGATCACCTCTTTATCCTCGTTATCATTTTCCCCGTTACCTGTTACGATCCGGAGCTGGATACGGGACACGGGTATACTTTCATCGATATTGTTCACCGGTGTCACGGGTTTGATCCGCGGATCGGGCAGAACAGAAACAGCCGCTGGCGGTGAGTTTTCAGGCTTTGCTCCATTGACCCTTTGTCTTTCCCAGTGACCGTTCACATACTGGTTATTCACCAGGCGCCCCCTTGCATAATCATAAATATCTTTGGACGCATAGAAAATATTTATAAACGACAACTTATCGTCCAGGTCATATACAGAAAGATCCGTGCAATCTTCCATCAGCTCGGTATAGCGCCCATATCCTGCGCCATTATATACATGTTCATAGATCACAGCTACGATACCCGGCGGCACTTTGACAGAGGATATCTTATCATTTAATTCCGCCATTGTGTAAACACCCGGTTTTAATATGATGCTCTCTCCCGCAAAATTTGCATCCGCGTAAACGGTGACCTCTCTTTCCCTTTCCACCAATGTGTTGGTGGTTGGATCCAATTTGCCCGGGGGTATTTTTTTACCGGGTACTTTCTGGATCTGCGTCATGCCTGTTTGAGCAAACAGGAAGCATGCGATGATAATGATGATCTTGTTCACATGTATAGTATTAAGTGATGATAAAATATATTGACCAGTTCGGTAGTTAACCGCACTCTCTAATTCCTGAAATACATTTTCTTTTCCTGCAACACATATTAATCCACTGCTCCAAAACTTTGTCCGCTTCCCAGGTTATTCAACACATTCCCAATACCACCTGCGATCGCTTTTCCCGGCAATCCGCCGGTACCAGGATTTACACCCGTACCAGTCTGCCCCTGGGTTGCCCTGGCACCGCCCGTTCCGCCATTCCCTCCATTCGAGCCGGTTCCTCCAACACCGCCTGATGTGACCTGTCCAACAGTTCCACCCTGTGCAATGCTACTGGTGGTAGCGCAGGAACCAAAGGGACCTGAGAATGTATTTCCACCACCGGTTCCTGCGGCTCCGGGATTGGTTCCCGCACCGCCGCCGCC
>DASYLC010000270.1:0-3173 GCA_036009775.1 Chitinophagaceae bacterium
CGTTATAAGATCATCTGCGAAGCAAAAGCGTTTCCTTCCGACCAGTATGCATTTGAATCACAGGCAAGATATCATGGTTTTGATCCGGCAGAAGCGGTGATAGAAGTGGAGCCCAGAGATGGCGAACATACGATCCGGGAAGAAGATATTCTTGCCACGATCAAACAGCATGGAGAAACTGTTGCCGTGGTATTATTTGGCGGGGTGAATTATTATACCGGCCAGTTATTTGATATGCCGGCCATCACCAAAGCAGCCCATGCTGTTGGTGCTTATGCAGGATTTGACCTGGCACATGCTGCGGGAAATGTAGAGTTGAACATGCATGACTGGGATATTGATTTTGCCTGCTGGTGTTCCTATAAATATTTGAACAGTGGCCCGGGTGGCGTGGCCGGAACTTATATACACGAAAGGCATGCTTCCAATACAGAACTGCCACGTTTCGCAGGCTGGTGGGGTTATACAAAGGACACCCGTTTCAAAATGGAAAAAGGTTTTGAAGCGATACCGACAGCGGAAGGCTGGCAGCTGAGCAATGCGCCGGTTTTATCTATGGCAGCGCATAAGGCAGCGCTGGATATTTTTGAAGAAGCTGGAATGGAACGCTTGCACACAAAAAGAAAATTGCTGGCCGGTTATCTTCATTATATATTAAATGATATCAACAGCAGGCAGAAAGATAAAGTGGTGGAAGTTATAACCCCGGAAGATGAAAAAGCAAGAGGCTGCCAGGTATCGATGCTGATGATAAAAAGAGGAAAGGAAATATTCAATGAATTGACAAAACAGGGCGTTATCGCCGACTGGAGAGAACCCAATGTGATCCGGGTGGCACCGGTGCCCTTGTATAACTCATTTGAAGATGTGTGGAAATTCGGGCAAATAGTTGAAAATACGTTGTAACAAGATTCAATCATGACAGAACAATGGCTTTGGATAGCGGCATCCTGTATTTATATCCTGCTGTCATCATTGCACCTGCTCTATACTTTTTTTACCAATAAGTTCTCGGTGCGTGATGTTGCGGTAGAGGAAAGGATGAAAAAGACCTGGCCGGTGTTAACCCGTAAAACAACAATGTGGAAAGCATGGATCGGTTTTAACGCTAGTCATAGTGCCGGTGGTATATTCCTGGGCGGGATCAATCTGTACCTGGTCACCTGTCATTTTACATTCCTGGAACATTCTATCTTTCTCCTGCTTTTCACCTGTATGACCAGTTTTTTCTATCTTTTTCTCGGCTTTAAGTATTGGTTTAGTATTCCCCGTAACGGGATATTGATCGCAACTGTTTGTTTTACCATAGCCACCGTTTTAATCATTATGAAATGAAAAAGGATATTACCATCATTGGTGCCGGACTGGTCGGTTCATTGCTTTCCATCTACCTCTCCAAAAGAGGATACAAGGTAAGGGTCTATGAACGTCGTGGCGATATGCGCAATGAAAAGATGTTGGCAGGACGTTCGATCAATCTTGCGTTAAGCGACCGTGGTTTGCTGGCACTGGAAAAAGTAGGGTTGGCGGAAGAGATCAAAAAAATAGCGATCCCGATGCACGGACGCTATATCCATAACCCGGATGGAACAACTGCTTTTCAGCCTTATGGCAAAGAAGGACAATATATCAATTCGGTATCAAGAGGGGAGTTGAATAAAAAGCTGATGGATATTGCAGAACAGGAGGGAGTGGAGATCTATTTCAATGAAAAATGCAGGACCATTGACTGGAACAACGATGTGATGGAATTCGACAATACATCCGGTCGTCAAATACCTTCTTTCAAAACGGACTTGGTTTTCGGGGCCGATGGTGCATTTTCCGCGGCAAGATTACAGCACCAGTTGCAGCATGATAAATTTGATTACCAGCAGTATTATATTGATTGTGGATATAAAGAACTGACCATCCCGCCAACGGCAGAAGGAGAGTTCGCCATGGAAAAGAATGCACTTCATATCTGGCCCCGGAAAGATTATATGCTGATCGCCCTGCCCAATCTTGACAAAACATTTACCTGCACCTTATTCTTTCCGTTTGAGGGGGAAGCATCTTTTTCCAAACTGGACACGGAAGAAAAAGTAAAAACGTTCTTTCAAAAGACATTCCCGGATGCAGTACCGCTGATGCCGGGTTATGTGAAAGATTTTTTCAACAATCCCACGTCTTCGCTGGTCACTATAAAATGTTTTCCCTGGGTACGGGAAGATAAGTTCGCCCTGATCGGTGATGCCGCCCATGCGATCGTTCCGTTTTTCGGACAGGGGATGAACTGTGGTTTCGAGGATTGCCGGATACTGGATGAACTGATCGGTCAGCATAATGATGACTGGACGGAGATATTAAAAGAATACCAATCGCTGCGTAAACCCGATGCCGATGCGATCGCCGATCTGGCCGTAAATAATTTTACCGAAATGCGGGAACGGACAGCTGATCCGAATTTTTTACTGCAAAAAAAGATCGAGGCAAGACTGCATGAGAAATACCCGGATAAATGGATACCGGCTTACTCACAGGTAACTTTCAGCCCGCAGATCCGCTACAGTGAAGCATTGCGGAGAGGGCAGAAACAGGAAGCGATAATGCGGGAAGTGATGAGAATGGAGGGAATTGAAAAGAATTGGGAGAGCCAGGAAATTGAGAATATCATACTGGGGAAAATAGCCCATAAATAGTCCATAGATGATAGCCCATAGTCACGAAATCATAACTCCAATTTTCTAACTAGTCGCGTTCCACCGTACCTTCGTTACTAAACCAGAATCCAGAATCAAGCATCCAGCAAATGACCCGCCAGCAACTTATCGACCAGATCAAAAAAAAGAGATCCTATTTCTGTGTTGGTTTGGACACTGACATTACAAAAATTCCCAAACATCTTTTATCAGAGGCCGACCCGGTCTTTGCTTTTAATAAAGCCATCATCGATGCCACCAACGCCCTTTGCGTCAGCTATAAGATCAATACCGCTTTTTATGAAGCACTGGGTGTAAAAGGGTGGGAGGCGATGGAGAAAACGGTACGGTATATCGGGGATGATCATTTTAAAATTGCCGATGCCAAGCGCGGTGATATCGGGAACACGTCTGACCAGTACGCCAAAGCTTTTTTTGAGACCCTGCCTTTCGATTCCATTACGGTAGCGCCTTATATGGGAAGGGATAGTG
>DASYLC010000271.1:0-17692 GCA_036009775.1 Chitinophagaceae bacterium
TTTATTGTTACGGCGTGCTCATAACTTAAACATTTCCATGGCATATTCTTTGGACTATGCCGGGGAAATATATCAATATGGGAGAAGTAAAAAATTTAACCCGCCAGGAAGCCAATCAAAAAATAAAGGCCATGGCCGAAAAAACAGATGTGTGCCTGTTTACTACCAATCTGTCAAGCCTGCCACTGACCACGAGACCTATGTCTACAAGGGCGGTTGATGAGGAAGGGAATATCTGGTTCTTCAGCCGTGAAGGAAGCAGCAAGAATAATGAGATTGAACAGGATGACCGTGTACAATTGTTCTATTCCAATAATATCGGTTCAGAATATCTCACGATCTATGGGAGAGCCTCGATCAGTAAAGATGCCGCGAAAGCAAAAGAGCTCTGGTCTGCTATTGCCAGGACATGGTTTTACAAGGGGTACGATGATCCCGAACTGACATTAGTGAAGGTCGTTCCCGAAGACGGACACTATTGGGATACAAAAGATGGCAAGATCATCTCTTTATTTAAGATGGTAGCGGGTGCTATAATGGGGAAAGAACTGGTGGAAGGAGTGGAAGGCGACATTAAAGTGTAGTGAATAGTTAAAAGATAACAGATAAAGGTTGTTGACTCATAGTTTCAATGAATCATCGTAATCAATGTTCCTGCAACTATTATCTGCTAGTTATTATCTTTTATCTGTTAACCCATATTGTGAAAAACCTTCTGCACATCCTCATCCTGCTCTAACTTATCGATGAGTTTGCTCACGTCAGCTGCCTGTTCGTCATTGACCGGCACAGTCGTGGAGGGAATCCATTCCAGTTCAGCGCTTATCGGAGTGATGCCTTTATCTTCCAGGGCTTTTTGCATATTGCCAAAATCGGTGAAACCGCAACGAACGACCAGTATGTCTTCGCCATTTTCCCCGGTACCTTCCCCGAGTTCTTCCAAACCGAAATCGATCAGCTCCAGCTCCATATCTTCAGCGTTCAATCCTTCAGGTTTGAGTTTGAACACACCCATTTTCTTGAATTGAAAAGATACGCTGCCGCTATTACCCAATGTTCCGCTATTCTTTGTAAAAACCGATTTGACATTTGCTACAGTTCGTACATGATTATCGGTTGCTGTTTCGACGAGTACGGCCACGCCATGCGGCGCATAACCTTCATACAGGATCTCGTCATAGTTGACCAGTTCTTTTCCCTGTGCTCTTTTTATCGCTGCTTCCACACGGTCCTTGGGCATACCCACACTGCGTGCATTCTGAAAGCAGCGGCGAAGGGCCGCATTGTCTTTTGGATCGGGGCCACCGGCTTTTACCGCAATAATGATCTCCTTACCGATACGGGTAAAGTTCTTTGCCATCTTATCCCAGCGGGCAAACATCGAGGATTTACGTACTTCAAATATTCTTCCCATAGTTGTACATTAATTCATTGAATCATTATATCCGTTTTCGATTGGCTTGGGGCTATTGGCCATGGGCTGTGGGCTGTGGGCCGTTTGCCGTTTGCCAATTGCCAATTGCCAATTGCCTATTGGCCATCGGGATGCAAATCTAAGGCAATGAGAGGAAATGAAAAACCGTTCCATACACAGGGTATGAAACGGTTTGAATTATCTGATCCTAAGTTTTATCAGGCATTATCTTCTTTCCGGCCCAGTTTACTTGCATACAGGCCAATATGTATAACGGCAAAGGCAAGAGATATATATAATAAGGTCTTGTCTGCGTTAAAGCCAACCGTATTCTGGTGCAGGAAACCAACGCCAGCCAGGAGCACTGCCAGTATAATTCCTGTTGTTCTTGCCATCTTCATTCCCTTCCGGCTGTCTGTTTTATTACCTAAATGACTATGCTTGGCACCATATACCAGGTAAATATCCAGGCCGATCAGCATCCAGAGCAATAAACGGATCCAGGTATCCATGGGCAGGAACACCATCATGAATAAACAGGTGCCTACTCCCAGCAGCGGGATCAATGGAACCATCGGGGTTTTGAATGCTCTTGGAAGGTTCGGCATTTTCTTACGCATTACCCATACACCGATACAAACCAGGATAAAGGCGAATAATGTTCCGATGCTCGTCATCTCGCCCACCACTCTTGCCGGCACGAATGCTGCAAAAAGGCTGACGAAAAGCATAAAGAATAAATTGTTCTTTGCAGGGGTCCGTGTTTTTGGGTTTACGGAAGAGAATATCTTGGGGATCAAACCATCCTTACTCATACTAAAGAACACACGGCTTTGTCCCATCAGCATCACCAGTATCACCGAAGCATACCCGAACAGGATGGCGACAACGATCGCACGGTTCAGCCAGGGGAAATCCGGTTTTAGCACACCAGCAGCATCTACCGTACCCATGTGATCGATCGCAACAGATACAGGAGCAATACCATCCTGTCCTACGAATGTTTTATAACTGGTAACACCCGTCATTACGTGCGCAAAAAGTATATATAATATAGTACAGATGATCAATGAGCCCAGGATACCGATCGGCATATCCTTTTTGGGATTCTTGGCTTCCTGCGCGGCCGTACTCACCGCATCAAAGCCGATATAGGCAAAGAAGACAATGGCCGCGGCCCGGATGATCCCGCTGAATCCGAAATCACCGAACTTACCTGTATTATCAGGGATATAAGGATCGTAATTTGAATTGTTGATATATTTCCACCCGAGGAAGATGAAGGTAAGTACCACAGCGATCTTCACCACAACGATGATACTGTTTACAAAGGCGCTTTCTCTTGTACCCTTGATCAGTAATAAGCTCATCAGTACAATGATGAATACAGCAGGAAGATTGACGATACCTCCATCCCAGGGACCTGCCATCATTTCCGACGGAAGATGAACGCCAAATCCTTCGAGGAACCTGCCCAGGTAACGGCTCCAGCTGATACCTACCGTGGCGGCACCCACCGCGTATTCCAGCACAAGATCCCAACCGATGATCCAGGCCATGAACTCACCCATCGTAGCATACGAGTAGGTATAAGCGCTACCGGCAACAGGGATCATAGAGGCAAACTCAGCATAACAAAGACCGGCAAACAAACAACCCAGTCCGGCCACTACAAAAGAGATAGTAATAGCGGGACCGGCATGATTGGCTGCAGCCATACCGGTGATCGAGAAAAGGCCGGCACCAATGATAGCGCCGATACCCAGGGCGATCAGCCCTCTTGACCCCAGTGTTTTTTTCAGTGTATGTGTTCCGGTTTCGGCTGCTTCATTCATCAAAGCATCCATCGGTTTTCTGACAAATAAACTCATATGTTGGTTTTAATTAAGTGACTAAGTTAATGATCCGGCCGAATATTCTAAGCTTTTGTCGTTTTCTGCTTCGCGGCCGCTATATAATATAAAGGAATTCCGATCAGCACAATGATCAAACCGGGCCATACAAATTTGGGGCGATGTTGTATCAGGAGTATACAGAACGCCAGCCCCATTAAAATATATACTATAGGCAGTACAGGATAGCCAAAAGCACGATAAGGACGTTCTGCATCCGGGCGTTTTTTACGTAAAATAAATATCCCCGCGATTGTGAGCATATAGAACATCACCACCACAAACGAGATCATATCCAGCAGTTCACCATATTTACCGCTCAGGCACCATATACAGCAGGCTATACATTGTATCCATAAGGCAAACTGCGGGACACTGTTTTTATTCAGATCTCCGGCACGTTTGAAAAAGAGGCCATCACGGGCCATGGTATTATACACCCGTGCACCTGCCAGTATTAACCCGTTATTACAACCAAAGGTAGATACCATGATAAGCACGGCTATTAATGTGGTACCAAAGTCGGGAAATATATTATTTGCAGCCGCTACCGCTACCCGGTCACTTTTTGCATAGGCTATTTCATTTAGCGGTAGTACGTTCAGGTACATCAAATTGGCCATTACATAAATTATAGTAACGATCAATGTACCCATGAACAGGCTTAGACCAATATTGCGTTTCGGATTTTTCATTTCACCTGCAATAAACGTAACGTTATTCCAGGCATCACTGCTGAACACGGAACCGGTCATGGAAACGGCGATGGCACCGATCAATGCTGATACACCAATGGCAGTAAATGAACTTCCGGTGATCCAGTTGCCGCCAACATCTTTAGCTGACTGTGCAGCATTAAAACCGATTGACCAGTTCTGCGACCAAAAGCTGTTCTTAACGAGCACAAACCCGAAAATGATCAATCCAAATAAGGCTAATAGTTTTGCAGATGTAAATACACGCTGGATCAGCTTTCCTTCTTTAATACCCTTTGTATTGACATAAGTGAGTAGTACGATAATCGCAATAGCTACTAATTGCCCGGAATAAATTTTCACAATGCCGGTATCGAAAAGAAAATATTCATTACCTAATTCAGGAACGAGATAGGCGAGAAATTTGGAGAAAGCTACCCCAACGGCAGCGATCGTCGCCGTTTGGATCACCGCGAAAAAACTCCATCCATACAAAAAACCAATAAGTGGATTATATGCTTCCCTTAAATAAACATACTGACCCCCGGCTTTGGGAAACATGCCGCTTAACTCACCATAGCTCAAAGCGGCGGTAATGGTCATAAAACCGGTAATCAGCCATACAATAATTAACCAGCCCGGGCTACCGACATTCCGCATGATATCTGCACTGACAATAAAAATACCGGAACCGATCATCGAACCGGCCACGATCATCGTGCCGTCGAATAATCCAAGCGTCGGTTTAAAACCTGTTTGTTGTTCAGCCATGGCGTTGGTTTAGGTGTGCTGGTAAAAGCTAGTGGGAAAATACAGATTTCTGGCAAAACGACATCAAAAGAGTTATAAACGGTTTACGCTGATTCCATTGCAGGATTAGCCTTATATTGCGACACTAATAGTTGTATATGGAAATAAAGCACCAGCCGACCAAAAGAAGCAGGCTTACCTGGTATATACTGATCGGAATGATACTGGGTATTATCGCAGGGTACCTCATTCATGAAAACTATTCACCCGATACACGTAAAGTTTTTGCTGACAATATAAAACTTCTTACCACTGTCTTTCTTCGCCTGGTACAGATGATCATCGCCCCGATCGTATTTGCAACGCTGGTGGTGGGGATAGCCAAACTGGGGGACCTGAAAACGGTGGGCCGCGTCGGAGGCAAAGCCATGCTTTGGTTCATCACTGCTTCATTGGTATCGTTGGGTCTTGGGTTGATACTGGTCAATATATTCAAACCTGGTGTAGGGGCCAACGTCAGCAATGTAGATATGGAAGGTGTAAAAGACCTGGTAGAAAAATCAAAAGGGTTTTCAATATCCAAATTCGTGGAGCATGTAGTGCCCCGGAGCGTGATCGAGGCCATGGCAAATAACGAGATATTGCAGTTGGTTGTATTTTCCGTTTTTTTCGGTATCGGCTTAACGGCTATTGGCAAGAAAGGCGAACCCCTTATCAATGCATTGGACTCATTGGCGCACGTCGTCCTGAAAATGGTCGGGTATGTCATGTACCTGGCACCCCTGGGTGTATTTGGCGCCATGGCCGCCGCGATCGCCAAGAACGGGTTAGGAATACTGACCACGTTCGGTGCCTATGTCGGTTCCTTCTATATCGGCCTGGTCGTTTTATGGCTGCTGTTATTATTTATTGGCTACCTGATATTGAAAAAAAGACTACCCGTATTATTGAAACGTATCGCATCACCGATGTCGATCGCATTCAGTACGGCCAGCAGTGAAGCGGTGTATCCAAAGCTGGTAGAGGAGATGGAACGCTTTGGCTGCAATAATAAAATCGTTTCCTTTGTATTGCCCCTGGGCTATTCTTTCAACCTCGATGGCAGCATGATGTATATGACATTCGCCAGTATGTTCATTGCGCAGGCCTTTGGCATTACGTCGTTAACAGGAGACCTGGGACAACAGCTCATCATGCTGCTCGTGTTTTTAATTACCAGTAAAGGTATCGCGGGAGTACCAAGGGCTTCCCTGGTAGTGGTTCTGGCAACGGGCTCCATGTTTGGTTTGCCGACTGAAGGCGTGGCGCTTATTTTAGCTGTGGATGTGTTCTGTGATATGGGTCGTACGATGACCAATGTACTCGGAAATGCGCTGGCTACCGCTGCTGTCAGTAAATGGGAAGGTGAACTGGCGCATATGCCGCATGAACCACCTATAAATAAACCGGATCATTAAGAGAATGAATAAAGAATTATTTTAAAAAGACAGGCATGCATATTTATTTTTTGGAAGGAGGGTTTATTCAGCGTTTTATCGAATGGATCATCCAGTATGGGGGATTATATATTTTATTGCTGGTCATATTTGCGGAAACAGGTTTGTTCATCGGTTTTTTATTCCCCGGGGATTCGTTGCTCTTTGCCGCGGGTATCTATATCGACGACCTCGCCAGGGAATTTTTCGGGGTTCATTGGGTGGTCATTCTTCTCATGGTCATGGTAGCGTCCATACTGGGGAATATGGTCGGGTATTGGTTTGGAAAAAAGGCCGGTCCTTTGTTATTCGAACGAAGAGAGACCTGGCTGTTCAAACGTAAACATTTGGAGAAAGCAAAGGCCTTTTATGAGAAGTATGGTAAGGCTACTATCTTCCTGGCAAAATTTC
Organism: Chitinophagaceae bacterium; assembly: GCA_036009775.1. Classification (GTDB taxonomy): domain Bacteria; phylum Bacteroidota; class Bacteroidia; order Chitinophagales; family Chitinophagaceae; genus JJ008. Next base: position 6,638 of record DASYLC010000271.1, read on the forward strand.
TGCCTATCATCCGCACGTTCGCACCGATCGTGGCCGGGGTCGTTAAAATGCCGAAAGCCCATTTTATTTTCTACAATATTGTCGGTAGTATCTGCTGGGTCGCTTCCATGATGATGGGAGGTTATTTCCTGGAAGCATGGGTACAGAAAAAATATGATTTTAGTTTGAAGGATCATATCGAAGCCATTACTATCGGTATTGTGCTGATAACAACATTACCGGTATTATATAAACTCTTTTTTTCAAGGAAGAAAGTTATTCCGCCACCCGGTACTGACCCTGGTCAATCATAATCTATGAATGCTCCGAAGCCTGCTTCTATTTTTAGTATTGTTGTAGTAGTGGCCTCTCTCGGCTACTTTGTTGATATCTACGACCTGCTTTTATTCAGCATTACCCGTATTGAGAGCCTGCGTTCATTCGGTTTGTCAGCGGAACAGATCACCGCAAAAGGTGAAGGTATACTCATGTGGCAAATGGCCGGCCTGCTTATCGGAGGAATTATCTGGGGTGTGATGGGTGATAAAAAAGGAAGGTTGAGCGTTTTGTTCGGATCGATCATTCTCTACTCACTTGCCAATATTGCCAATGGATTCGTGCAGACAACTGAACAGTTCAAAATGGTACGTTTTATTGCCGGATTAGGATTGGCCGGTGAACTGGGCGCCGGCATAACGCTGGTCGCTGAACTGGTCGGCAAAGAAAAAAGAGGCATTGCCACATCGCTGGTTGCCGGCCTGGGACTGACCGGGGCTGTAGTGGCGTTTATCATGAAGCAGAATTTTGACTGGAGGACCTGTTACTTTATCGGCGGCGGCCTGGGCTTATTACTGCTGATCCTCCGTATCTCTGTTTTTGAATCGGGGATGTTTCATGAAGTAAAGAAAATGGAGGTGCAGCGGGGAAACTTTTTTATGCTGTTTAACAATAAGGACCGGTTGAAAAGATATGTCCTCAGTATTGCCATCGGGCTTCCTACCTGGTTTGTCATCGGTGTGCTGGTTTCTTTTTCCAGCGAATTTGGAAAATGGATGGGTATCAAAGACAAGATCGATCCCGGAAAGGCGATCATGTATGCGTATGCGGCCATAGCGATCGGCGATATATTGATCGGGTTTGTGAGCCAATGGCTGAAGAGCCGGAAAAAAGCACTGTATATTTTTTATTTTATCACGGCTGTCTTTATGGTGTTGTTCTTTACAGCACAATGGAATGGTACGGCTGCAAAAATGTACTGGATCTGTGCGGGGCTCGGTTTTGGAACAGGTTTTTGGGCAATATTTGTAACGATGGGTGCGGAACAATTTGGTACTAATCTCCGTGCCACGGCTACCACTACTATCCCGAATATGGTAAGAGGGATGCTTACGATATTAATCCTGCCTTTGTTCAAAGGATTGCGGAGTATTACCGATTATTACACCGGTGGCTGGATCGCGGCGGTCATTATTATGCTGATAACGGTGGTGGCGGCTATATTCCTCGAGGAAACCTTCAACAAGGACCTGAATTTCGTCGAAAACTAATAATAAAACGTCCATGCAAACTATCAACAAGTTCATGGGAGGCTGTTCAACCATAAACTGGTCATTGCGGGGTACGAAGCAAAACCATAAACTATAAACCATTCCAAAGTTTCTCATCATACGTTTTTCTTCCATCGGTGATATCGTACTCACCACACCCGTTATCCGTTGTTTGAAGCAACAGGTACCGGATGCGGAAGTTCATTTCCTGGTAAAGGATCAATTCCGTTCTGTTGTGGAGTACAATCCTTATATCGATAAACTTCATGTGCTGGCGCATAGCCGGGAACTGATGATCGAGGAACTGAAGACAGAAGAATACGATTATATCATTGACCTGCATAATAACACCAAAACATTGCGGGTTAAAAAAGCGCTGTCCGCTCACAGAGCCCCGTGGGCAGGATCCCGTGGAAAGAAAAAATCATTTTCTTTTTACAAACTCAATATCCAAAAATATTTTCTCACGGCTTTCAAGATCAATACGCTTCCCAAAGTTCATATCGTTGAACGCTATATGGCAACAGTGAAGTCCTTCGGTGTAAAGAATGACGGCGCCGGCCTTGATTATTTTATCGGGCCGCACGAGATCAAAAAAGAAGATATTCCCGCTTCACATGCTGCGGGATATATCGGCTGCGTGATCGGGGCGGCGCATGGAACCAAACGATGGCCTCTTCATAAATGGAAGGAATTTTGCTCAGCAATGCAGCATCCCATTATTCTGCTCGGCGGACCGGAAGATGCGGCCAACGGACAGGAAATAGCATCAATTGACCCGGTTAAAATTTACAATGCCTGTGGTAAATTCAAACTCAATGAAAGCGCTGATATAGTGAGAAAAGCTAAACTGGTCATCACCAACGATACGGGACTGATGCATATTGCCGCAGCATTTAAACGCCCCATCATTTCTTTATGGGGAAATACAGTACCTTCTTTTGGGATGACACCCTATTACGGTGATGCGCCGGTCTCCGATGTTATCATGCAAACCAATAAACTCTGGTGCCGGCCCTGTTCCAAGATCGGGTATGAAAAATGCCCGCTGGGGCATTTCAAGTGCATGGAAAAGATCTCAGTACAGGATGTCTTGCAGAAAGCGCAACATCGTCTATGAAAGGTTACGCTGAATAACAGCGTCATAACTTTCTCCTTCCTTATTTCTCATTTCTGATTCCTTATTTATGCCGGTTTGTATCCCGTCGCCGTCAGCAATTGCTCCAGTCTCTCCTGGTCGTATGAACTGCTGAGTTTGAATTTTTCGATCCACTGACCGGCGCCGGTCTTATTGTCTTCTTCAATATACAGGGCGATGATCTCCAGCATACCATCTTCAAAATCCGGGATATTCTTCATCAGGCGTTCAAGAGAGATCTTTGCACTGTCACCTTTTTCTTTCAGGTTATACACCAGGTAACGATAATAATCCAGGAACGGATCCTTGTCGATCATCTTATCGATCTGGTTCACACCGTCAAGAGCTTTATCATATTCTTTGTTAATGATATAACCATCCAGCAACAACAAGTGCATGTTGGGTTCATTGGGGTAGAGTTTTTTGTACTCCTCGATCGCGGCGCTATATTTAGTAAAGTCATTAAGCCCGGAAGAGATCAATACATGAACGATCTGCACAGCTCTCATCCTTTTGATATCGGCCGGCAGGTCTTCGTAGACATCGAGCGCTTCCTGGTATTTGCCCGCGGTCATCAGGGCTCTCATTTGCGGTAATTTGGTCGACCATTCATCCTGGCTGTTCTTGATGGAGTTCTTATCCATCGCCGTTTTTACCTGGTTGTACAAACCCCTTATCGTTTCGGAAAGGAACTCTCCCGTAGTATAAACAAATATATCGGCGATCTTTATATCCTTCCCGGCCCTTGTCAATTCGATATCGTGATAGTTCAGGCTGCCATCATCGTACATCCTGAACAATACATGCTGCACGTTGTCTTTTTCATAGTGCTTGACAAGCTGGTAGGTAGCTTTTTTGGAGATGCTCCGGGTGATCGTAGTACCCATCTTCATGCCTTCGTCGATACCGGATCCGAATGCTCTCGCATCTTTGCCCGAACCCAGGCCCGCTTTTTTCATGAATGTTTTTTTGTCCATGGCCTCGTTCATAAAGTCCGGGTTTCTTTTTTCGATCGAACTTTCGAGTTTCTTGGCAAATTCTTTGGCTTCATCAGGTGTTACCGGTTTTTGCTCCTGTTCTTTACAGGAAATAAGAACAGAACCCAGTAAAAGAGAAAAAGCGAGGCTTCGTATCAGAAAAATTTTTAGTTTCATTGTTGATCTGTTTTCACGGTGAAGATAATAAAGACAAACATGCTGAAGTTACTGATCCCTGGTTTTATTTGTATCCTTTCCTGCTGCAGGCTTTCAGGGCAAACCCCTTCCCGGGTCGACTCTTCCCGGACCCGGGGCGATATATTAGTTACGATCGACAGACCGGTCGTTTTTCTGAATAAGGGCGAAACGATCATTGTTTTTTTTGCATTGCCCAATGGCAACAGCACCGGGCAAACCAAGGGAAAGAAAATGCAGCCGGGTGATGACTGGCATTTTGATATCCAGCATATCCGGGCACAGACGGTTTTTATCCGGCAGCAGTTGCCCAAAACGAATTTCATTGTGATCTATCTTGAGAACAATTATAAAAGCTGGCCCTCCTGGAAGCAAAAGCACCCGGATTTTAAAAAAGAGATACCGGAGCTGGTAGATTCGCTTTCGGCATTATTCCCTGTAAAAGATCCGCATATCTATCTCAACGGGCATAGTGGCGGCGGCAGTTTTATTTTTGGTTACCTGGCGGGAGTTGCGGCAATACCGTCGAAGATCAAACGCATCAGTTTCCTGGACAGCAATTATGGGTACGACAGCAGTTACTATCCCAAATTCAGTCAGTGGTTAAAAGAAGTGAAGGGTTCGGCACTGAATATATTTGCCTATAATGACAGTATCGCTTTGTATAACGGAAAACCGTTCGTATCGGCCACAGGCGGTACCTGGTGGCGTTCGCACCTGATGTTAAAACATTTCAGCGATGATCTTCATTTTTCCGCCTCCTCCACTGACAGTTTGAATATTTATAAGAGTGATAAAGGGAATGTACAATTCTTTTTCAAACTGAATTTCAACCGTGGTATTTATCACACCCGGCAGGTCGAACTGAATGGGTTTATCCATTCAGTATTATGCGGTACCCGCCGGGATTCGAAAGGATATGAGTATTATGGTAGAAGAAGCTACAGCGATCTTATCGAGTAGCCACCATGCTGGCAAAAAAGTGGCTTGTTTTCAGGAATAAGAAGACTGGAATAATACCGGGAACTGTTTTTTCAGACGATTTTGTTTCTTCTTATCTATACTTTCATAAAGCCTTTTGTATTTCTCAAGGCAAAGCTCGGTCAAAGCCCGGCGTTGTCCTTCCTGTACTTCTTTTACCACCACATCGAGTACTACCTGGGGAACGGCATCATCTGCTTTTGTAACAAAGATCCCGACAGGCATCTGTCCTGTGCCCATGTAGCTTTTAAATAAGCGTGTCTGGATATAGCGGGCCAATTCATCCGAACTGACCGTATCGCGGCCAACGGTTATAACGCCGGTCTCATATACTTTTACCTCAAGACCGGGTTTAAAAATATCCGCCTTTGCTTCCGTTTTTTGTAACCGGGCAATAGCGATCAGTAAAAATAAAAAAGTTCGCATAACTAAGGTTGCTGCCGGGTTCTAAGATAGCAATAAAATCATTGAAGTTCGCTCAGCTCCAGCCAGCGCAATTCTTTTTCATCCAATAAGCGGGTTACCTCACCGATGCGCAAGGACAACTGTTGCAGTTCTTCAAAAGGGGTAGCGCCATTATTCAGTTTTTCGGTAGTGGTTTCTTTTTCTTTGATGAGATCGGCGATCTCTTTCTCCAATGTTTCGAATTCCCTTTTTTCTTTATAAGAAAGTTGCCGTTTCGTGCCGGTGGTCGTTGCCGGCCTGTTCTCTGCCTGGGTTATTTTATCTTCTTCCAGTACACTCCCCGCCAGGGTTCCATTAGCAAGGGCTTCCCTGTACTGTGAATAATTGCCGGGAAAATCACGCACCACTCCCTGGCCTTCGAAAATGAAAAGATGATCTACCAGCCTGTCCATAAAATAACGGTCATGCGATACGATCAGCAAACAGCCCGGGAACTCACTCAGAAAATTTTCCAGCACACCGAGAGTGGGAAGATCGAGATCGTTGGTGGGTTCATCCAGTATCAAAAAATTCGGGTTGCGGAATAAAATGGAGAGTAAATGCAGGCGTCTTCTTTCACCCCCGCTTAATTTACTGATATAGGTATATTGCTTGTCGGGGTCAAACAGGAATAACTGGAGGAACTGTGCCGCACTTAAAGTACCGCCGCTGGCCAGGGGGAAATGTTCCGCGATATTCTTTACAAATTCTATGACCCGCATATCTTCCTTCACCACCAATCCCTGCTGGGAATAATTACCAAAGATCACGGTATCCCCGATATTGACTTTACCGCTGTCAGGTTTTTCTATTCCCTGGAGTATATTGATAAAAGTGGATTTACCGGTACCGTTCTTTCCCACCACACCGATACGCTCGCCTTTCTTAAATGTGTAATCAAATCCTTTCAGCAGGATCTTCTCTCCATAACTTTTATATAATTTTTTTAACTCGGCTACTTTTCCTCCCAGCCGGTTCATCTTCATATCCAGTTGTACCTGCTCATCAACGATCTGTTGTTTCGCCTTTTTTTCAACCACGTAAAAATTATCCTGGCGGCTTTTACTTTTGGTGGTCCTGGCTTTGGGTTGTTTCCGCATCCATTCCAGTTCGCGGCGGTACGTATTCTTTGCTTTATCAATACTCGCCATATCATTCTCTATCCGGGTGGTTTTCTTTTCCAGGTAATTCTGGTAATCGCCCTTGTGTGTATAGATCAGGCTTCCTTCCATTTCCCAGATCTCGTTACAGGTGGCATCCAGGAAATAACGGTCGTGGGTAACGAGCAGCAGCGTGATATTCTCTTTATCAAAATAGTGTTCCAGCCATTCTACCATTTCCACATCAAGGTGGTTGGTCGGCTCATCCATGATCAGTAACACATGCTTATGTTCAAAGCCGATATCGATCAGTGTTTTTGCCAGCGCCACTCTTTTTCGTTGCCCGCCACTCAGTTTATTGACAGGTTGCTGCAGGTGATGGATATTCAGCTTGCTCAATACCTGTTTTACTTTCGCGTCAAAATCCCAGGCGCCCAGGTCATCCATCTTCATAATGGCGGCGCTTAGTTTATCCGGGTCGCCTTCTTCTTCCATCAATTCATATTCTTTGATGGCATTGATGACCGGGTGATCATGAAAGAAAATATTATCCAGTACTGACTTCTCTTCTATAAAAGAAGGTTCCTGTTCCAGCAATACCACATCCACATCTTTGTTGATCCAGCATTTTCCTTCATCGGCAATTTCCTTGCCGGCCAGTATCCTCAATAACGTTGATTTACCGGTTCCATTCCTTGCAACCAGCGCAATTTTATCTCCTTCTTCGATATGAAACGTAATATCCGAGAACAGGGGCTGAATACCATAACTTTTTGTCAATCCTTCTACAGAAACATAATGCATAATGCAAAGATACTGAAGGACTCATACACTTCCGGCCGAAGGGCGATTATGGCACAATTTTTTACGCAATAATAAAAAATACTGTTATGACAACTAACCTGGTAGAACTCATACAAAAGAATCTTCAGTATCCTGCATTGCACAAGGTTGACCCCAATCTCCAGGATATAAAAAATAAGGAAACCGATACGCTGGAATTGCTGGCACAGGCGGCTATCCCGGCAGTACTGACCGGTTTGTATAAATTGTCCCGGAATGATGAGGGGTCCACATCGGTCATGATCCCGGATCGTATCGAAGACGCCCTTGGCGTGATCTTCAAAGGAAAGGAAACGCAGGTGGTGGAAAAAATTGCTCGGTATGCCGGTGTGTCACCGAACCAGGCCGAAAGCCACCTGGAAAATATATCAGATGAATCGATCCGGCTTGTGAAAGAGATCATCCCGGGAAAAAAGGAGCCCCGCCAGCTAAAGCATTTTATGAATGATCAGCGGCATAATATCCTTGTTTATTTGCCCGCGGAACTCCAGATGGGAGACTTGCTAAAAGACGAAACGCTGGACGACCGTACCAACAAGATGGAAGGTCCTGTTTCCAATTTCATGCATAAGATCGAGAATATATTATCACAGGGAGGTGAGTGATCATGTTCCCGGCTCCAGGAAGATAATAAGCAGGCAGAACAATAATACGAGGAATAAAATGACCCATATCTTATAGCGTTCTCTTTTATGCGCTCTTTCCATGTGACGGACCTGGCTGGTCATTTTCTTTGTGACGGCAGCGCTGCTGCTGAGCTTTGACATTTGTTGCTGCAATGCGAGGGACAGCGGGTAGGGAAGATATTTCAGACAATCCAGTAAGGCGAGCAGGATCGCATCGTTTGTGCTTTCTTCTTTGAACTCATTTAACCTGGCGATCGTATCATTGCTCATCAGTTCCCCGATATAATCATGTAAACCCTGTTTGTCCATCCTGAAATGATCCAGGCGGGCAACATATTTTTCCAGCTCGAGTACCTGTTTTAAAATGCTGACAGGAGTAATAACCGGCTGTTTTTTTCTTTTACCCGTACTCTGGTCATACCAGCGCTGCTGCAGGTAATACTCTTTTTTCCCGGGGTTGGTCAATGTCTCGTAGGCTTCTTTTATTTCCGCGAATTGCGCAGTGGCGTAAGGGTCCTGGTGATTTTTATCGGGATGGTATTGCTGGGCCAGCCTGCGATAGGCTTTTTTGATCTCCGGCAGGGTAGCGGAGGGATCCAGCTCCAGTATGGTATAATAGTCCTTGATCAGCATTGATCCTGCGAAGGTAGGAGATAGCTTATTTTATACCTTTCATCAAGTATTTACAACCCATTTACAATCAAATCGGTCTTGTTTTTGCAATTAAATCTAATTTTAACGTCTAACCTAACTCAACTCCTCATTTAAATACACTACACAATGAAAAGTAATCACAGCAATAACCGCCGGGAATTTTTAAAAACTACTGGCATGGCCGGCCTTGCAGCCGGACTCTCTTTGACTGCATTGCCTTCACTGGCTGAACAGTACAATAGTAAACGTCATCATGGTTTTACAGGAGTAACGGGTGAAGAAATTCCTTACCAGCAGCAACCGCTTCCCTATGCATATTCAGCATTGGAACCGGTTATCGACGCGATGACGATGGAGATACATTATTCAAAGCATGCAGCTACCTATGCAAAAAACCTGGCGGATGCTGTGAAAGCAGAAGGGGTGGATGCGGGTAAAGAAAAACTTACTTCATTGCTGGCCAGGATATCTAAATACACTCCGAAAATGCGTAACAATGCCGGCGGGCATTATAACCATGAATTTTTCTGGAAAAGCATGAAAGCTTCGACCAGCGACAACGGACCTGAAGGGGAATTACAAAAATCGATCCTCAGGGATTTCGGTTCAGTCGATGCTTTTAAGACCCAGTTTGCAGATGCCGGTAAAAACCGGTTTGGAAGCGGTTGGGCCTGGCTGGTGATCACCAATGATAAGAAACTACTGGTAAGTTCTACACCCAACCAGGATAATCCGCTCATGGATGTGACGGAAACAAAAGGAACCCCGCTGCTGGGGCTGGATGTGTGGGAACATGCCTATTACCTTAAATACCAGAACCGGAGGCCCGATTATATCAATGCCTGGTGGGATATTGTTGACTGGTCTGTAGTACAAAAAAGGCTCCTGGCCGTTTGATCCTGTATCCGGAAAAAAATATAGGATATCCATTAAACCTTTTTTAAAGGACTGTGTCCCAGAGGCGTTCGATGGACTATCAGGGAATTTAATACAACCGGCATCTCCTTTTGGCAATAAAGGATGATGCCTTTATTTTTATAACCGGATCATTCATATCAAACCAACCATATGAGGAAGCAATTCTTTTCAATCCCCTTCATCCTTGTCTTGTCGTTTATTTTAGTATTGACTGGCTGCCAGCGGGAAGTCGATTTTAATCCCGGTGGAGGTACGGCCGGTCCGGGTCTGAATGATAATGTTACCGTGGTCGCCGGTATGCGGGGAACCGTGATTGACGAAAATAACCAGCCGGTAGCAGGCGCAACCGTAACAAGCGGAACGAATACGACGACAACGGACCATTATGGTGTGTTCCGTTTCAACAATATCAATATCTCCAGGAATAATGGCTATGTAAAAGTGGTCAAGCCCGGTTATTTTACCGGTGCCCGGTCTTTTGTTACCACAGCAGGACGGATCCATAACCTGCGTATCCGCTTATTGCCGAAGACAACGACCGGAACATTCAGTGGTTCAACCGGCGGTACCGTTACATTGAGTGATGGTGGAAAACTGGTGATGCCCGCGAATGCGGTAACAGATGCAGCGGGGAATGCTTACACAGGTGTAGTGAATATCGCCATGACGTGGATCGATCCCACTTCTCCCAGGCTTCCCGAGATCGTGATGGGTGACCTGAGGGGTATTACTACAGGTAATGAAGAAAGAGGATTGGAAACTTATGGTATGCTGGGTGTGGAGATGACAGGACCCGGCGGACAGGCATTAAAGATCGCAACGGGTAAAACGGCGGAGTTAACATTTCCCCTGCCCGCATCCATATCGGGTGCAGCTCCGTCCACGATCGATCTCTGGCATTTCGATGAAATAAAAGGCCGTTGGATACAGGAAGGGACCGCGACAAAGACCGGGAATAATTATATAGCGCAGGTCAGCCATTTCTCTTTCTGGAATTGTGATGCCCAATTCCCCCTGGTCAATCTTTGTATGACATTTGTAAATGCCGTTAACAACCAGCCATTGAATAATGTGATAGCGCGTATCAAACGTTCCAACGGGTCTTTTGGAACAGGATGGACAGATTCAACCGGTAATCTTTGCGGCAAGGTACCAAAGAATGAGGCATTGATACTGGAGGTGCTGGACCAGTGTTATAGCGTGGTCTATTCTCAAAATATCGGTCCTTTCAGTGCTGATGCTTCTTTGGGTACGATCCAGGCGACACTACCGGCCCCGAACGTATTGGTCATAACCGGAACCATCACCAGCTGTACGGGTGCAAATGTTACCAATGGGGCAGTTGTTATTTATAGTAGTGGGGCGTTTTCTTATACCTTGCCTGTTACCAATGGTACTTATTCGTTAACGATAATAAGATGCAGCGGTGCCACAGTGAATTTCTCTGTATTGGGGATTGACTATGCCACATTGCAGCAAAGTGTTCTCACTAACGGAAGCGGCACCAGCGGCACGGTCAATATGCCAGCCATCCAGGCCTGCGGCACATCATCTGCAGAATTCGCGGAGTATATCGTTGATGGGGTGCCGTATCATTTTGCTTCGCCTCCCGACAATTTTATGGGTGGTGACAGTACGGGTACCTGGGGTATA
>DASYLC010000272.1:0-7663 GCA_036009775.1 Chitinophagaceae bacterium
GAATGGTCTTAAGCAACCAGCACAGCCTTTGGTTGCAGCATTCCGTTTTGTTTTAATGTCGGCGGCGGGGCTTGGTAACAGAACAACCGGCCCGGCGGCCCTAATGACTACTTAATCACTGATTAGGCAGCCATGGCATACTGAGTATTGCCATTTGAGTTTTTCGTATTCAGATTAAACTGCTAATTACGCAACGCAGTACATGCTTACACTCTCAAAGATCTATGCTGTCAAAACCAAACGCCCCCAATGAAAACTCCAAATAAGAAATAAGGAATAAGAAAATGAAGAAGTGGAGTTCCAATCCAATCTGCAAAAATACGATTGTTTCAGCGCATAGGTTTCTTAAATTTTGCCGTTTGCTGCCAGTCATAACCGGACTGAGTATCGAATTAGTTATTTTTACCGGATGAGTGACAAACCCGTATCAGGAATTTACCAGCAACAGATCACCCTTCACACCGCTGCACTTGATAAACTCACTAAACGGGGTATTCTCTTCGGCTGGCTGAGGTTTGCAAGCATTGTACTTATATTTACCAGCATTTGGCTGTTATGGGCCAACAGCATTTTCCTGCTCATTCTTGTTCCGCTTGTTTTTCTGTCCTTTTTTCTTTTTGTATTGTCCGGGGACCTGGGTAATAAATCGGCTATCAATAACCTGCAACGGCTTATTGCGATCAACCGGATTGAAATAGCCGTCCTGCAACACCGGTTCACCGATCTTCCGGCAGGTGATCAGTATAAGCCTTCCACCCATGAATATGCCAACGACCTGGATATTTTTGGACGGGCATCCCTCTATCAATATATCAACCGTACCAACAGTGAACAGGGGAATAAATTATTAGCCGGCTGGCTTCTTGACCCCGCACCGGCCACTATCATTCTGCAAAGACAGGAAGCTGTTAAGGAACTGGTTCCCGATCTTGCCTGGCGGCAACAACTACAATCCTGCGGGAAAGATTCTTTGATCACCATTGCCGTTCAGCAAAGGGTAGAGAACTGGCTGGAGCAACCCATTCAATTTATCAATAAAAAGATCTGGAAAGCCCTTCTTGTTATTTTACCTGCCATCAGTTTTATACTTCTGGGCATTCATATAGCAGGGATCATTTCACCGGCCACCTTCTATCCCCTGCTTTTTTTACAACTCGTTATTTCGCTGGGAATATCGAAAAAGATCATGCCTGCTTATGTGCAGCTTAATAAAGCGGCTTCGCAGTTAGAATCTCTATCCGGCTGTATTGGCTGGATCGAACAAAAAAAATTCAACAGTATCCTGCTTCAGCATAAAAACAAGGATCAACAAACCGGCAACGCAACCGCTTCTAAAAAAATAAATAAATTAAAAAAGATACTGGACCTGCTGGACATACGTCTTAACCCGCTGGTATTCCTTCCGCTGAATGCCTTCCTGTTCTGGGATCTGCAACAGGTCTTTGCCCTGGAGAAATGGAAAACAGGGAATAAAGAAGATGTCAGCAACTGGTTCAATGAGGTCGGGGAAATGGAAGCGCTGTCTTCTCTTGCAACGCTTTCTTTCAATCATCCCGGCTGGTGTTTCCCCGTCATCACGGGTGATAAAGCTGTAGTGGATGGTGAAAAGATCGGTCATCCGCTCATACCCGCGGAAAAACTGGTGTATAATTCTTTTTCCACCGGGGGGCTGAGTACAATGAATATTGTGACGGGCTCCAATATGGCCGGCAAAAGCACTTTCCTGAGAAGTATCGGTGTTAATCTTGTACTGGCGATGACAGGAGCTCCCGTGTGCGCTTCAGCATTCAGGGTCTCCCATATGAAAGTGATGAGCAGTATGCGGGTGAGCGATAACCTGGAAGAAAGCACTTCCACTTTTTACGCTGAACTGAAAAAATTAAAGGAGGTCATCGAAGCCGTGTATGCCGGCCAGGATGTTTTCCTGCTGCTCGACGAAATATTGAGAGGCACCAATTCCGCCGATCGTCATACCGGCTCCGAAGCGTTGATCAAACAACTGATACAACACAATGCCGCCGGGATGATCGCTACCCATGACCTGGCGCTGGCGAAACTGGCCGATGCATTCCCCGCACAGATCCATAACTATCATTTCGATGTACAGGTGGCCGACGATGAATTATATTTCGACTACCAATTAAAAAGAGGCGTCTGCACCAGCATGAACGCCTCTATCCTTATGAAAAAAATTGGTATCGAATTATAATATTCTTAAAGACAATAATGAACCACTAGTTAAGGCGTTGACTTTCCGTTTTCCGACTTCTTACTTGAACATCCTGAATATATCCAGTCCCAGGGCATAAGCCATCAGCCCCAGCAGCAATACCATTCCTACCATCTGTGCATATTCCAGGAATTTATCACTGGGTTTGCGGCCGGTGATCATTTCCACTAACGTAAACAAAGCATGACCGCCATCCAGGCCCGGTATCGGGAGAATGTTCATGAATGCGAGAATGATACTGAATACAGCGGTAAGTGTCCAGAATATCTGCCAGTCCCATTCACCGGGATAGATACCACCGATGCTGAACACACTGCCCACCGACTCACTGGCTTTCGCTTTCCCGTTGAATAATTGTTTTAATCCTTTCATGTATTTACCCAGCGTGGACCAGCATTTCTTAAATCCTCCGGGTATGGCTTCAAAAAAGGAATATTTTTTTACTTCCAGCTTAAACCCCAGCTTTTCATAATCACCCTGCGGGTAAGCGCCCAGTTTGCCGGTCGTATCCAGCTGGACAGGTATCGATACCGTATCGGCACCACGCAAAACAGAAAGAGTGACATTCTCACTTTTCTTTCCCTTTAAAAATTCGGTAACATCCTCATAGTATAAAGTGGGAGTTCCGTTGATCGCCAATATCCTGTCACCAGGCTTCGCTCCTGCTTTTTCTGCACCGGATTCTTTAGAAAACCGGTCGATCATAAAAGGGAACCTGACTGAAACAAAAGGACCGGCATTCCGGGTATTCAGCTTCCGGATCGTTTGTTTATCATAGAGAAGTTCCAGTGTGCTGTCACCCCGTTGTACAGTGATCGTATTGGGTCCTTCATTATAAACGATATCAGCTTTTACGGCCAATATATCCCTGACGTCTTCTCCTCCCACTTTCAATATCATATCGCCGTCGCGGAAACCGATCTTCTGCGCAAGACTGTCCGCAACGATCCCGTATTTAGCATTGGAAGGCGGCATATATCGTTCTCCCCAGATCCATAATATAAAAATGAAGATCAGTATCGCGAGAATGATATTGACAATGATACCTCCCAGCATAATGATCAAACGCTGCCAGGCCGGCTTGCTGCGAAACTCATAGGGTTGCGGTGGCAATTTCATCGCCTCCTTATCCATGCTCTCGTCGATCATACCGGAGATCTTTACATAACCGCCGAGTGGTATCCAGCCCAGCCCGTATTCGGTCTCTCCTTTTTTCTTTTTCCATAAAGAGAACCAGGGATTGAAGAAGAGATAGAATTTTTCTACCCGGCATTTGAACCATTTCGCCGTTATATAATGCCCGAACTCATGGAGGACGATCAGGATGGAAAAAGACAGGATGAACTGTGCGGCTTTCACACCTACCGAACTCCAGTCAATAGCTAATAGATTGTTCATGGTATTAAAAAACATCCCAACCACTGGTTGGGAACTTTACTTTATAGTTTAATTAAATCGGCAGCAAAGTTACGGGCCTCGCCGTCGCTGTCAAAATATTCCTCCAGTGTGGGCTTTTCGATGAAAGCAATACTCTGCATGGTTTTTTCGATCGCATCCGTCATATCCAGGAAGTTGATACGGTTGCGCAGAAAGGCATACACGGCGATCTCGTTAGCCGCATTCATGATACAGGGCAGGTTGCCGCCCCTGTTCAATGCATCCTGGGCCAGTGCAAGGTTTTTGAATGTTTTAACATCCGGCTCCTCAAAACTGAGGGTGCTTACCTTTTTAAAGTCAAAACGCGGCATATCGCTTTTGATCCTTTTAGGGAATGCCAGTGCATATTGTATCGGCAATTTCATATCCGGCAATCCCATTTGTGCTTTGATGCTGCCATCCTCAAACTGCACCATACTGTGAATGATGCTTTGCGGATGGATCACCACCTGCACCTGTTCCGGTTTCAGGTTGAACAACCATTTGGCCTCGATCATCTCCAGGCCTTTATTCATCAGTGTAGCGGAATCGATCGTGATCTTGGCACCCATCGTCCAGTTGGGATGCTGCAATGCATGCTCTCTTTTTACATTGACGAGGTAATTCGGTTTACGACCCAGGAAAGGTCCCCCCGATGCCGTTAATATAACCTTCTCTATTTTATTCCTTGTCTCACCCACCAAACATTGGAAGATAGCCGAATGCTCCGAATCAACCGGGATGATGGGAACTTTTTTCTCTACCGCTCTCCGCATGATGATATCACCTGCTACTACCAGTGTTTCTTTGTTCGCCAGTGCAATGGCTTTCCCGGTATCGATCGCATTCAATGTAGGCCGCAAGCCTGCGTAACCAACGATCGCGGCAAGCATCAGGTCATAGCAATCCATCGCCGCCACTTCTTCCAGTGCTTTTTCACCGGCAAAAACTTTTACATCGGTACTTGCCAGGGCCTGTTTTACTTTTCCGTATTTCTTTTCATCCCCGATCACCACGAGATTGGGGTTGAATTCCAGTGCCTGTTTGACCAGCAACTCATCGTTATTATGCGCTGTCAGTACTTCGGCGGAAAATTTATCCGGGTTGGCAGCGATCACTTCCAGGGCCTGTGTGCCGATAGAACCGGTGGAGCCGAAGATAGCGATGCGTTTTATGGGTTGTTCTGAAGCCATTGATCGATTAAGTGTCAAATTGTGCTCTGGTCATTGGTTTTCCTGGTCAGGTGTTGGTTCACAGGTGGCGGAAAATCTTTTAATGCTTTGATCATTTTAGTCATATCTGAAACGCTGCATACTATTAAAACCCTTCTTATGGGAGTCCATTTGACCTATATGACCTATATGACTTATACGACTACTTCCCTTTTCGTCCACTTAGCTAACTCCTCCGCTATCTTCCTGTCATTACTCAACCTCGGCACTTTATTCTGCCCGCCCAATTTACCGATTGATTTCATGTAATCAATAAATCCGTTCTTATGGACAACGGATATCTTCAGGGGTGACAGGATATTCCCGCCAATAAGGTCATCATAATATACATTCCGCTGGCGGAGTTGCTGGTCTAATTTGGCGGCAAAGGATCCGAGGTCGGCGGGCATATTTTCAAACTCGATGAACCATTCATGGTACGACTTGCCCGCATCACTGCTGACAAATGGGGCCACAGTGAATTCAGTGATGTGTACATTTTCTTCCGCTGCCGTCCTGAGCATACTGGCTTCCACTTCTTCCCCTATCACATGTTCACCAAATGCGGAGATAAAATGTTTGGTTCTGCCCGTCACAACCAGACGATAAGGATCAACCGATAAAAACTTAACCGTATCACCCAGGTTATATCCCCAGAGACCGGCATTGCTGTTGATGATCATCGCATAATTCTCTCCCACTTTCACATCTCTTAATGATAACCGGGGCGGGTTTTCCTTGAATATTTCACCTGCCGGTACAAACTCAAAAAATATACCGCTACTTGTATTTAATAATAATCCCTCCACATCCTGCGAATCCTGGAAAGCAAAGAATCCTTCGCTGGCCGGGAACAATTCGATCGTATCGATCTTCCGGCCGATACTCTCCAGTAGTTTTGCTTTGTAGGGTTCAAAGTTCACACCACCCTGCACCATCACGCTGAAATTCGGGAACAGCTCTCCTACTTTCTTCCCGCTTCTTTTGATCAGCTCATCAAAATACATCTGCATCCATGGTGGTATACCGCTGATCAGGCTCATGTTCTGGTTGATGGTCTCATCAACGATCTTACTCAGCTTGGTCTCCCAGTCCTCGATACAGTTTGTTTCATACGAAGGCATCTGGTTCGACCGGAGATATTTCGGTACATGGTGATTGACGATCCCGCTTAAACGACCTGTCGGGATACCGCCTACTCTTTCCAGTTCAGGAGAACCGGATAAGAATATCAGTTTGCCATCCGCGAATTTGCTGTTACCCGTTTCTGCCATATAACAAAGCAGGGCATTACGGGCGGTATTGATATGATTGGGGATCGACTCCTTGGTGATGGGGATATACTTGGTTCCGCTGGTGGTACCGGAGGTCTTGGCAAAATAGATGGGTTTACCTTTCCATAATATATTGTGACGGCCCTCCTTGATCTTATTGATCCAGGGCTTCATCTGCTCATAATCCCGGATGGGAATGGCCTGTTTGAATTCTTCGTAGGTATTCACCTTTTCCAGCCCCGCTTCCTTACCGATCTCGGTCATCCGGCCTGTTTTGAGCTGGTTTTTAAAGATATTTTCCTGGTCGGTCACGGCCGAAGCCATGCCTTTTCGAATACCTTTATATATATAGGAGGCGAAGGGCCTCGCCAGGAATGACTTGATTTTCATACTCAATACGCTAAGAACCTGAAGTTCCCGTGCGGACACCCGCCGCGGGGGGTACAAATATAACGGATGCACGGGCAAAAGGGGCCATTTAATCGTGAAAGCCCCGGGGACATAAATCTTTGATATTCCGTTTGCCGGTACGATTTTTCCCCTTACCTTTGCCGTCCTAATTTTAAGCGTATGATAGCTGTAGTAAAAGTAGCCGGACAACAATTTAAAGTCGAAAAAGACCAGACTTTGTATATCCCCCGTGTAGAGGGTAAAGCCGGCGATAAGATGGACCTCGAGGTCCTGATGGCACATGGGGATGGAAGCATCTCTGTGGGTTCTTCTGTGAAGACAAAGGTGCAGGCTGAGATCCTGGACCATGTTAAAGGTGATACCGTTATCGCCTACAAACAAAAAAGAAGAAAGGGCTTTCATAAAAAGAAAGGTCATCGTACGGCTTATACCCAAATCAAAGTAACAAGTATAGCTTAATAAATTCCAAATAATAAATACCAAATCCCAGTCTCTGAGGATCGCTGGAATTTGGAATTTGAGATTTTTAAATTTAACTACAATGGCACATAAGAAAGGAGAAGGCAGCGTAAAAAACAACCGCGACTCACAAAGCAAGCGCCTTGGTGTAAAGATATTTGGTGGACAAGCTGCAATTTCAGGGAACATTATTGTTCGTCAGCGTGGCACAGAATATCATCCTGGTAAAAATGTTGGAGTAGGAAAAGACTTCACATTATTTGCATTAAGCGATGGAGTTGTTGAATTCCGCAAACGCAAAAACAACAGAACTTATGTATCTGTTGCAACAGTTGAAGCAGCTGTGGAAGCGTAAACCGGTATCCCCTGTTAGCAATTTTGTGGAAAAAAAATTTGGGTAGTATAAAATAATTGTTATTTTTACTATCGTTAACCCATTTTTACTAACATTAAATTCTAACAAAATGGCTACTAAGAAAAAAGCTGCAAAGAAGAAAGCTGCTCCTAAGAAGAAAGCTGCTAAGAAAAAGAAATAAGTTTTGCAACTTGTTAAAAGAAATAGGAAGTCCCGCCACAAGCGGGACTTTTTTTTGTCCGACCGTCCCGGTCTGACAAATAAACTACAATTTTCATTGGGGAAAAACATTTTGAGACCATCAGAC
>DASYLC010000273.1:0-5039 GCA_036009775.1 Chitinophagaceae bacterium
CGGGTCCGCACTGTGGCCATGCGATTCGATAAAGCTGGGGATGGCGATCTCAGAAATTAATTGCGCGTCGCTGCTGGTTGCTTTGGTAATGGTGGTCATGCCCGTTTTGTTGATCGCAAAGCTAATCAGAATTGTGAGAACCGGCCCTGTCAAACATTCTTGTATGTTCCTGTTTATTCGATTTTTATTCTAAAGAGCATAATCTTGTCTGACCTGCTCCTGATCGGTTCTTCAAAGTAAAATATCTGGTAGTATTCTTTATATCCCTGATTTCGGAGATCGATCAATTTATCGATGGAGAATGCAAGCGTGTTACGGGTACCTTTTCCCTCACCTGACAGGAACAGGTGATGTTTTCCATCCTCTACAGTTAAGTGTGTAGTACAACCTGCACAAGGAGTATCCCTTGAATATATTACAGTAATTGAATCTCCATAATGCAGGCTGTCCAGCTTTAAGGTGATCTTATGTGGTCGTCCGTAGTGAGTGAACTCCCCGATCTTTATTTTGTTATAATAGACATGCCAGTAATCGATCGTGTCAGCTTTAGCTGTTTGAGCAAATCCGGATACTGTCAGCACCATCAGGAATATTCTCTTCATTGTTGGAGATTTATGGCGGAATGCACTTTTCTCATCAATTGCATAAAAATGATAAACGGGTTATGATAGTTGCCGCTTATACAACTGCACCGCATTTTCAAAACCCAAATACAAAGCATCGCAGATTAATGCATGCCCTATACTCACTTCATCCAGCCCTGGCACATTTTGTTTGAAGTATTTCAGGTTCTGCAGGTCAAGATCATGTCCGGCGTTGATACCCAGCCCGATTTCAATTGCTTTTTTCGCCGCTACAATGTAAGGATCGATTGCCTTGCTTCGCTCCGCTCGCAATGACGCTTGCCCATTGCCAATTGCCCATTGCTTGGCGTAACTCTCCGTATACAACTCGATCCTGTCCGTTCCCGTTGCTGCAGCTCCTTCGATCATTTTTATATCAGGGTCAACAAAAATAGAAACACGTATCCCTGCTTTTTTAAAAATAGCGATCATATCCCGCAGGTAATCTTTGTTCTTTATCGTATCCCAGCCATGGTCGGACGTGAGCTGTCCCAGTGTATCCGGTACCAACGTTACCTGTGTAGGTCTTGTTTCGAGCACAAGGTCAACGAATTTTTGTTCGGAGCAATTGCCTTCGATATTGAATTCGGTGGTAATGATCTTTTTGATCTGCCGCACATCTTCATACCGGATATGCCGTTCATCGGGACGTGGATGCACCGTTACACCATCCGCACCGAAACGCTGGACATCGATCGCCGCTTTCACTACATCTGGATTATTACCGCCTCTTGAATTGCGGAGCGTAGCAAATTTGTTGATATTGACACTGAGTTTGGTCATCCTTCTCTTTTTTCAAAGGTACTATAAAAGAAAAACCCCGTGTCAGTGACACGAGGTTTACAACCTTAAACTATAGAATACTAATCTTTCAATAAGGATGTATGACCTAACACAGCACCCGCTGCATCTTTTACCTGGACGTAATAAGCTCCTCTCTCAAGCCTGCTGAGACCTGTAATGGAGAAACTATTATTACCAGTGTAGATCGGCCTGGATTCGGTTCGTATCGTTTTCCCTGCCACATCATATACTGTAGCAGATACCTGCTGTTTTGCAGCGGAATTAATATTCACGTTGATCTGATCTGTAAAGGGATTCGGATAGCTCACCAGCGAAACGGAATTGCTTTTTGTAATTATCCGCACGATCCCGGAGTATTTATGATTATTGTCAGTATCGATCTGCTTCAAACGGTATAGCAATGTGGAACCCTGCGGGTTTATGTCGGTATAAGTGTAGTTCGACGAGAGGGCGGTATTCCCTGTTGCATTTACGGTACCGATCGTTTCCCAGTTTGAACCTGTGTTTCTTTCAACGTTATAGGAATGCGCATTGTTCTCCTGCATTGTTTTCCAGTTCAGCACCACATCCTGGGTCTGGCGGTAACCATTGAAGGATGCCAGTTGAACAGGCAGCGTGGAGGCAGAGAAGGACATATTGCCAACAGCGATGAATTGGGCACCGGGGTTGGTTTGTGCATTGCTGTGATTGCCGTATACGATCGTTATTTCATTGATGACTGCCGTTCCAAAATTCACATTCACAGTTCCCCGCTGGTCACTGGCATCAGAATCCGTATTATCTCCCTGGCCGCTGACAGGGTTTGCATTGACGGTGTTGCCACTGATGACCAGGAAATCCGGATCCGTGACGGCATCATATTTTGTAATGGTGGGGTTGAAAGTACTGGCTCCCCGCTTGCCGGTGATAGTGATCTTGTCAACATAATTAAAACTCGTCGGCGATAATTTATCGATGTCGGAGATCCGGAAGGAAAGATTGGTGACCTGGGAAGTGAAAGTGTACTTGATGGTGCAGGTGTTCGTATTGTTAGCAAAGTTCATGGCTACCTGCATACGGCTGGCAGAGCCGGGAACAGTTGCCGTAGCACCTGAAACGGTAGGGGACATGGTGCCAAAAATGCCGTTCGCATAAGTAAATGAGCCGCCGGACAACTGGATGTCAACAGCACTGGCGATACCGGTACCCGCAATATTGGGTGCCGATCCGGTAGTGTTATTGTTTGCCCAGGAAGGTAAAAAGGAAGTCGCCCAGTTTAGTAATTGCGCATGGGCCTTCGCGTTGGTTAATAGCAAGGCAATGCCTGCTATGAGTAGAGGTTTTCTCATATAGATGGATATTGGTTCGTTGGTTCCCTCTATAAACGCTAAGGAGAATTACCTAGTATGTTTTGCGGGGATTTATTTTTTGGACAGTAAAATCCGAAGCCTTCAACAAGCTGAGCAAAAGGCCTGGTTACTTTTAAGGAAGCAGGAAAATATTTTCATCTGGCATTGTTTTTATAATTCTTTCCAGGTATGATCTGCCAGCAGCAGTACCGCCGATACAAACTTTTTGAAGGGCCCGCTTTTTCCCCATTCTTTAGGCGATATAAGTGAGAGCATACAACTGTCATCATGTTTCTCATAGAGATAATAGGTCTGGCCGATATTGGGTTTGAAAGAAAGTTTGGCACTATAGATCATCAGCGAAAGCTCTTTTCGTTTTTGTATCTCGTGTGCCTGCAGGGCCAGCAGTTCGATCTGTTTCCGGATCTGGTCCAGTTGCATATTGGTCTGCTCTTCCATAGCCGTCAGGGCCTTGTGTTTGATCACCCCTTCTTCATTGGCTTTGATCACGGCACCGGAGACGGAAGCCGAATAGGGTAGTACGCTCAGTTGTTTATGATAGATCTCCGTATTGGTATAAGCAGTACCATTCTCCTTTACACCCTGTTGCGTGATCTTCAGGTAACCATTCGGTAATATCTCGTGGATGATATGCAGCAGGGCCTCGCCTTTTTTATAAAAATGGATCTCGAAGCTGATCCCGTCCGGGAAAGCAACCTGTACTTTATCGGCCAGTGCGGGGTCATCAAGATCATTCAACCCGCCGTCGGCATTGATCGTATAAGCGGATGCAAAAGCCTGGTTCTCCAGGGAGACACGGTTCTGGTAGATTTTCAGTTCTTTTTTGCCCGTCACAGCTTCTATCTTATAGATACCGCTTTTGGGTCTTTCACCCTGTTCATAGGTCCCTTTCTCAGGAAAGAGTTGCCAGGAAGCGAGAAAATTATATGCCTGAACCATGTTAAGAAGTCAGAAGTTGGAGGTCGGGAGTCTGAAGCCTCCGGATCCTGTTAAAAATTGGTTGAATAAGAACGGATGCAAAGGTTTCATTTTCCCTGAACATAACAAAGTAATAATTGAATGAGTTACCCGCAGGGCCGGCAGGTGATTTTCTTTAACAAACAGCGAAGGATTATCATTTATCTTTATTACCGTAAAATGCACCGATGAAAAGTTATTTTGGTTCTTACTATTCTTCCCATGGAACAGAACCGGTTGATTCCACCGTCCTGGTATTCGACAAGAACCTGAATATTGGTTTCCGCAACCCCGATGGCAGTAATGCAATGATCAGCTGGTTGCTTAAAGATGTGGAGGTTTCCTTTGATCTTCCTTCCCAGCAAACCAGGCTCCGGAATAACGGGTCAGCCGGTCCGGAATTATGGATCCCCGGCAACGAAGCCGCCGTTTTTATAAAAGAGATGCAGGCCGAAAGGGGAAAGCCCTGGCATAAAAAAAGCAGTGGTAAGGAGTGGATACGGAACAGTCTTCTTATTATCGGTATACTGGGCGCTCTATTCCTGGCCTATCTACTGATCGTTCCCTGGCTTTCGCAACAACTGGCTTCAAAGGTTTCTATCAAAACAGAAAAACAACTGGGTGATGCTGTCTATGATGCCATGAGTTTACCCGCCCAGGAGGATTCGGCAAAAACAATTCTGTTAAACGAATTTTTCAGGAAATTGAATGTGGCTACTCCTTATGATATAAGGATATCGCTGGTCAATGATAATACCGTGAATGCATTCGCACTTCCCGGTGGCCGCATCGTGGTCTTCAGTGGTTTGCTGAAAGAGATGACATCTTATCCCGAACTGGCGGCAGTACTGAGCCATGAATTCACCCATGTCAATAATAAACATTCAACAAAGAGGATATTCCGCCAGCTTGGTTCAAAAGTTTTTCTCGGGCTATTATTCGGGAGATTTGGAACGGTGACCAATGTACTGGTCAACCATGCTGATAACCTGAAATCGCTTCACTATTCCCGGAGACTGGAAAAAGAAGCGGATATGGAAGGGCTGAAGGTCCTGTCCAGCCGGGGCGTCGATCCAAAAGGGTTTTCCAATCTTTTTCATCACCTGCAGGAGGCAACTCCTTCAAGCGCCTTACCTGAATTCCTGACCAGCCATCCTGATGTTGACAAACGGATCGCTTATATCAGCGAGGCGGCCAAAGGAGTAGTGGTAAAGGAAGATGCGGAACTAAAAGCTATATTTGAAAAATTAAAATGATATACCATGCTTATTACCACAACCAGTTCAGTTGACGGCAGACCCGTACA
>DASYLC010000274.1:0-3321 GCA_036009775.1 Chitinophagaceae bacterium
GAACGATCATCATTTTGCCCCGTAATGTTTTGCGAACAGCTATTTCTCCGGATTTCCGGGGAGGCAGACCATATTTCCGGGAAATGCTCAATGATGCTTAAAATACTGGATGGCCTTTTCATGTTTTTTTGCTGCCTGGAGGGAAGAAAAAGTACCCAGGTTTCGCCTTTTATTTGTTTTAGGATTTTTCTTACGGGAGTAGATCCGGTATTCGCCCGATTTTAGTTTGCGGATCATAACAGAGGTTTATACAGGGGCTGCAATCATTATGCCAGCGGGTGTTTTTTGACGAGGGCTTTACCCAGAACAAACAAAGCCGCCTCACCTGCGGGTGAGACGGCTTATAGTTATAGGAGCAATTTAGAACCTGTTATGATCGTCCCTTCTGTCATCGCGGCCATTCCAACCTCTGTCATTGTCTTTTTCTTTGATGTCGATCTTACCGAATCGGTCGATCTTAATAGTAACATCATCGCGGTCGAGTTTGAATGCGGCAGCGGCCACCATTCTTTCTCTCGCAAAAAGACCTTTTTTGATCTCGTACACTTTGATAGTGTGACGACCATACTGGAGGTTACTGAGTTTCATCGTCATGTCGTTGTCAAAATAACTTCTGCCATCGATGACGATCTTGTAATTCATCGCTTTTTTGACTGTTACCACAGGCCTACGGTCGGCTGCGAATAAAGCAACGCTCATCAACAGGCCAGCAAACAGTGTAAAGATCTTTTTCATGTCATATAAGTTTTAAATAGAGTACTGCAATCGCCGGGCTATTGCGGTACAAATTTGTTTTAATCGCCCGGTTGCATAGTATATTTCAAAGCAAGTGCCAGTGTGCCAGAAATGGTTAAAAGAAATGTTAAGCAAGGGCGGGTGTACTGGCCGGTTAACATTTAATCTT
Organism: Chitinophagaceae bacterium; assembly: GCA_036009775.1. GTDB lineage: Bacteria > Bacteroidota > Bacteroidia > Chitinophagales > Chitinophagaceae > JJ008. Next base: position 905 of record DASYLC010000274.1, read on the forward strand.
TCGAAAAGCAGTACCGGAAAGGGTTTGAGGCAATGTTATTTAACGTTAAAGGCTGTCATGGAAAAGTTAATACCAGTAATGAGATAGTTCCCGGCAGTACATATTCAGGGTTTTAGCAGTTTTGTTAGCAGTACGATCATATTGCAGGTTTCTATATAACTGCCGCAGTCGGTCTTGTCAAAAGTATCTGTCGGTTTATGATAGTCGGGATGATCTTCCACCCCGATGTAGAGGAAAGGTATCTTCCTGATGTGGAAAGCAAAATGATCACTCTGCGTAGTCCAGTCGTCGTAACGATCGCCACCGTCATGTCCTTTTAAAAGTTTCATTGTTGTGTGAGCTTTCAGTGTGTCAAATACATATCCAAAGGATGGATAATGATACAGGCCACAGATAAATACTTCCCTGTTGTCATTTCGCGTGATCATATCCACGTTCAGGTTCATGCTGATCGCAGAAAGTGTGAGCGGCGCGGGCAGGCTGTCAATAAAATGGTAAGCTCCTTCCATGCGGGTTTCTTCCCTGTCAAATGCTGCAAAGATCAGTGAGTACGGTTGAGGATTTTGTTTAAAATAGCCTGCCATACCCAATAAACAGGCTGTACCGCTGGCATTATCGGAAGCGCCGTAATAGATCTTTCCGCCTGCTATGCCCAGGTGATCATAATGAGCGCTGATCACAATATATTTTTCCGGGTGTACAGTTCCTTTTATCCACCCGATGATATTCTTACCGGATCGGGTATTGTTGATCTTCTTTCCGGTAAATGGATGAACCAGTTGATTGCCGAAACTGTCCAGTCCTGCTTCCCGCATGCTGCTGGCAATTCTTTCCACTGCTTTTTCATGACCGGCAGAACCGGGGCCCCTTCCTTCACAGGTATCAGAAGCAAGGTAACGGAGGTCATTAATAATAGCGGCGCTATCCAGGACGGCCGGTGCTGCAATGCCACCCGCGGATGCAGCATTTCGGGAACGGGTAATGATCCGGTATCCTGCATAAAGGATCGCTATTATTGCCGCAAAAACTAAGATATAACGGGACCTTGTTTTCATAAGTTGTTACCTTAAGTTACGAATTCCGGGGAGAAATAAATAAATACACCCGATACTAAAGTTGCAAAAAAACTGTTCTATTTTGTAAATGATTTTACCACACTCAAAGCCACATTATGAGAAATATACTGTTTTTACTGGCCCTTGTTTTCTTTTCTCCGTTCGCATTTGGCCAGGATGCAGACCAGTTGGTAAAAGATGGGATTGCTCTTCACGACAAAGGCGATTTTAGCGGTGCCGTTGCAAAATACGATGCGGCCATACAGTTACAACCTGGTCATGCGCTGGCCATGTATGAAAAATCGTTCAGCCTTATCTCGCTGAAGAAATACGATGATGCAGCCAGCCTGCTCAGTAGAGTACTGGATATCTCGAAAGATCGTAATATCCGGCTAAAGGCCTATGTTAATTACGGTACCGTGCTTGATTTCAAAGGCGATAAAAAACAATCGCTGAAGATATACGAACAGGGGATCAAAGAATTCCCGGAGGAGTATTTGTTATATTATAATAAGGGCATCACTGAAGTAGGGATGAATTATGCCGATGATGCTATTGCCAGTTTTAAAAAAAGTGTACAACGTAAACCGATGCATGCTTCTTCACATAATGCGCTGGGAAGGATGCTGGCTGATAAAAGCCGTATACAGAGTGTACTGTCACTTTTTTCTTTCCTGCTGATCGAGCCGGAAGGCAAAAGGGCTGAACAGAATCTTGATCTGCTGAATAAACTGATCATGAAAGGAGTGAGCCGGCAGGATGAGAAGAACGTCACCATCAATTTAGACATGGGAGCATTGGATAAGAAGAAGAATAAAGAGGATGATTTCAGTTCCGCGGAACTGATGTTGTCCCTGCTCTCTGCCAGTACACCCGATTCATTAAAAACCGATGCGGACAAAATGAGTCATAAAATGGAAAGCCTGATCGCTATTATCGACGAAACCAATAAAAAGGACAAAGGGTTTTATAAGAATTTTTATGTTCCGTTTTTTGTGGACCTGAAGAAGAATGATCATATCAGGACAGCGTGTTATGTGGCGATGACCAGTTCGGATAAGGAAGATATTTTCAGCTGGCAGAGGGATAACAAGGCCCGGATTGAAAAATTCTTGGAGTGGCTGGAAGGGTATAAGTGGGCGAAGGAGTAAGGTTGTAATTTTTATAATCAGCGGTATCGGTATAAGACCATTGAAATGGTTATCTGTTCGTCGTGCCATGCGAAAACGGTTTTAACCGTTTTTATTATTGCATGAACAAACCTAATCGTAACATAGAAAAAAATTATTCAGGGTACAATCCGTGTAATTTTATTAATTCATCATATTCCTGTGAAAAGGTCTGTTTTTGATTAAGAATATA
>DASYLC010000275.1:0-4429 GCA_036009775.1 Chitinophagaceae bacterium
TGCAATAGGGCCAAATGCATCGATCGCCAATTGCATAGCGGTTGTAGCCATCATACCGGCTGCAGCGATCGCCACACCATAAAGACCAGCACATTCATAAGAACCCCAGATACCACCGGCCAGTACGAGTATCGGTAAGAACGTAGATTCCATACCGATGGCCAGGCCACCAATTACGTTGGTAGCGTGACCCGTAGAGGATTGACGTATGATCGAATTGACAGGACGTTTGCCCATCGCTGTATAATATTCAGTGATGATACTCATCAATGCACCCACAGCAAGGCCTACGGCAATTGCGCCGAGTACTCCCCATTTGGTAAATATCACACCTCTCAATTCCATCGCTTCGGGCATTAACCAGTATACTAAACCTGCAGCAGCGATCGCGGTCAGGATCATAGAACCCCAGTTACCCATATTCAAAGCTTTCTGAACAGTATGGGTATTGATGCCGGCAGAATCGCTGATACGGACAAACAAAGTACCGAAGATGGAAAATAAAATGCCGATGCCTGCGATCAGCATCGGGAGAACTACCGGTGCAAATCCATTCAGTGTATCATCAGGGCTGAGTACTGATGTCTGCTGACCGAGTACGATCGTGGCGAGTACGGTAGCTACATACGAACCGAAAAGATCGGCGCCCATTCCTGCTACATCACCTACGTTATCACCTACGTTATCGGCGATAGTGGCAGGGTTCCTCGGATCATCTTCAGGGATACCGGCTTCTACTTTACCAACAAGGTCGGCACCCACATCCGCGGCTTTGGTATAGATACCACCACCCACACGGGCAAATAAGGCTATTGATTCTGCACCCAGTGAAAAACCGGTCAACACTTCGATCGTTCTGAACATTTCTTCAGAATTGATGCTGGCATCGGGTGCAAAAATTTGTTTTAATACAATATATAAACCACCAAGACCCATTACTGCAAGTCCTGCCACACCTACACCCATTACGGCGCCACCGGTAAAAGATACATTCAATGCTTTCTTTAAACTGGTACGGGCTGCCTGTGCTGTGCGTACATTGGCTTTTGTAGCCGCTTTCATTCCGATAAAACCGGCGAGCGCACTCAGTACGGCGCCAAACACAAAGGCAATGGCGATCGACCAGTGGGAGTGAGGATTAGAAGTGGCCATTACTGCGAGCAATACACCCACGATCGCCACGAAATAACCCAGGATCTTCCACTCAGCTTTTAAAAAGGCCATCGCACCTTCAGCAATATATTTGCTGATCTCTTTCATCCGGTCGTTGCCGGCATCCTGTTTGGCCACCCAGTTGAACTTAATCCATGTGTAAAGAAGACCGATAAGACCCATGATGGGAACGAGATAGATCAATTTGTCCATAAGAGTTGATTCTTAATCAAAATTTAATAGAAAACGGCTATTCAGCCGGGCGGCAAAGATAGGGGAAAACTGGTTTCTGGTTGCTGGTTTCTGGTTTTTCATGCCGGGACCTAAAGTCTTGATTGGATTGAGTTTGGAGGGCAGGGGCGGACAGGTTTTAAAACCTTATTTATCCGGGTAAATCGAAAGAAAAGCCAGCCCCAAATTATCGGTCAGGTCTCCGGCCACCATCGCTTCCATAGAAACTGCTTTGGCCGCTATATCCCCGGCCAACCCGTGAATATAAACACCAAGGATCGCGGACTCCACCGAACTGTATCCCTGCGCTAATAAACCAGTCAGTATACCTGTCAGCACATCACCGCTTCCGGCGGTGGCCATTCCCGGGTTACCGGTCGCATTAAAAAAACCTTTACCATCCGGAGTGGCGATAAATGTGTGATGTCCTTTTAATACAATGATACAGTTAAGCTCTTTTGCTTTTTGTAGGGTCAGCAGCACCCGGTCAAATTCATTGGCAGTTTCCCCGAACAGTCTTTCAAATTCTTTGGGATGAGGGGTGAGTACCGAACCTGCAGGGATCAGTTTATACAGGTCTTTCTGTGTAGATAGCAGGTTCAATGCATCCGCATCCAGCACGACAGGGCTCCGGTAAGTATCAAATATCTCCCGCAATAACATTTTTGTTTCCGGTGCGGTGCCGATACCCGGCCCGATACCGATGGATTCATATTTGGTAATGTCCTGGGTAATACTGGTGAGATAGTGTATATGAGGATCTATCGAAAGCATCGCTTCCGGAACGGTCGATTGCATAATATCATGTCCCGACCTGGCGGTATGGCAGGTAAGTAATCCTGCACCGCTCCGCAAACAGGCCCGGGCAGCGAGGATGGCCGCACCGTTCTTGCCCAGGCTGCCGGCCACCAGTAATGCATGGCCGAAATTTCCTTTATGCGAAAATCGTTTACGGGGTTTGTGAATGGAATGGATGATCGCATCATCCACCAGTTCGAAACGGCCCGACAGCAGATGATAGAACCCAGCATGAAGACCGATATCCAGTATATGGATCTCACCAACAGCTTCTTCATTCTCCGCGAAGAGGAAGGCCGGTTTATAACATTGAAAACTGAGCGTATGATGCGCATGGATGGTCAATGTTCCCCTGGAAGAACGATCTGAAAATAATCCGCTGGGAATATCAACGGAAACAACAGGACGGTTTGATTGATTGACATGCTGAACCAGCCTTGCCGTTACTCCTTCCAGTTCCCGGTTAAGACCCGAACCAAATAATGCATCGATGATCACCTGTTCATCCGGGAAAGGGTGGAAGTGCTGTTCGGATTGTATGAAATGAATATCGTGGCCGGGTAGTTTATGGAGTTTGGCGAGGTTGACCTGGAAATCATCTGTGCCCTTATGTCCAAATTCAAGGATATGTACGGTAACGGGATAATTCTTTTCCATCAATAGCCGGGCAATCGCCAGGCCATCACCGCCATTATTTCCTTTCCCGCAAAATATACCAAAGGAAGGGGCCACAGGATATTGCTGCAGCAACCATTCCACGCATTGCAGGGCGGCCCTTTCCATGAGGTCGATGGAACGTACAGGCTCTTCACGGATCGTGAACTGGTCCCATAGCCGTATCTCTTCAGCGGATAAAATCTTCATTGGAGTCCTAAAGTTCCAAAAGAATTGCCAGAAAACGACAGGCTACTTCCCATGTTTCGGATTATTCTTTTTAGCAGGGGTGTCCAGTAATGCAGTTTTCAAACTATCCAGTTCATCGCTGTCAGGCACGCCTCCCTGCATATAGTCGCCAAAGATATCATAGCTGAGTTGGGCCCTGTTGTATATTCCCCGGTTAAAACGGTTGCCCAGTATGATGATCGTCACTTTTTCGTCGATAAGTCTCGCAAATGACGCATTCGATCCATGCCATTTGCCAAAATGATAGACTACTTTTTTCCCATTGGGTAATAGTTGCAGGCGCCATCCCATTCCATAATTATGTACAGATGGTTTTTCAAAACTATGCGGTGCAAAAGCAGAATCCAGCAATGGTTTTCCCAGGACCTGGTCCGTATACAAGGACTGGTCCCATTTCAACAGGTCGCGGGGAGTGGTATAAACATTTTTATCGCCGTATGTAGCATCCAGGAAATCGTACTGCCAGTAGATACCGTCATGGGTGAATGAAGGAGTAGCCGTAAGCGAGTCTGCCAGGGTGTATATATAGGTATCCTTCATTTGCAATGGTTCGAAGAATTTCTGTTTCATATAGGCCGGGAAAGAAAGCCCGCTTATCTTTTCAACGATGGTGGCCAGCAAAACATAATTGGTATTGCAATAATTAAAGCGACCATCGGGTGAACCGGTGCGATCCGGCACTTTATCATACATCATCTGTATCACGTCCTGGTTGGTAGCGTATTGCCGGTTCCATTTTCCGTTGACGATACCCCATTTATTATTGCTCATGAAATAGAGATAATTGGGGAGTCCGCTGCGGTGCGTAAGCAGCATTTTTATCGTGATACCGTGATAGGGGAAACCGGGAAAGAATTTTTCCAGGGAATCGCCCAGGGATAATTTATTCTCCTGTACAAGGCGCAGGATAGCCGTTGCCGTAAAGGTCTTCGAAGTGGAAGCGATATGCAGAGAGGTTGTTGCTGTCATACTGTCCTTTTCGCGGAGATCTCTTTTGCCGCTATATTTTTCATAGATCACATCCCCGTTCTTGGCGATGATAATGCCACCGTTAAAACCGGTTTTGAGTAAGGTCGTGTCGAAAAAAGAAGCAAGCTGACGATAGTAGTTCCGGAATTCTTCTTTGGTGAGTTTTTGGGGAGTAGGCGGGTAATACTGCAATGAATCATCTTCATTCTTTTTATTACTGCCGGATGAATTACAGGCAATAACGACCAGCGCCAGGAATATGGATCCAAGAATCGGTTTCAATAAAAATGGATTTCAGTTGTTGCAAAAATAGAGTCGGGGCTCCTGCTAAACGACTGTTAGTTTTCCCCAACGAGTTCCTGAATGTTAATAGCGG
>DASYLC010000276.1:0-4872 GCA_036009775.1 Chitinophagaceae bacterium
ATTCCCGGGGATCGACGAGGAATTCTTCTACGGCCTTCGCGGCAAGACTTTCCAGCCCGGCGATGGTTTCTGCGTTTTTGTCCAATTCTCTGGCAAGGGGATTCATATAATTTAGGACAACCTAAGCATAAAAAAACAGACCACCCATATTAACTTACTAAATCGGTAGCGGTGGCCTGCTGTTATTTAGGTTGAACAGTTTAAAGCTAAACCTGTTTCAAGGGAGGACTGTTATATAGTTTTTCTCAAAAGTTATATAATTCACAGGTTTTTTGGGGGTGTACAGATACCTGATTATTGCGGTAAATGCAGGTCTTCCGTCGCAATTTAATGGGTTTTTACCACAGAGCTGCCGGCCGGCCGGCAGGTTGAACAGTCCACAGTTATGTTTCACAGGCACAAAAAATCTGCGTTCACCTGCTAAAAATGTTTGCGTTACCAAACCAACTGTGTTAATCTGTGACCTATAAATTTGCGTCAGCAAATTTATCTGTGTAATCAGTGGTTAAATTGGGTTTGCGTCAGCAAACATTTCGAATTGATTCACGTCATTTCGTGGCTTAAATTGTATTCATTTACTGCAACTACCATGTGGTACCAATTCCTCAATATCTTCTTCTTCATCTTCCACACCGTATTTACGTTATTCAATATCATCGGCTGGGCCTTTCCCAGGACAAGAAAACTGCATCTCTTCACCACCCTGCTTACCGCCGCCTCCTGGTTTATCCTCGGCATCTGGTTCGGATGGGGTTATTGCGCCTGTACCGACTGGCACTGGAAAGCAAGAGAAGCGCTGGGTTATCATGACCGCTCGGATTCTTATATCCATTTCCTGCTGCTGAAATTAACCGGTAAGAATTTTGATCCTGTATTTGTGGAAAGAGCGACGCTTATTATTTTCCTGCTGACCTTTGTTTTGAATATTTGGCTGACAATACGCGACAGAAAAAGAAGATCCGGGAAAATGCAGTCAGCAGACCGAAACAACTAAGACGTATTTTTATACCATGAAAAAATTCATCCTCCTCTTACTTACGGCGATCGGGTCCAATGCTGTATTGAAAGCCCAGGGCCCTGCGGACAGTAACTATCTTATTTCTCTCAATCAACTTATCGATAATAATGTTGTCAAACAGGATACAGCCGCACTAAAAACCGTTTATGCCGAAGACTTTGTTTTTAGCCATGGCTCCGGCAGGGTCGAAGGAAAACAAGGCTGGATGAGGTCGGTGGCGAAAGGAGGTTTTTTGTTGCGGCAACATGATTCCGTGACCGTTGAACTGCATCCTGCATTGGCGATTCTAAAAGGGAAATTATCCGTGCAAAAACAGAACAAGGAAAAAACAGACCGGTATCATTTAAAATATATCCGGGTGTATGCATTCAGGAATAAGCAGTGGATGCTGGTGTCGCATGTGACGACGGATGAATGGCATGAAAAGTAATTGGGGCGAGGTCTGAAGCCATGATTCGTTACATCGCTGCCCGACGAATTTAACCAACCCACACGACTCTGCAAGTGGGCAGATCATCTGCGTCGATTTGTGTTTACCTGTGGTTAAAACAATTTGCGTCAGCAAATCTTCGTGTCCTTTCGTGTGCATTCGTGGCTAACCCTATCTGCACCAGCCTGCAGGGCCCTGTGGACAAATCATCTGCGTCCATTTGCGTTCATCTGTGGCTAAAAAGAAATTGCGTCAGCCCGCAAGGCCCTGTGGGCAAATCAGTTTACCCCAATTAAATTCACCCCAGCCTGCTTTAACCTTACCACTTTTTCATAAACATTCAATATCGCGTTCCTGATCTCCCCCCCATTCAAACTGTGCCAGCCGGTGCGCACGGTTCGGGAGGAATTTTATCTCCAGTGAAGGCACATTTACCAGTTGTTCCCTGGCAAAACCTGCATTCGATGTATCCACGATATCATCATTGGCCCCCTGCAGGTAATAGACCGGCACCCTGATATTCTTCCAGTAGGGCAACATTTTTTCCAGTTCTTTTTTATGATGCACTTTCTCTGTGTTGGGTGAACGAATGATCCGGGGTATGAACCAGCGCAAAGACCAGTGCTCAATGACAGGAGTAATACCGAAATACGTTTCTCTCCCCGGTGCAATGGCCGGGCCGGTCAGCACCAGGCCATCTACGAGTTCCGGGTGATCCATCGCGATCCGGCAGGCGATCGATGCGCCATAGGAACTTCCGACGATGATGACCGGGTGCCGGGCATGGTGTAAACTATCCAGTATCGGGCGGATCATCTCCGATTGCTTTTGTATGGAAGGCTCGGGATCACCGAAACCGGAATAACCATAGCCCGGGCGATCCACCGCGTAGAAATGGAAACGATCCCGGAGTGAATCGTCCCTGAACCGCCGGCTGTAATAACTGATCGAGCCCGGTGAACCATGGAGGAACAGGATAGTGGGGAGCGTATCATTTCCCGCGGCTACGTAGCGCAGCTTACGGCCATGGGTAGTATAATAATATATATGGGCATCGATCTTTTGTTCGGTAAAGATCTTGTTCATCTCTTCATCCGAACGGCGGAACTGGTAATAATGATCAAAGACGAGACAGGCGATTATGATGATACCGATGGTTACGACCAGGGTTCGCAATAAGCGCCGCAGCCATCTTCCTTTGCGAACTTGTTTTTGCATGATTCTAAAATTAAGGCCATTCTTTATTACAGGTAAGTTAAATAAGTGTTGAGTATTTGTCCCGGCAACGCTGGTTTTTCTTTCTTTCCCGGTCCCGGGTGATCAAGGTTCCACTTTTTTCTTGACAAAAAAAGTGGAGAAAAAAAGTCAAGGCGGTTTGATGCGGGAAAGTCATTTAGTTCGAAACTTCCCTCACTCAAACCGCCGGGGAAACCCAGATCTTGCACGGGCTCAGGTTTGAAGACTCCGGTGCGTGTTATGGCTGGACTCGGGAAGCGCCGGCTTTTTCAGCACAAAGGATAGAATAAATTGTGACTTTTCTTCGGCCCAAAAAGAGGCGCATGGGAATTCACTTACTGTTGGTTACTATTCGATGCAGATGCTTTGCTACATTGCCTCGTTGAATTCTCCTTTCCTCTTATGGAGATAACCGAGGCACGAAGGTTGCGAGCGCGGCTCAGAGGTAAAGGAGAGGAGGCCAATCTACCCGCCACAGGGTATATTGAAAAATAAGCAGGTTGTTTATTTTTATCTTCAATATAATAGTATGAAAACGGTTAGATCATTACTCCCCATGCTTGCCCTGCTGGTATATGCCGGCCTGTACGCCCAACCATCGAAGAATATACCCGCAAAATCACCCGTAGCTAAGGCGATCAAAGACACATTTGCATTCAATGTCCTGTCTACTATAGACAAAGTGCTCCATGTCGCCGGGGACCCAACCAAACACCCGATGCTGCTGGCCGGTGAATTATTCAAAACGAGTTTCCGCGGGTCGGGTATATACCAATCGGCGATCAGCATACCGGGGAGTGTGCGGACTGAGTTTACTCAAACCAATACAGACCGGGATAAGCACACAACGACCTGGGAATGGACCGTCACCATGATCGATACCCCTAAAGGAAAGAATGCCGGCGCAGCGGCGTTGAAGCAAAAACTCGATAGTCTTATCGTCAGTTTTAAAAAAAGGGAACAGGGGACGTTCAGTATGTACGTGAGCGGCTCTATCAATGATAAATATTATGAAAGGGACCAGGTACGCATTATTGTTAGTATCTACAAAGGCCTGTACAATACCGAACAGGGGGCGATAGATTCTGTCGTGAACTTATACAAACCCCGTTTGTCGGACCGCACTACTGCCGGCGATTGCGCCGGGAAATTTACGAAAGCCCTGGAACTGGAAGGTATAAAACAAGACAAGATCATCGTGCTGTTTACAGACCTGTTCAAAGAGATCGCGAATAAGAACCTGGGTGCGGCCTTCGATATGCTGGTCGGCGGACCCGGTTATATCGATGTAAAAACTACCACCTCAGGACTTAGTTATTCGCAACAGGAAGAGATCAAGAAAATGGCCAGCAAAAAAGTAGACGATTTTTATGCGGAATACAATGGTTATCCTAAGCCAGATGTTGTGGTTGAAAAGAAAAAAGAGATCGAAAAACAGCAACCACCGGCCGATCCCTGCAAAAGGGAGATATGGGAGCTGCGTGTCAAACCAGGCTGGTATGTTTCGGGTAATGGACGCATCGCTTATGTAACGGAATATTCCTGTACAACACATACGTATACCATCGCCTGGATAAATGCAACTAAAAAACTGGTATTTGAAAAGGGCCTCAGTCCCGATGTGATGGCTGCCTATACCGGCACTACCTCATCGCCTTTCATTGTTTGCTCTTATTGTAAAGGCATTGGTTATAGCATGGAGTATGACTGGTACCAGGTGAATGTAGCCAGTAATTATTATGCAAAGAGTAACAAGCAAACCCAGTATAGCTGCGGACAATGTAAAGGAGCGGGGTATATAAATGTCAGATGATGACTGAAAGTGAAAAGATAAAAATTAACAGATAAAAGTTGCAGAAAGACCGGGCATTGTTATTGCTTTCCGGTCTTTTTGCTTTCCGGATACCCGATACAAAAAGAAAATGCAATCTTTGAGTGGTAACTTACTTTAAAATTAGCCTGATTAAAAAGGGAATGAACCACATAGTCACATAAGAAACATAGGGTTTTGATATAGATAGCTATGTTTTTTCTCTGTGAACTATGTCGTATGAGATTCAGAATTTTCAAAATGAGACATTGCCAATCTCTGAGGCATTTTTATCTGTTAGTTTTTATCTGTTATCTTCCTACTAAATCTTCCAGGATGAAAGGCTCTATACTCTTCCTCGTCTTCTCTCTGATCGGC
>DASYLC010000277.1:0-34046 GCA_036009775.1 Chitinophagaceae bacterium
CGGCCCTTTTGAAATGGGTAACGACCAACGAGACACCCGGTATTCAATACGAGGTTCAGCATAGCAGTGATGGTATCAATTTTACGGTGATAAAAACAATTCCTTCACAGAACAGCGCCCGGAGTGAATATGATTGGTTACATGCGAGCCCGGCAAAAGGAAAGAACTATTATCGCATCAGGGCCGTGGAAAACGACAAAGATGCTTTTACCGTTACCCGGATGCTGTCATTCAGCAATGCGGAAACGATAAGCCTTTATCCCAATCCTACCCAAAGCGGAGCGACCATCACGATCAGATCTTCGGGGAATACTATGATGCAGGTGAACAGTGTTGAGATCCTGGATATAAATGGCCGGCCGGTAGCAACGATCCCTGTTGTCACAGGAGGACCGGTGATGATGATCACACTCCCGGTTATCCCTTCCGGGCGGTATATCCTAAAAGGAATGAACGGGGAAAATTGTTTGTTCTCTGCCGGCCTGGTACTTGTAAACTGAGACGGGCACACGATAATCCGGCAAGCCAATCTACCCGGGCAGGTGATAAGAGTACTGAGTATTTTGAAAATGCAAAAAATAAATTCTCTTCTGTAACCGGGAAACCTTTACCATCAAAGATTTCCCGGCGTTTTAACCGTGCCGGGAACCGGTGAATTCACCCATTTTATTAGTTTTCCCCCAATACAATAATTTAAACTTTGCCAGTTCTGTATATTCTATACATTTATCCCTCGCTTTTCCGCACCCAACCCTATTATCCAATCCCTCTGACAAGAACTTATATTTAATTTGATCAAAGCAAATTTGTTTGAGGATGAGAAAACTTTTGTTCCTGTGCCTGGTGTGCAGCCTGGTAGTGAGTAAACCTCTGAAAGCTCAGTATTACTATTATAACGACAAATATTATGACCATGCTGTGGTCATGGAACTGGGCGCTTCCTTTGGGATCATGAACTCCCTGACGGATATCGGCGGCCGCGAAGGCGCGGGAAAAAAATTCATTAAGGACCTTGTCTGGAAGAACTCAAAACCCGCTTTTGGGTTTTATGTAATGGCCAATTACCAGGATAAACTGACTTTACGGCTCGAAGGCACTTTTGGTGAAGTAAAGGCATTCGACAGTGTATTAAAATCGGTAAAAACAACTACGACTGGCCGTTATGAACGGAATCTCAGCTTCAAAAGCAAGATCGCCGATTTCCAGCTGGGCCTGGAGATACACCCGCTGATGTTCAGGGATTTTGATGGAGAGAATCCTCCGCGGCTCTCCCCTTATGCGCTTGTGGGTGTCGGTTATTATTCCTTTGACCCGCAGGCAAAAGTCAACGGGCAATGGTATGCACTGCAGCCCCTTCATTTAGAAGGACAGGGCTTTACCGAATACCCCGATCGCCCCAATTACCAGCTCAGCCAGATAAATATCGCAACGGGACTCGGGTTTAAATACGAGATCAATCCCCTGTTGAATGCAAGACTGGAGCTCAATTACCGCATTCTCACTACCGATTATCTTGATGATGTAAGCACGGAGTATATCGATCCCACCCTGTTCTTTAATTACCTGACACCGAACCAGGCAGCGATCGCCCAGCAATTGTATAACCGCAAAGCCGAGATCAATCCCAGCGATATTACCAATATCGGTGACCAGCGGGGAGACCCGGGTGATAAAGATGCTTTCTTTACGATCCAGTTAAAGATCGGCATGGCACTGGGCCGGCAGAGAAGATAAACACAACTGTTATTATAAATTATTATCATGAGGCCGGGAATTGAACTCCCGGCCTTTTTTATACTTCCCCTACCACTAAAAGGGGATGCGGACCTGTCTCAGGAACAGGCAGATTTTACTAGCTTTACAGACAATCATTTTAAACTATCCTGATCATGCTAGATGGAGCTTTACCACATGACGAGTCTTTGTTGAACAGCACACTTTCCTTTGTTCCGCTGGTAAAGGCTTTGAAAAAAAATATTGAAGAGGGAAGCCCCGGTATGAAGAAGTTATACGGACACGTAGTAAAGGAATTTGAATCGCACCCGGAGCTGATGAAAACGATCCCGAACCTGGACATCCTTTTCCCTCATTCCGACCTGATCGAAGAAATGCTGGCCGCAGTCTTCCCTCCCACCACGGCCAATCATATGTACGGGGTCTCCATTCCTTTTAAGCACCTTGCCGTATATGCATCACCCCGCTTCAAATCGATGCTGAAAAACGGAACCAACCAGATCATGGTGCCGGAGGGTGAGATCGCCCTTAAACTGAACCAGGAACGTTTTTCATTTGCCTATGGACTGATCCTGAAAAAATACCTGGGTGTAAAAAGCAATGAATTTGCCCGTTCGATCCATCCTTACCAGGATGAGGAAACAGGACTTACCCGCTATCTCGAACTGCGTATCGATGCCCGTTTTATCGATGTAAGGCCTGTTGATGAAATGCCGGAGCTGCCCGATACGATCCTGAACAAGCAGACCAACAGTATTATGACGATGACGGAACTGGAAGAACAGATACCGCTGGAGAAATTTGTATTCGAAGGGATCTCTGTCCTTAGGGTGAATGATATGACCGAACAGGAAGTGATCAACCAGATCAAGAACCGCCTGCTGGACATCAATGCATTTTCCAATGCCACGGTGTATACCGAACTGGAAAAACATGTACAGGACCTGATCGGTTTAAAGGATCTGATGATCGGCATCACTCCTTTCTTCAAGATCAATAATCACTATGTTTATTCCGACCTGCATAATAATAACAGCATCCTGTTCAAACATTTTCATACCAGCGGCGATAAGGACGAGATCAGTGACTATTGTAAACTCCTGTTCCGGGAAAATAAACTGCCTCTTTTATTTGAGACACTGGACGAACAATCGCTGGCGGAAGTGAAATGCCTCCAATACTATCACCTCGAAGGAGCCCGGAGCATGATCATTTGTCCGCTGAAAAATGACAACGGTCTGCTGGGCATGCTCGAGATCATGTCATCCAAAGCCGGTTATTTAAAGCCGGCTCATATCGGCAAGATCGAAGCCGCGCTGCCTTTATTTTCCCTCGGTCTTGAAAAAAGCCTGGAGCGGCTGAACAGCCAGGTGGATACTATTATCAAAAAGAAATTCACGGCCGTGCAACCCGCTGTGGAATGGAGGTTCACCGAAGCCGCGCTGAATTATATCGTCAGCCAGCAGGTAAAAGAAGAAACAAAGATCGAACGGATCGCATTCAATGATGTGCACCCCTTGTATGGCGCTATTGATATCCGTAATTCCTCCACGCAGCGGTCGATCGCCATTCAGGCAGATATACAGGAACAGTTGCAACTCGCTAGCAAGGTCATTAAAAAAGCGCAGGGCAGCAGTTCATTCCCCTTGCTCCAGGAGATCGATTTTAAATTGGATAAATTCATCGAATCCGCCTCCGAAGTACTTCAGTCGGGAGAAGAGCTGGGCATCCAGGATTTTTTACAGGGACAGTTGGTGTCCTTACTGAATCACCTGCACAGTACCGATCCTAAATTCAAGACCGATGTCGAGAATTATTTCGCAGCACTGGACCCGCAGATCGGGATGCTCTATCATCATCGCAAAGAATATGAAGAAAGCGTTTCCCGTATCAACGATACCCTGGCCCGCTTCATCGATAAGGAACAGGCTGCGGCCCAGAAAGTGTACCCGCATTATTTTGAACGCTATGTAACCGATGGGCTGGAATTCAATATCTATATGGGACAGGCTATTTCCCCACGAAAAAAATTCGATGAGATCTATCTCCGGAATTTAAGAATGTGGCAACTGACCGTACTGACCAAAGCCGCCCGGGTGACACATGCCCTGGAAAGAGAACTGAGTCATCCCCTGCGTACGACACAGTTGATCCTTTCTCACGGCCAGACGCTCTCGATCCTTTTCCGGACCGAAGAACGGAAATTTGATGTGGACGGGGCTTACAATATCCGTTACGAGATCGTCAAGAAAAGAATTGATAAGGCCCATATCAAAAATACCAATGAGCGGTTGACACAGCCCGGCAAGATCGCCATCGTTTATTCACAGAACAAAGATGCCGAAGAGTACACGGAGTATATAGAATTCCTGCAAAACAAGGACCTTCTCAAACCAGGTATTGAACATCTGGACCTGGAAGAATTACAGGGCGTGGTTGGATTAAGGGCATTGCGGGTGGATGTGAATTTTGATGATATGTTTACCGCGGAAAAACAAGTCGAGCTGTCAAACACCACTTCCGACCAGTTATTGGGAAAATAACTAATTATAAGCTACCCCCTCTCTTTTTGCTGCCCGCTTTCAAAGCATAAGCAAGCTTCGCTTACTGCATCCCCTATTTTGGGGTCAACATCCACACATTTGGGGATTGTATGAACGATCAGCGGCTGATAGTTTTGCCTAAAATAAATATTATGGCAGCTTATACCGCAACCAAACCGAATCCCAAATTGATCAACCTGCAAAACAGGGTAAAAAATTCTTTTAACCTTGCGCTGGAAAGGGCGGCGGGTCATTTGGATGATCCAAAAAAATATCCTTTACCCGGTGATAATAAATCGCTGGAGCATGCAGTATATAACCTGTTTTCAGCTTTGCCAAACCGGAAGCAGCGAAAGATCATTGACAGGCTAAAACCTGCCTTCCAGACTACTCCTTCTAAAAGAAAAACAACCTATGGCGATCTGGCGTCGATAAGTCTTAGTTCAACAAAAACAATTACAGAGCAGGTAACAGCTATAGCTGTGCCGCAGAATTTCCGCATAACAAAAACTGATCTCGATGAAATGAAAGCACCTGGTAAAAAACAAACAGGCCAGCCAAAAAAACCAGGCTACTCAACCGGTAAAAAACCGGTGCCTCAGGCAGCAAGCCCGTTATTGGCATTTACTGCAGACAATCTTACCTGTAATAGCACGAGCGAAATACGAAAAGACGAAATAAGTCTCGCAGCATTTGGCATCGACAGCGCTAATGTACAGCAGGATGTGCCTTCTTTCTTTGTAGGTGATTTTAAAAAAGGAGATACTCTTACGCTTAACAGGCGGCTGTTTACATTTTCACTCGATGGTAGCTCTGTCGGCGAAGGCAATACCTTTTCCACCGGTCTATTCTTAGTAGAAAAAGATCTGCTAAGCAATACAGAGCTTGCCGGAAAGCTGGAAAAATTGTTTTTTGCTTTATCGTTAACGTTTGTCGCCATTTCAATCGCTCTCTTGGTGATTGGCCTGGCAGGGGGGCCTGTTACTGAATTTATGGTAGCAGGAGCTATGGGGGTTTCTCTTTTCTTTTATCTGCTAAGCCGGGTATTTTCATTTATTGCAGATGATTTTTCTACAACTGGTTTTGATACTCTTGTCATTGAGCCTCCATTTAATATCGGCGACCGGTTTGACCGGACACTTTCATTTGAGATGTGCAATGGCACAGGTGATCTGACTACAGGAAGATACTCCGCTGCGGTGCATTGGGAGGTGGTCGCGGTATAGATCGTTATCATGCAAATAGCACTGCGCAACTGCTTATTATAAGTAAAGCCAGCTCTTTTGAACTGGCTTTACTATTATTGACAGAGCAAGAATTAGAATTTCCAGCTCAATCCCACCAGCGGGATCTTATCCTCGCTGGAAATGGCATAGGAAATACTGACCAGTAAGCGGCGCAACGGTGAGAACCAGAAACCGCCACCATACCCGCTGAAGAATTTTTTATTGGGATCATCTTTTACCCAAACCCTTCCGGCATCCAGGAATGCCATGATACCCAATGAACCCGGGAAGAGATATGTTTTGAAATTAGCTAAGCGCAGGCGCAATTCAGCCTGGTTATAGAATTTGGTCTTGCCGGCAAACCGCTCTTTACGGTACCCACGGAGATTGTCATCAGAACCGAGATATTGCGCATGAAAGAATTCGAACCCGTCTTTACCTAATGTGGTACCGCCACCTATACGGTCGGCAAACACAAGACGATCATCGATCAGGTTCAGGTAAAAAGCGAAATCGGTATTCAGCTGTGTTACTTTATCATAGCTGTGATCGCCGAGACCTTTGAGCATACGGATGGTGCTCACCCAATTGACACCTTTTTCAGGGTGTACTTTATTATCTCTTGTATCGATAATAATAGACAGCCTGGCGCCGATATACGATTGGTTCTCAAAAACAGTGGCGGGGTTAAGACCGCTGGCAACGGTATTGAGCACTACATTGCGTTTGGCATTCAGCGCATCGGCAGAATCCATACTGTAGAACTGGTATTCGGGTCCAAACAACAACATGAAATCATCGGTGAAGCGCTGGCGCAATTGCAGGGTTATATCACCCAGGTCGTAACGGATCCGATAGAACCTGAATTTTCCCGTCTTTGTCTTATCATAGATCGTGTTCACGCCATATCCAAAGAAGTTGGAAGTGGCATTGGGTCCTTTGTAATCGATATCGGTCAGGATATCGGTCTTATCACCCAGCACCGATATGAACTCATTATTATAATGTACGTTCAATGCCTTGGTTGAAAAAGCAAAAGATGCTTTAAACTGATGCAATGATTTATAAGGGTACTTGCGGAATCCCTGGCGGATGAATTTGAAGGTCGGTCCCAGGAACAGGCCGTCATCCGGGTTATACCCGATCGTGGCAAACACCGACTGGAAAGGGTATTTATAGCCCAGCCTGTCAAATGAATTGACCATCGAGTCGTTGGACATTCTATTGGTAAAGCGGCCGGTTATTTTATTATTGCCATCGGTACGGTCATAGATAATAGCGCCCGACTGTTTGGTTGAATTTTCAAACACATCTTCCCCGCCACCGCCGATCAATCTTACTTTGATCTTATCGTTATCGCCATGCATCACAAATTTATCCTGGCCATCGAATCCATACACTCTTAATTCCTTGGTGATAAGTGGCATAAATGTTCTTTCATACATTTTGGTGCTCTGGTTGCCATCCTTATCGATCTTATAGACCACTACCGTGGCTGTACCATCATTATTACGGGTAACATCATATAGCTCTTTTTTATCACTACCCGTAATGCTGACCGTACTTGAAATGAACCGGTAATATTCCATCACTTCAGCCACCAGGTTATTACGGCGTTCTTTTAATGTCGTTCCGATCCAGGGTCCGGAGATCGACCTGATCTCTTCGGGTTGCTGTGCAATAGCCCGGTCGATCACTTCATCTGTCATTTGAGAAACGAATTTCTCCGCCGCGGTTTTCCAATCCTGTTCGCTGAGCTCGTTCAGAAAGAAACGGTCCACGTTGCGGGCCGCAAAATTGAAACGGCTGATACTTTTCGCGGCCGGTTTGAATCCTTCCAGTTGCGGCACCAGTGAACGTCCTTTTACAAACCCGGGTAATACTCCGCGGTTGATATAAAAAGCCTGGTCCCTGTCTTTAGGAATGGGGATATATGTTTTTCCCTTGCCATTGGCATTATCAGTAGCCACCCAGTTCCATTGGTCTTCGTGCCGGTCAAGGTCCATTACGAACATATCGAGTATCCTTGCCCGTAAGAGAGCCTGCTCATCAATGGTATTATCGTTATCTTCTTCCAGTTTATCGGCCACTTCTTCTGAATCGTAGGCCTTTGTATACGGAGCGGGTATACGTTCTTCCAGGGTCACGAGTGAATTCGCGAAATCGGCACGAAACTCTCCCAGTTTTGGGTCATCGCCGATATAGACCAGTCTTACTTTGCCATATTGAACACCGGCTGCATCCGCCAGGGGTTGTACGGAAAGCGACGCATAAGGATAAGATGCCGAAACGCCATCAGTCACCAGGTCAGCTGCCGCTTCACTTTGCAGGTCTCCCGGCAGTGTCTTGGATGTGATAAATTTCTGAATGGAACGGATCGTGTATTCACGTCCGCTGGCATCTACCAGCCGGAGTGATTTGGTTTGCTTGCCACCTCCTCTTTTTACGGGGGTTAGCCCTCCTTTTTCAGTAGCCAGGTTGATAACGGGTACTTTCACCGGTGTGTTCCATTCTTTCCGGTAATTGGACCCCATCCAGAAGATCCTTCCCCCGCTGGTGCTGAAGGTAGATGCCTTGGCCGACATCTCGGTCTGGGCATTACCGGGCGACACGGCAATAAAAGAAATTACAAAAATTAAGATAAGCAGTCTCATGGTTTCAGGTTTAATAATTAAAATAAGGTCAGTCCCAAAGTAAAAGATACAATTTTTTGAAAATTACGCAAATAATAGCAAATCTGTAGAAAATTTGAAGTGAAAAAGAAGGTGATACCAGTGCATTTCACCGGTTCTCTATTGACAAAAATCAGTGAGAGAGATAAAGAAAAATAGGGTGTGTTAACCGCTATCTTTCCGGTTGGTTTTGCAAAAAAGAAAGAATGAAAGAATGCCCGTCTTCATTGAACTGGTAATCGAGTTTGTAGTGATAGTGTTCACAAATATGCTGCACGATCGCCAGGCCAAGCCCGGAACCATCCGATTGATCGGATTTATAGAACCGGTCAAAGATCCTTCTTTTATCCAGCATTGTTTTTCCTGTATTGGAAACAATGAGTTGATGGTCCCTGGTACGGATGATGATACTTCCGTTCTCCTGGTTATGCTTTACCGCGTTCCTGAATAAATTACTGACGATCATCCCGGCGAGCTCATTGTTCATGATCACAGGTAATGGATCCAGCTCCATGCGGATCGTAACATTCATAGCTCCCGCCCATTCCTCCATCTCCCTGTTCCTTTCTTCCACCAGTTGGTTGATGAACACTTTTTGCGTACTGGTATACTGGTTATTTTCGATCCGGGCCAGCAATAAAAGGGATTGACATAGCCGGGATAATTTTTCAACTGCTTTGTAAACACCTTGTATCTGTGCCAGGCTTTTCCCGCTTAACTCCGGCTCCTGGATCAGCACATCGAGTTTTGAGTGGATCACTGCCAGCGGTGTTTGCATTTCATGGGAAGCATGATCGGTGAAATCTTTCAATGACTGATAGTCCTTCATTACTTTCTGTGCCATCATCCGGATACTATCATTCAGCTCCCTGAATTCGGTTATATGCGTTGACTGCATACTGATCTCAACTGGCGCCGAGAGGTTGAACTCTTTAATCGAGGAGAGCGTATTCCGGAAAGGCTGCCAGAGTTTTTTGAGCAGGAACCGGTGTATAAAAAATAAAAGAACTGTCAGCAATACGATCAGGGCGACCGTGGTAAAAAGAATGATCCATGCCAGGTCTTCTGTCGCCTCTTCCGATATAATAACAGAGGCCGTATAATACTGTCCGTTTACTGTAAGAGGAAAAAGCAATTGCCGCGCCGACTCTTTCTCATTTTTGGCTGTATCGAAGACCTCGCGGCTTTCAAACTTTCGTTTGACGGGTTCAAGGGCTGCTGTAAAAGAAATACGCTGATCCTTGTAAATGGTCGCCGCCGGTAATTGATCATGTGTGTTCACATAATCATGTATCTCCGCTTCTTCCACTTTCAATGCCTCATCGAGTTGACGGACCAAAACATACCGCAGCAAAAAATAATAGCCAGCCGCCGCGATCAGCAGAATGATCAGGGTAGAAATGATGGTGACCCGGTTATATTGTGACTGGAGTTTCATTTATCAGTCAATTTGTAGCCAATGCCGTAAACGGATTTGATATAATCCCCGCATCCCTGCTGTTGTAATTTTTTCCGGAGATTCTTGATATGTGTATAGATAAAATCGAAACTTCCGCCATATCCCATTTCTTCGATCCAGAGATGATCCAGTATAGCATTTTTGGGGATCACTTTTCCTTTGTTGGCGATCAGGTATAATAGCAACTGGTATTCCTTACCCGTCAGCCCAACGGGTATATTATGTACACTTACTTCATTGGCCATCGTATCGATCTGTATCTCCTGGAAAGAAATGATATTATTCCCGTCATACATTTTGCGGCGGATAATTGCAGCTACCCTGGCCGCCAACTCTGAAAGATGGAACGGTTTTATGAGGTAATCATCGGCACCCAACTTAAGACCGTGAATACGGTCATCAATAGAATTACGGGCGGATATAATAATAACACCATCGGTTTTATGATTTTTCCTGAGCTCCTGTAATACCTGCAGACCAGACCCATCCGGTAATGTTATATCCAGGATAATACAATCATAATCCCATCCTTCCGTTCTCGCCAACGCTTCCTGGAAACCGGTTGCCAGATCACAGGTGTAACTTTCCTGCCGCAGGTAGGACACCATACCCGAAGCCAGCTCCGGTTCATCTTCGATGATCAATAACTTCATACCTTGTAAATTTCAGCTAATTCAATTAAACTAAAACATAAAATACCCTTTCTACCGGCTCTTTAGAATTGCTTCAGAATTACTACTGAATTTTACAGCCAGTAATGAATACCGGTCATATCACTGCTCAATTACCCGTTCATATCAGGGGTCTGTTTGATTCCTATGATTGCACAAAGTTGTTGTATCATAATTTCCAGCATACAGAAAGAGTAGTTTTTCATACCGCGGAGATCGTTGATCATTATGAACTGGATAGCCATTACTCTTTCATTCTGCAGGCAGCTGCCTGGTTTCATGATACCGGGCAATTAACAGGCGATATGCACGTACACGAAGAAAGAAGTGTACAGTTCATGCAGGATTTTTTTTCCGGAAAGACCAATGACAGAACGATGGTACACTGTATAGCCGATTGTATCATGGCCACCAAAATGTCTGCCGCTCCCCGTAACTTGCCGGAAGAGATCATTTGCGATGCTGATACCTATCACCTCGGCACAACCGATTTTAAACAACTCGATCAACGGGTCTGGCGGGAACTTGAACTGCGACTGAATAAACCGATCGAAGACCAGGCCGGGAAATCACTCGTCTTTTTAGAAGAACATCGTTTCTATACTGCGTATTGCCAGGTGCGTTTATCAGCAGGAAAGGAAAAGAACATAGCGATGCTGAAAGAGATCATTCAAAACAAAGTGGCGAAATAAATAGTTATTACTTCTCCTTATCTTTTTTAACATCGAATTTCCTGCTGATCGCCAGCCGGATAGCTCCCGCCGGTAAATAATATTTTTTAGGCGAAGACTCTCCTTTTGTCCATAAAGCACTGCCCAACCCATTTATACTTACACCCCAGCTGGGACTGTTATAACCAATCGCACCTTTAGCTACTACGGAAGGTCCGATACTTGTTCTCCGGTTCTTACCGGCCGTACCATCCTCTGAAGTAAAGGTCAGGTCCAGGTTAGCCACTGCAGACGCTGTTATGAAAAAGTGCTTATCAATGACCAGGGTATAGGCATATCCGCCGCCAACACCGATCGCCATAAAGTTGAGATTATCAATTCCCTTTTGCGGGAAGCTGCTTTCAATACTTTTTGGCACGAGGGCGCTATCCCCTTTTGCAGTTCCATAATACAATGTACCTCCGTACAGGGGAGAACCGGCCGATTTTTTTTGCCATTCGTTCTGCGATATCGCTGCCCGGTACGAAAATTTTTCTTTGTGCGGTACCTGGTAAGCCGATAGGCCGATCAGTTTTAATTGTACATCGGGCCGGTAGTAATATTTGCCGGGATCATTTATGGCAAAACCCCTGGGTTCCAGGTGATACCCTTTCGGAAACAGAGCGATCAGGTCAATAGCCCACTTGCGTGGATATAAATGAAGTTGCAGGTCGAGCCCTTTTGTTTTTCCTTTTGCTGTGTCTTTATTCAAAAAAGAAAATCCATAAAAAATATTGACTGAAAAATTGTGATACGTAATTCCCATGCCCAGGTTCAGCCTGGTGTTGGCCTTATATTCAATATCAGTTTGACCCGAAGATGGGATAGTGAACTTCAGGAATTTCTGATTAAGGTATAACCGGGTAGTCAATTTTTCCGGAAAGGTTTCATAGTAATTGGGATCATTAATGACTTTTTTTTGGGCCTGCACAGCAGAGGGGCAAAGAATAAAAATTAAAACCGGGAGAAGAACATAGAAATGAGGGATGCGTTTTTTCATAAACGATGATATTTTGCAATTGATCAATGATTGACCGGCCGAAGTTCGTATTGAAATCTGTTGACATTCTGTAGCTTAATGACCAACAGAATTGCTTCAGAATACCTTAATAGATTTGATAGTATTAAAACCGCTCAGTATGAAAAAAATAACCGGCCTTACAATGATCAGCGCCTTTGTTTCATTGACAGCCTGCACACAAAAAATTGACATTTCAAAAGTTCCCGCCACTATAAAAGAATCCTTTGCCCGCCAGTTCCCGGGCATAACTGCCAGGTGGGAAAAAGAAGATGGAAAATATGAAGCAGGATTTAAGCAGGATGGCCATGAAATGAGCGCACTCTTTGATAGTAACGGGGTTATGACAGAATCAGAGATAGAAATAGAATTATCGGAATTACCGGCAAACGTAAAAGAATATATCAAAACCCGGTATAATGGCGCTTCTATTAAAGAAACTGCCAAAATAATTTTGCCGGGTGGCAAAACACAATACGAGGCTGAGATAAAAGGCAGGGACATCATTTTTGACAGTCAGGGGAATTTTATAAAAGAGGTGGCCCATTAATTGTTGCGGATACGCCTGCAGGGAGACTATTTTCCTGCTGTCCGGTGCAGTTCCGCATTAAACTCTAATTGTAATTACAATGGGCCGTTGTTTATTTATTGCCCTGTTCTTTTTTGTCACAGGCGGTCTTTATGGACAGGAACAGGTAAAAATAAAACTGGTTGATTCCGTTACACGACAGCCGATCCCGGTAGTTACCGTTTCCGTAAAAAATAATTCTATTGTGGCGACCGACAGTACAGGTATGGCGACGATCAGCCTTGCCACCGGCAACAACCTGGTCTCTTTTTCTTCCGTCGGCTATAGCAGCAAACAGGTACTGATCGCAGCGCCGGCCAGTGCTGTAATACAAGTATTCCTTATTCCCGAAGAAAAAACGCTGGACGATGTGACGGTTGTATCCTCAACCCGGAATAATCAGCGCATAGAAAATTCACCGCTGAAAGTAGAAGTACTGGGGCGTGAAGAGATGGATGAAGAAAATACGATCAAGCCTGCCAGCATTGCGAGTATCCTCGGAGATGTCAGCGGCGTTCAGATCCAGCAATCGGGTAGTATAAGCGGGAATGCCAACGTGCGGATACAGGGGCTGGAAGGAAGGTACACCCAGGTATTAAGAGATGGTATGCCGCTCTTTGATGGTTTTAGCGGCGGGTTTGGTATCCTAAGCATTCCGCCACTCGATCTGAAACAAGTGGAACTGATCAAGGGCGCTGCGTCCACTTTATATGGAGGAGGAGCTATCGGCGGGTTGATCAATATCATTTCACGAAGACCAGCGACCAGACAGGATATAACGATTACCCTTAACCAAACAACGTTAAAAGAATCTAATGCCAACATATACATAGCAAAACGAAATAAACACGTTGGCTACAATTTCTTTGGTGGTTATACACGCCAAAAAGCTGTTGATGTCAATGACGACGGCTTCTCTGATGTCGGCAAAATGGATGCGCTGGCGATCCATCCCCGTTTGTTTTTTTACCCCGATGAAAAGACAACCATCATTACTGGCTATACTGCTGTGCTGGAAGGCCGTTTGGGAGGAGATATGCAAGTAGTAAAAGACAAGGCCGATGTACAGCATCAGTATTTTGAAAAGAACAAAACACAACGATACAGTGGTGAATTGATGATAGAAAAAAGAATGAGCGGGAATAAAAAAGCAGAAATCAAAGCAGGTCTGAGCTCGTTTACCAGGTCTGTTACCACCAATACACATTATTTCAACGGCAGACAGTTCAATTATTTCACAGAGCTTTCTTTACTGGTACCTTACGGTGATAATAGCCTTGTTGCAGGCATCAATCTGCTGGGAGACGATTTCAAAAAATTGCCATCCGACCCCCTTCAGCTGAATAATTTCAGCAACCGCACCATGGGGATCTTTGTACAAAACACCTGGCAGTTCAATAAAAACACCTTACTCGAAGCGGGTATACGTGATGATCATCATAACCGTTATGGCAATTTTATCTTACCGCGTCTTGCATTCTTCAACCGCTTTAATGAACATTGGGCTACCCGCCTGGGAATCGGTTTCGGTTATAAAACACCCAACCCGCTGGCGGTACAGTTATTTGATTATGCTATTGAAAATATTCAGCCCATCGCCGCACCGGTAAAAGCGGAAAGATCTGTCGGATACAATGCCGAGATCAATTATAAAAAGGAATGGGATAATGATAACGAGGTGTTTATCAATCACGCTTTTTTCCTGACACAGGTAAATAACCCGGTCATTGCAACAGAACAATTGAATGGCAATGTTTCGTTTTCCAATGCGTTACGGCCGGTCGTCACAAAAGGGTTCGACACCTATATACAGGCGAAGCTGCAGGGATGGGAATTATATACGGGTTATACGTTTACGATCGCTAAAAGGAAATATCTGCAGCAAGATCAATTCATGCCACTGACTCCTAAGAACAGGATGGCTTTTACGATTGTAAAAGAGTTGGGAGAAAACTGGAGAGTGGGGCTAGAAGGCTCCTATAATGGCTTGCAATACAGGCAGGATGCGACTAAAACGCCGGATTACTTTTTTATGGCAGGGTTAATAGAAAGAAAGTTTGGCACGCATATAAGTGTAATACTAAACGGCGAGAACCTTCTGGACTATCGTCAAAGCAAAAACGAGCCCTTATTTAAGGGAAGCGTCACCAACCCGTCATTTGTTCCATTATGGGCACCTATCGATGGCCGGGTGATCAATCTTGCAGTAAGAATAAAATTATAAGTTAACGATCATAAACCAACAGCCCATAAATGAAGAATTTTTCTGATCAGCCTGTTATTGTGGGCGAACTTTTCAGTATTTTAGGGGCTTTACAGGTATTACCAATGAGCGGATATTCACTGAAACAACAATTGATGGCCGGCGATCTTCAGGACGAGAGCTATTATCGGTTTCAGAAAAAAAAACATCTCTTTAATTTATTAGCCGCAGTGATGAAAAAACAGTTGATCCTGGTGGGTATTTTACTGGTAGTTAGCCTGTCTCTCAAAGCTCAGCGGGTAGACACCGTCAAAAACACAGCCGTAGAAGACACCATTGCACAACGGATCATACTGATCGGCGATGCCGGCCAACTCACCGGCGGCAGACACCCCGTGGTGGACGCTGTAAGACGTTTTATCACACTTGACAAAAAGACCACTGTTCTTTTCCTGGGGGACAACCTTTATAAACACGGCCTCCCGGACGACCAGGCCGATAGCTATATAGCGGCACGGGCGGTCCTGGACTCCCAGCTTTCGGTGGCAGATAGCACCCCGGCCAAAGTGTATATGATACCCGGTAACCATGACTGGGAAAACGGAGGTCGTAACGGCTACGATGCCATCATCCGCCAGCAATTGTATGTCGATTTCTTACGCAAACCCAATGTAAAATATTACCCGGAAGACGGTTGCCCGGGACCGGTAGAAGTAAGCCTTGGCAATGATGTTACATTGATATTGTTTGATAGCCAGTGGTGGTTGCACCCCTACGATAAACCCGAGATCGAATCGGACTGTCCCTGTAAGACAAGAGAAGAACTGGTAACGCAGATAGAAGATATCGCTGCCCGTAATTCCAAAAAGCTCGTGCTGCTCGCCTGTCACCACCCTTTTAAAAGCAATGGTACGCATGGCGGATATTATACTTTGAAACAACACCTTTTCCCGCTTACCGACCTTCAGGCCAACCTGTATATCCCCCTGCCAATTTTAGGTTCGGCCTACCCGATATCAAGAGCCGTATTCGGATCGCCCCAGGATCTGAAGCATCCTATTTACGCAGATATGGTGAGCCAGATCTCCGCTGCCGTAAAATCAGTGCCTAACCTTGTCTTTGTTTCGGGTCATGATCATAACCTGCAACATATCAAAGACAGCGCCCATCATTATATCGTCAGTGGAGGCGGTTGTAAGATCAGCCGTACATCCAAAGCCAAGAACAGTCTTTTTAATTCCTCTTCCACCGGCTTTTCCGTAATGGAAGTTTCAAAGAATAAAAATGTAACCATCACTTTTTATACAGTGACCGACGGCGACTCCGTCAAAAAAGAGTACTCGGCCCTGATGTTCAATTTTACATCCATCCCCGTAGAAGCATTGGATACCAATGCGCACGTTGTTGAAGACCCCTTCGTAAAATACAAGGATACCCTCACGATCTCCGCGAGCAAGGATTTTCCGCTGATAGGCGGGATGAGGAGATTCTTCATGGGACAGAATTACCGCGCTGAATGGTCCAAACCGGTGAACATGAAAGTGTTTAACATGAGCAAGGAGAAAGGAGGCATGACCATTATCGGTCTGGGTGGTGGTAAACAAACGAAATCGTTAAGACTACGTGATAAGAAAGGAAGAGAATGGGTATTGCGCAGCATGAATAAAAGTCCGACGAAAGCGATCCCCGAAGCATTCCGCGGAACACTTGCCGAAGATCTGGTTACAGAATTGAACTCTGCATCGCATCCATATGGCTCGCTGACCTTCCCGGCCCTGGCCAAAGCGATCGATGTACCGGTACCGAAACCCGAACTGTTCTTTGTCCCGGACGACCCCGCTTTGGGGTTTTATCGCCCTCTTTTTGCCAACAACGTCTGTATGCTGGAAGAAAAAAATGCGTCCCCGGACGGAAGCGATACAAAAACAACTGCCAAGGTCTTTGATAAAATGCTGGATGAAAATGATCATCTTCCCGATCAGCAAATGGTGTTAAGAGCAAGGTTGCTGGATATCGTGACCGGTGATTTTGACAGGCATTTTGACCAGTGGAGATGGGGCATCAATGATACCGGGAAAGGAAAAACCTATTATCCCATACCCCGTGACAGGGACCAGGCTTATTTTTATTCCGATGGCGCTGTGCTGAAATTTGTCAGCAGCAGGGCGATGCCTTTTCTCAAAGGATTTCAATCCACTATTCCCAAAGTGAACTGGCTGGGATACAGCGCCCGTGATTTTGACCGCATCTTCCTGACCGACCTCGACAAATTCGAGTGGCAAAAAACGATCGCCGCGTTCCAGCAAAGTCTTAGCGATACGGTGATCAGGTCTGCTGTAAAAAACCTGCCGCCTGAAATATTCGCCATCGACGGTGAGACAATGATCAAAAAACTGATCAGCCGTCGCGACCGACTGCCAACGGAAGCAATGAAGTACTATCGTTTCATCTCCCAAAAAGTAAATGTCATCGGCAGCAACCAGCGTGAACATTTTTTGGTAAGCAGGGTCGGTGAAGGGTTAAGGGTTAGGGTATATGCACTGGCAAAAGGTGACGATACCAGCTTTATCATGTACAGCAGGGTCTTCAATCCCGATGTCACCAAAGAGATACGGCTGTACGGGCTGAACGACGATGACCTTTTTACCATCGACTCATCTGCATCGTCCCGCATCAAGATACGTATCATCGGGGGCAAGGGAAATGACACTTTTGATATCAAGGGCAAGGTAGAGGCATTGCTGTACGACCTGAAAACAGACGGTAATTTTATCAAGAACAGCAGTCACGCCAAGAACCGTTTCTCTCTTGACCCGCCCGTCAATGAGCGGAGTGTACTGGGTTTCAATTATAATACCACCAAACTTCCCCGGCTGCATCTCAGTTATAATTCTGATGATGGGCTGCTGATCGGCGGCGGCATTTCCAGGCGTACCTATGGTTTCCGGAACCTGCCCTATGCTTCAGACCAGAAGCTTTCAATACTCTATGCCCCGAACCGGAAAGCTTACCAGCTTAATTACCGGGGCGAGTTCAACCATATTACCCGTAACAATGACCTGTTATTCAATGTCAATTTTTCCAATCCTGCATTGAGGAATTTTACCGGCTTCAGCAATTCCCCCGATATTGACAAGTCACGGAACTTCAACTATTATACTACCCGCTACCGCTCACTGGAAGTAGAGGCGCTCATCCGTAAACGTTTCTTTGATAAGCTGCATTTAATGATAGGACCTTATTTCCAGCATTATCAAAATAAGTACAGCGATAATATAGGCAAGATGTTGGGTAATTTCCGTGACCTCCAACTGGACTCCGCGAACACCTTCAGCAAAAAGAATTATGCAGGCGCTAAACTGGGTATCTTAATTGACAACCGGAATAAGGAATTTTTCCCCACCCGCGGCATGCACTGGTACACCGAGTTCCAGGGACTGAGAGGTCTTTCAGACGGCAGCAAGAATTATATCCGGTATACCTCCGATATGTCCCTCTATGCCAGTTTTAGCCAGGAAGCCAGGCTCGTTGCTATTTTGAAAGCGGGTGGCGGACATATCTACAGCAAGAACTATGAATTCTTCCAGGGTCTTTCGCTCGGCGCCAATAATGGCCTGAACGGTTTCAGGAAGAACCAGTTTACCGGCTCTTCCGTTTTTTACAGCAGTCTCGAGCTGAAAATAAAATTATTCGATGTCAATTCCTTCGTACTACCCGGTCCTTTCGGGATCAATACCTTCTATGATATAGGCAGGGTATGGCAGCGGAACGAAAGCTCCAGCACCTGGCATAGTGCCTATGGGGCAGGCGTTTATTATATGCCGTTCAACCTGTTTGCCATTTCCGCGGTCGTAGGGTTTTCATCGGGGGAAAGAATGTTCAACTTTACCCTGGGCACTAAATTCAACCTGACCTACTAATACGGCATGATTCTTAGAGCTTATTGGTACTGGCAGGAATGCCTGATGTATATTTAAGTAATGAGACCTCCCCATATCGTATTACCCAAGCGTTCTGCGGTAAAAAAACGTGAACTGAAACTTATTCTCAGTATCGCTCTTTCCTGGACCATTATTGATCTCCTGATCTTTGGTTTCCGGATCGCTACCGATAATTACACCCCTAAATACGAAAGCACCAATGCCGGGTCTCTGAAAGCAATTTTCCTGAGGGAATTGAATGTATTTGTCTTTAGCCTGATCATCGGCTATTTCCTGATCTCCGTGTTCAGGAATTTCAAACGCAACCTGTCGCCGGGTGCCAACCTGTTATTGAAAACCGTACTTCTTGTTGCATTGGCGATCGCCATGAACTTCTTTATCTACTTCACCTATAGCCTGGTCATACAGGGTCAGCCTGCTTCAGTAGCATTTCACAAATTCGTAGAAAATACTTTCCGTGAAAAATGGCTGCTGGAGAAAATGCCGGAATGGGTCTTATTGTTCATCCTTACCCAGCTGGCGCTGGAGATAAATCAGAAATATTCACAGGGTGTGTTCTTCAATATCATCATTGGTAAATACCTGCAGCCAAGGGAAGAAGACCGGATCATTATGTTCATTGACCTGAAGAACTCCACGCCCATTGCCGAAAAGCTGGGACATAAAGAATATTTCAAATTCATCCGCGATGTGATCTTCTGTTTATCGGCAGGTATTGCTGAATATGATGGCCGTATCTACCAGTATGTGGGAGACGAGGTCGTAGCGTGGTGGCCAAGTTCAAAGATCAATGCCCGGAAAGCAGTGAATGCAATTATCTCCGGCAGGAAGATCATTAATAAGAATGCTGAAGTATTCAAACGCGGACATGATATTTTACCCGAATACAAAATAGGCGTACATACAGGAAATGTAACAGTAGGCCAGGTGGGCATCACCAAGAAAGATCTTGTCATGAGCGGAGATACGATCAATACCGCTGCACGTATCCGCAGCGCCTGTACGGAACTTAATCAAAAATTTTTGGTATCTAAAGAGATGATGGACCTCCTGGATATGAAAGACTGGCAAACAGAGAGCATGGGCATGGTGGACCTGAAAGGCAAAAATGACAGCCTCGAATTATTTGCGTTGAAAATTTGATTTATCTTTCAGGGATCATTCCTGTCATGCAAAAATCCTCTCAACGATCTCAAAAGAACCTGCGCTTTTATCTCCAGGCTGGCAACCTGGCAAAAAAAGTATTACTAACCGTTGCCATTGCATTGATCATTTTGCTGGTATGGGTTGTCTTTTTCTATGGCCGGAACTCCTTTGACCAGCGGGTATTTGATCTGGTAAGGCCCCATATAACAGCTGACAGGACCCGGACGATGGGTTTAATTTCTTTCCTGGGGAAACACTCTTTTCTACTCCCGGTGATCTTCCTGATGATCGGCTATTTCATCTTCAAAAAAAACAGGTGGATGGTGATCCGCTCTTCAGCGGTGCTGCTCAGCAGTCTCCTGCTCATGACCGTTTTAAAAAGACTGATGCACCGCAACCGTCCGCCGGACCCGCTGGTAGACGGGATCACCAATTTTAGTTTTCCAAGTGGTCATGCTGTTATGAGCGTTGCTTTTTATGGGTTGTTGATATGGTATGCTTCCGTTACCATAAAAACCAGGTGGGTGCGATGGCTTCTGATCCTCTTATTACTATTCATTATTGCCGCTATCGGGTTCAGCCGTATTTACCTGCGGGTGCATTATGCCACTGATGTGGTAGCAGGGATCTGTATTGGTTTTGTGTGGCTGGATTTTTGCCTGTGGTTCATCGACAAAAAACAAACAGCCGCGTTAAAGGCCAACCCGGACCGATCCGGGCGTTGATACTGCTATTGCTTTTTATATGCAAATTTCAGGATCGTCGCAATACCCTCTCCTCCTTCATTAGAAATATACAGGTCACCGTTGGGAGCAAAGGTTAGTCCTTCGGGTTGATTAAACATAACAGGGTCAAGCCTGAACACTTCTTCTACCGTGCCATTCGGATCGGCGATCACCAACAATTTTCCTACTGAAGCAACAATAAAGAGTTTTCCCGTCACGGGATTAATACCTGCGGCAGATGGTTTGAACTCGGCCTTGTCATCATTCAACATTTGCTGGATAGCTTTGATATCGATCTTATAAACAGGGTCTGTTGAGAAGGTATTAGTAGCAGGGTCAAAACGATAAGCTGCCCTTATTTTATCTTTTTCATGATCGCATTCTTTGCAAAGCAGGATAAGCGATTTTCCATCTCCATCCATATACATTGATTCAAACTCATTCACACCGTCTATTCCAAGAGTGAACTCCTGTGTAGCAACCGTCGTATCCCGGGTATTTACCTTTACTACGGCCCCGGTCGCTACCAATATATACGCGGTTGTGTCAGCATTCACGATATCCTCATAATCGCCTTTACCCCCAAACTTTACTTTACCAACATTCTCTTTTTTGTTTTTAAAGTCTATCTTAAAAATGCTTCCTTTCTCATCATTCTCTGAAAGGATCACTCCCTGTTCAGGGATATAAGCCATTCCTGATATTTCGTGCAGATCCTTACCCAGTGTCATCTTCTCACTCGGTGTTGAAAAATCGTAACCGCTCTTCGATTGTTTTGCTTTTGCACTGTCAGAAAGCTCCATGTACTCGAATTTCAGCAAAGTGGGTTTCCTTTTTCCTTTCAGGCCTTCATTGGAGATATACATATCGCCATCACTCCGGAAGGTGATCCCCTCCGGCTGCGGAAAAAGTTTGGGTGATAAACGATATACAGACTTCACTTTTCCGTCGAGGTCGGTGACCGCCAGTTGATTGCTGGCCGATGAAACAATATACAGGTCGTTTGTTTTGGGATGGATAGCTGCCGCCGAAGGCTGGAATTTGCCGGAGCTTTTAGGCGAAAGCTCTCTTATTTTTTTTGCATCTATTGTATAAAGTGCCTTATCATCATACCCGATCGAATCCGGGTAGAATGCAAATGCACTGACCGAATTCTCATCATCAATTTTGCAGTTCTTGCAAATCACTACCAATGCGTTCCGGGCGGTATCTGTATACATGCTCTCAAAGTCTTTTTCACCACCAACTCTGCTTTCTCCTACTTCCAAAGAAAAGGTTTTCCCGGTTGCACTATCTTTCACGAATTTAAATATCGTGCCATCACTGCGTAAAATATAAGGAGTACCATTATACAGCGCCACATCCTCGTAATCTGCCACATCACCGAACAGCAGCGCCTCTTTTACAGTCTTGTTTTCCCTATCCAGGAAAAAAAGGTAATTCGATTCATCCTGTATAGCGAGAAAAACGTTGTTCTTCGTATCGTAAGCAATACCCGAAATCTCCAACAGTTTTGTTTCATCTAATTTATCCGTCCAGCTTTTTCCAAAATTATAATGCGGTGGAGATTTGAATGAACGGGTCTTGGGTTTGCATCCGGCAAGTAATAGC
This sequence comes from Chitinophagaceae bacterium, assembly GCA_036009775.1. Taxonomy (GTDB): domain Bacteria; phylum Bacteroidota; class Bacteroidia; order Chitinophagales; family Chitinophagaceae; genus JJ008. The sequence continues at coordinate 22,228 of DASYLC010000277.1, forward strand.
ACAGCTACAGCAAACAAAGCCAATCCTTTAGCCTGAAAATTTAAAAATACCATTCTTCTTATTTTGTTTAAATTTATCAAAAGTTATCTTTATAGCATGGCGGAAAATCAGGAAAAAATTTTGCAGGAGGCCGAAGCCTTTGTAACGGATCTGTTGACACACAAACTTAGCGAAAGTATCAGGTTTCATACACTTCAGCATACACAGGAAGTGGTTGCTGCCTGCCAGGTCCTGGCCGATTTCCACCAGCTTCCTGTAAGCGACCGCCTGCCCCTGATGCTCGCTGCCTGGTTCCACGACACCGGTTATACCGGTGGGGAGGCCAAAGACCATGAAACAGTAAGCATTGAACTCGCAAACAGCTTTTTCACGGCACATACCGTTCCGGAAGATATTAAAAATAAAGCCATCGGTTGTATCAATGCAACAAGGATGCCGCAAAGCCCGGATACACTGCTCCAGAAAATAATCTGCGATGCCGATCTTTTTCATTTGGGCACCAATGATTTTAAAGAAAAGAACCGTTTGTTACGGGAAGAGATCCAATTGTTCGGGGGAAAAGAACTTTCCAAAGAAGACTGGCGCAAGATCAATATCCGTTTTCTCGACGGACATAAATATTTCACCAAGTATGGAAAAGATAAACTGGAACCGGTCAAAGACGAACACCTGGCCCGGTTAAGACAAAAAGATAAAAACACTGCTGACATGAAACCTGAAAAAAAAGAAAAAGAAAAGATAAAAGATAAGGAGGCCCTGGACGAGAAAAAAGCCGAAGCTGCCAAGGCAAAGGCCAAAGCCGAAAAAGAAAAACAATCGGAAAGAGGTATCTCCACGGTGTTCCGTATCGTAGCGCAAAATCAGAACAATCTCAGTGGTATGGCTGACTCCAAGGCCAATATCCTTATTTCGGTGAATTCGATCATTCTGAGTATTATTATCGGATCCTTTGCGTCCAAACTGGAGTCCAACCCCAACCTGTTGATACCTGTCATCGTGCTGGTGATCGTCTGCGTTTCTGCCATAGTTTTCGCCATTCTTGCCACAAGACCGAATGTGACCCATGGTACGTTTACCGAAGACGATATCCGTAATAAAAAGACCAACCTGTTGTTCTTCGGTAATTTCTACAAGATGAGCCTGAAGGATTACGACTGGGCCATGCAGGAAATGCTGGCCGATAAAGACTATTTGTATGCCAGCATCGCCAAAGACAATTATTTTCTCGGCGTAGTACTGGCAAGGAAATACCGCTTTCTGCGCTATGCGTATAATATTTTCATGTTCGGACTTATCATCGCCATGGTGGCTTTTGCTATAGCGATGATGATCCCTACGGCTACGGAAGTGTATACTCCGGGATAGACCAGCCATCGGGACGCTAAAGCAGCCTGACGGATCTTGATGATAATACTTTTTTTTAACCCGTCAGGCCGCTTTAGCGTGTCCCGACGGAAACTATTTTGGCAGATGCGCCACCAACTCCACTTCCAGCCTCGCATCATGCATAAATAACCTGGCTACCTGCATCCAGGTGGCTGCAGGAAAATCTCCTTTATAAAAAACCTTGCGGGCATCATTGTATCTTTTCATTGCTTCCATATCCGTAGTATAGAGATTTTCTTTTACTACGTTCTGGAAGGTGGCGCCAAAGCTCTTCAATGATCTTTCCAGTGACTGGTACACCCTGGTTATCCCTTCCGGTGTAACATCTCTTGCCACAGCGCCGGAGATATATAATACATTATCCACTTTCACTACCTGCACATAACCGGCGCTGGTATCCTGTTTCAGGGCATTATCCCAGTGCCATTTTTCTTTGCTGATGGTCTTATCCTGGCCGCAGAGTGTAAACAAAAAAGCAAACTGGAAAAGAATGATCCACAGGATGCCGGGCAGGAATGCAAGTAGTTTTCTCATATCCGTAAGTTTTTACGAATATAAGTGCCGTGTCCGTTAAGAAAGGTTAAAAAATGGGAAGTGGGGAATGGCTGGTGGCAAGTGGGAAAGCGGAATGGTCGAGGCAATCCCTCTATCTTCCTGCTTTCAGCCGCTATATAAAAAACGAGAGAAACCCGTCCTGTAAAATTTTTTTATCTATTAGCTTTTAATTTTTATCTGCTATCATTTCCTCCAATTTCATCACCAGTTCCGTCTTCGTGATCGGTACACCCATGATCTTATTATAGCCTTTGGCATCTACAAAATAAACATCGCGGATGATCTTGATCAGCTGGCCGTTATTGATCTCGGGTATCAGTACCGTTTCAAAATTCTTAAGTATCCCGCCCAGGTTCTTCGGGAAAGGACGCACATAACGCAGGTGCGCATGACTGATCGCATGACCCTTGGCCTGTAATTCGGCGCAGGCGCTCTTGATCGCACCATACGTTGAACCCCATCCCAGCACCAGTATCTTTCCTTTTTCAGGTCCACTGTCTAATTTCTGTTCAGGAATATATTCCGCGATCTTATCTACTTTCTCCTGCCTGATCTTTACCATCAGCTGGTGATTCTCGGGTTCATAACTGATATTACCTGTTACATTCTGTTTTTCCAGGCCGCCGATACGGTGTTCCAGTCCTGCTGTGCCCGGCACAGCCCAGGGTCTTGCCAGTTTTTCATCCCGTAAATAGGGCTGTAATTTTTCTTCATGATCACCAAGCTCCTTTTTGAATTTAACGGTGATCGGTTTTAATTCATCCGCGGTCGGGAATTTCCAGGGCTCAGCACCGTTGGCGATATAACCATCGCTTAAAAAGATCACAGGTGTCATGTGCTGCACGGCAATTCGTACGGCTTCGTATACTGCATCGAAGCAATCAGCCGGTGTACTGGCTGAAACGATCGGCATCGGGCATTCACCGTTCCTGCCGTAATAGGCCTGCATCAGGTCCGACTGTTCTGTTTTCGTAGGCAAACCTGTTGACGGTCCGCCACGTTGAATATTGCAAATGAGTAAAGGTATCTCCAGCATCACGGCCAATCCCATCGCTTCTCCTTTTAATGCGATACCCGGACCACTGGAAGTAGTGACTCCCAGCGAACCTCCATAAGCAGCGCCGATAGCCGATGTGATAGCAGCGATCTCATCTTCTGCCTGGAAGGTCCGTACGCCAAAATTTTTATACTTGCTCAGCTCATGTAAGATATCCGAAGCCGGTGTGATGGGGTAAGACCCGAGGAATAAGGGCAGCCCGCTTTTCTGCGAAGCAGCGATCAATCCATAGGTCACTGCCATATTACCCATAATGGAACGGTAGGTACCCGGGATCATCTTTGCTTTCTCCACGGAATAGGTGGTCGTAAATGTTTCCGTGGTATCGCCATAGTTATAACCGGCCTGCAATACTTTTATATTACTGTCGAGTATTTCCGGTTTCTTTCCGAATTTTTCTTTTAAAAAAGTGATCGTGTTGCCCATGTCGCGGTTATACATAAAATAGAGGAACCCGAGAACAAACATATTCTTCGCCCTGTCCTTTTCTTTCATCCCCATCTGGAAATCCTTCAGCGATTCACGGGTCATCTTCGTGACATCCATTTTGATAACTTCGTAATTCTCAAGACTTCCGTTTTCCAGCGGATTCTCTCCTTCCGGGTAATTGGCCAGGCGAAGGTTCTTTCCATCAAAGCCATCGGTATTGACAATGATCTTCCCGCCTTTTTTCAACTCAGAAAGATTTGTTTTCAACGCGGCCGCATTCATCGCGACCAGCACATCGCAGGCATCACCCGGAGTAAAGATCCGGTCGCTTGAAAAACGCAGCTGGAAACCGCTCACCCCGGGCAAAGTACCTATCGGGGCCCTGATCTCGGCCGGGAAATCCGGGAAGGTCGACAGGTCGATACCGAGCATCGCCGTATTATTGGTAAACTGTGTACCAGTAAGTTGCATACCATCGCCGCTGTCCCCGGCAAATTTGATAACAACATCCTGTAAGACTTCATGCTTCCTGGCCATGTATAATAGTTATACTGCGAATTTAAACAAGTTCGGCTTTACAGGCCAACTGATTTTTCCGTTAAAACCCCCGCCAAACCTTTACAATCTCAACAACTAATTTTATATTGCCAGTTACAATTTTTAATATGAGAAAAGAAATGAAAGTGTTGCTGCTGGCATTGATCATACCTTCCTTCCTTCGGGCTCAGATCGCTGATGATGATATATATGAAGCAAACCGGTTGAAGAAAGTCTTTCCCGATGACCGGGTGGTCGCCACGGTCATGGAAGAAGAATTCAGTTTTGACAAAGGACGAAGCGATGATAAACTCCCGGTAGTGACCGCTACACGGAATACGGGTATCAATTTCCTGTCATTGCGGGAAAGGGCGAGCATCCAGTACTATGATTTCTATAATTCTTTTTGCAGGATCACTTCCTTCAAACAACTGGAAAGAGCAAAGGGAATGTTCGGTGTCAAAAAGAATTATAACGTCGGTTTTGCGATCGACCGTTCCGCGAGTTCCAGCGAGATCTTCTCCGATGACAGCCGGGTTAAATATTTCAATATCGGTTTCAGCGGTTATGGTGATGTGACAAGAGTGGAGACAGAAAAAAAATTCCTCGACAGCAAATACCTCACGAGCATTTATTTCCATTCTTGGTTCCCGATAAAAGAAAAAACAGTCCGCATTAAAGTACCTGAATGGCTGGAGTTGGATATCCGTGAATTTAATTTCGCCGATTATAAAGTGACCAAATCCAAAACACTGGAGAAAGGTTACACGGTATATACATTTAAGCTGCAGAATATCGTGGCGATGAAATCAGAATCCCGTGCGATCGGCGCAGCGTATATGTACCCGCACCTGGTACTGGTGGTGAAATCATTTAATTATGAAGGCAAGAAAGAGACCGGCTTTGGTAATGTGGGCGATCTCTACAACTGGTACAACTATCTCTATAAGAAAATGGTGAACAAACCGGAAGAACTGAAAGCAAAAGTGACGGAACTCACCAAAGGGAAAACAACCGATATCGAAAAAGTAAAATCCATTTTTTACTGGGTACAGGATAATATCCGCTATATCGCATTCGAAGACGGACTCGCCGGTTTTATTCCCGCCACGGCGCAGGAAGTGTACAAAGCAAAATACGGCGATTGCAAAGGCATGGCCAACCTGATGACGGAAATGCTGAAGCTGGCAGGGCTGGAAGCGTATATGACATGGATCGGCACAAGACATATTCCTTATGACTATACATTGCCTTCACTGGCCGTGGACAATCATTGCATCAGCACGGTGATACTCGGTGGTAAAGAGTATTATCTCGATGGCACAGAAAAATATATCCCCTTTGGCGATTATGCCTGGCGGATACAGGGTAAAGAAGTACTGATCGGTAAAGGCACGAGCTATGACGTAAAAAAAGTGCCGGTACTGGAAAAAGATAAAAGCAAGATCCTGACACAAACCACTTTCAAGCTCGAGAATAACCTGCTGAAAGGACACGTAAAAGCAACGCTCTCGGGCGAACAAAGAACCAGTTTCCACCAGTACTACCACGACCTGCCGGCCGATGATAAGAAAAAAATGGTGGAGCGTTTCCTGGAGTTCGGCAACAGGAACCTGGTGGTAGCCAACGTAAAGACCTCCGATCTCAATAACCGCGAGATACCCGTAGTGATCGAAGGTGATATCGATCTCAGCAACTATGTGATCACGGAAGACAAAGAGATTTACTTAGGCATTGATTTCTTCTCGGAAGATCTCCGCGGTCTTATCCCTGATAAGGACCGGCAGCAGGATTATGCCTTGCATTCCAGTTATGTATCACAGGATGAAACAGAACTGATCTTACCTGCGGGATATACGATCAGCTCTTTACCGGCTGCGATCAGTGAAAAGGCGGAGGACTATGAGGTCACCGGTTCGTATAGTTCGGCTGGTAATAAAGTGGTCTTTAAAAAAACCCTGGCTTTTAATACCGGCCGTATCCGTAAGAGCGATTTTGAGAACTGGAAGAATTTTACGAAGAAGCTGAAGGATTTTAATAGTAACCTGATCCTTATTAAAAAACCCTGATACCACACAAAGTAATATATGAACCACATAGGAACATAGATACAGAGTGGAACACATAGTTGTATTCTATGTGAATAGCCAATGTTCCTAACTGTGTCTATGTGGTTCAAAAAATAGTTATACTAACGAACCAGTGAATTATGAAAAAAACATTTTACCTGTCATCCCTGCTCCTTTTATCGACAACATTGTTTGCGCAGGACGACGATGACACCTTCTCCCCCTCCAAACTGGAGAGCATCGCCAAGAACATGAAGACCATCTGGGATGATGGCGATGCCGATTTCACTGTAACAGCCACTCCTGAGAAATGGAAAGACGAAAGCGGTGTTATCATTGCCCAGAAAACAAAATTCGCCTTTGACAAGGATGCGAATAAACTGGCCGTGTACGAGATCACTCATCGCCGGATCAAACTGAATGATAAGGACGCGGTGAATACCTATTCTTCCGTCTATTTCCGCATCGGTTCCACCAATGATGGCGCCGGTATCAAGGTCATCAAATCCAATGGCACCGTGCAGGATGTTTCGCTGCGTAATGCCGTGTATGTGGAGGATCCGTCCGATGTGCCTTCTACTTTTACACCCTATATCGGAAAAGCGAATACCTATTATGACAAGAGCAAGAGTCGTGTTATCTATTATAAGTTAGCGATCCCCGACCTCGACCCGGGAGATATCATCGACTACGGCACTATTTTCTACGACGATAACACGGTCAAGAAAATGAGCTATATCGAATTCGATCCTATTTATTTTGTCTGTACCCGTGAATACCCCGTACTTAGCCAGAAATTCGAGATCGACACCGATAATAATTCCTTTGTGAATTCCAAGTCGACCATGGGTGCACCCCTCTTCAAGGAAACCAGTAATGGCAATGCCGATTATACCTGGGAAGACAAGAACCGGGACAAGATCACCGATACCCGCTGGGTGAATAGTTTAGTGGAATTACCGATGGTGAAATTCCAGATCGTTTTCTCCAAATCGGAGAACCGCTCCGATCTTTTTATCGGCGACCGGGGCGAACTCAAACAGAATATCAGTCCCGAAGAACTGGCGAAGAAGATGAACAATCTCTACAACCGGTTGGACGGTTCCGTTTATTATAGTATGGCCAAAGCATACCTGAAAGCACTGGGCTATGGTGATATGCGGGAAGAGGATTTTATTCAGAAGACCTATTATATATTACGTCATATGTCACATTACCGGGCCAATGGTTTTTCGAGTGAACTGTTTGCTTCCTGTTTGACCCAATGCCTGGAGTTGCGCAAGATCCCGTATGACCTGGTGGTCACATCACCGGCTACACTGACCAAACCCGAGAATATTATTTTCCGGACCGAACCGGAATGGATGGTAAGAGTGCGGGGAAAATATATTTTCAATGCCACAATTTTTTCCAATCCTTATGATTTTAAGGAAGAGTTTTTGAACACCCCGGCTTATGTTATTTCTTTAGGAAAGAACCCGACGGCGACGCCTGTGACCCTGCCTTCAACGGCGCCGGATGAAAATGTCACCACTACTACTATTACCGCCACGATGGATACAGCCACCAGGAATATGGTGCTGACCCACCAGAAAGCAGTGACCGGTCTCAGCAAGCAATTCTATAATGTGCAGGGGCTCATCTATACCAATGCACTGGATGATGACCACCGCAGCTATGGTGGTGAAGACGATACACGTGCCGGCATGAAAGGTGCTTACCTCGAAAGCTATGAAGACAAATTGCGGGAACGGAAAAAAGAGGACAAGACCCGCAAGCTGGAATACATGAAGAAAACCCTGGAAGACGATTATGATAATATTACTTCTTACACCGAATTCATATTGAACTCCGATGGCCGCACCTGGCGCAAACAGGAATTGAATTATACCAACAAGCTTGAACTCAGCGATATGATCAAGATCGCCGGGAATAATCTATTGGTGGCTGTCCCCTCCCTGATCGGTGACCAATTATTCGTTTCCCAGGATGAACGCAAACGGGAAGTGGATGCGTTCCTTAGTTTTCCCCGCAGTATCCGCAACGTGATCAACTTTACCATACCCGATGGATACAAAGCAGTAGGTGTCCAGAACCTGAATGTCAATATCGACAACGAGGTCGGAACTTTTGCCGTACTCGCTTCTGTAGAAGGCAATAAGCTGAACCTGCTGGTGAAAAAAGTGTACAAACAAACTACGATCAAAAAAGAGCAATGGTCGAAATTGCTGGAGATGCTGGACGGAGCGTTTAATTTTTCGCAGAAGAAGGTGTTGTTGAAGAAGATGTGAGTTGTTCCGTGTGCAAACTTTTCTGTCTTTTTTACGATTGAGTATTTGACGCACTACGACACTATCCGAAGTCTGGTAACTTAATACTGAATTTCAATTCTTTGGACTTGGAGGTGAATGGAGTTAAATAAACATTTTAAACTGACTAACTATTGGAGACTGAGGCCTCTGCGTCATTTTTTTACAAACAATATATTTGTAAATATTTTTTTTATTGCATAAAAAATATTTACATGAAAAGAAAAAACGGACCAGGTTCTTCCGCGTAAGCCAGCATGACCTACACCCAACATTCGCAGTCATTGTAAACGCAGCACTCCTTAATTGGAAGTTTCAATCAAAGACATTTGCCTTTCTCCCCAAATCCGCATTTGATCTATAAAAGGGACTAATTCAACACCGGTTGTAGTTAAAGAGTACTCAACCCTTGGCGGTACTTCGAAATACACTTTCCTGGTGATCAACTCATCAGCTTCCAGTTCTTTCAGGGTCTGTGTTAGCATCTTTGGCGTTATGCCTTCAACAATCCTTTTAAGTTCACCGTACCGTAAAACTCCATCTTTTAAAAACCATAAAATCCTTGCTTTATATTTTCCCCCTATTCTCTGGAATGCATAATCAACCGGGCAATATGCCCTTGGGGATATTTTTTTTACCATTTTACAAAAAATTAAAACGTTGAAGATCAGCAATAGTATACTATTGGTATGTAGTATACTTTATTGTATGTACTTGTTATAAAGGTATTACAATGTTTCCTTTGTGAAGGATTAATTAATCATAATAAATTCAGCAAAAATGAGTCAGCAAAGCATGACAACTGCATTCCCAAAAAGCGATCAAAAAATTAAAGTCCTAGAACTACGGAATTATTTATTAAAACCAAACATGACTGATGAGTTCAGCAGTTATTTCAACAAACATTTTGTAGATCCTATGACTGAATTGGGTGGTCATACTTTAGGTCAGTTCAAAATTGCAGGCATGAATGACAGGTTTGTATGGTTTCGTGGCTTTACTGACATGAGTACGAGAATTAAGTTTCTGAATGATTTTTATATCGAAAGCCCGGTATGGAGAGAATTCGGACCCGGTGCAAATGCTATGATAATAAACTCAGACAACGTACACCTTCTCCGTCCTTTAAATAATGGCAGGAACACAACAGACCAAAGTGAAGCCGTCAGTAGTCCTGTTTTACAAACGGATAAGGGCGTTACAGTAATTGACTTTTACATTTGCAACAGTACCATTCATACCGCAATTGATTTATTCAACACATCATATCTTCCCTTTCTTAAAACGTTGAATATGGAGAACATTTCACTTTGGATCAGTGAAATGTCAGAAAATGATTTTCCTCGGTTGCCGGTTTTCCAGGACAAAAACCTCCTGGTTGCAATCACTAATTACAAAGACGAAAAAGAATACCAGGCAAAGCAAAAAGAAATTAAGACAATGCCCGTAGTTTTAAAGGATTCAATGCTGGAAATAATAACCATTCATAGTAATTTAGTACTGCTGAATAATAAAGCTATTTTACAGGGATAAGCACCCGATTTCCTTAGTTTCCACCCAGGGACATTTTCACCACGTTGTTATTCAGAATCTCTGATACTATAGACCATTGACAATGAAGTTCAAACCCACTCCACTTTTCATCGTTTCGATCGGGCTCATCCTTTTCGGTCTTTACATGCTGCTTTTTGTTGACCCGGGCGAAGAAGGCTGGGGAACTTTGTTTACGATGATGATAGGTGGTGCCGGGATAGCAGGCCTGGTTATCTATGTTATATTCCGGGCAACATTCAAAACAAAAGTCTGGACACAGGCTGGTATCGAAATAATTTTGATCATTAGTGTATTGTATTTTGGCTATAAAAAAAATGGCCATTATGAATTTCATTTGCCTCATAATTACCGCGGCTATGTACTACTTGTTTATGGAGTTGACCATGCCCCCAAAATGAAGAAACCGTTTTATACAAATAAGATTAAACTCAGCATCCCGGTATCCGGTATTATCCTGACATCAAGCTCACCTAATGACAATTATATTAACCCCGCCGTATTCCTCGACAGTACATTGGGAGAGATCGAAAAACTGCCAGGCTCATTAAAAAGATATGACCTTCCCCTCTCATCGGACACGCTCAAATGTGGTGACAACAATTATTTGTTTGACATTTGGATAATCAAAGACAAACCGAGTTGGTCGGTGCAAGAGGACAGTATTAACAGGCTGGACCTGAAATTTGTGGAGGCCTGTACACTAACAAAAAAATAAACCTTATTACTGGTACCCAGTTCTGCGCAACTTACAGCTTCGCGGGAAAAAATAACGAAAAAAATTGCGTAACCAAATTATTACGCATATATTTGTAACCGTATTGTTACGCAAATAAACATTCATGAGAAGAGATGTATTCCAGGCCATCGCAGATCCCACGCGGAGAAGCATTTTAGGATTGTTAGCCATCCAGACACTGACATTAAATGCAGTTGCTGAAAACTACGGTATCAGCCGGCCTGCTATTTCCAAACATATAAAACTACTGACCGAATGTGGTTTAGTAGAAATAAAACAGGAAGGCAGGGAAAGGTATTGCACCGCCAAACTGGAAAAACTCAGGGAAGTCAATCACTGGATAACACAGTATAAGCAGTTTTGGGAAACAAAACTGGATGCACTGGGAACATACTTAACCAAAATCCAAAAAAAGAAATAATGGAACAGGATAAAACATTTTCACTCACCAAAGTCTACCAGGCCCCTGTTGAAACCGTCTGGAAAGCCATTACAGAAAGAGAACAACTGCGGGAATGGTATTTTGATTTTCCGGAAGATTTTAAACTGGAAGTGGGAAGCACTTTTGACTGGTACGGAGGAGAGCCCGGCGGCAAGCAATGGCTGCATCGTGGCAAAATGGTTGAAATAGTTGAAAACAAAAAGCTGGTCCACACCTGGGAATACCCCGGCTATACGGGTCTTTCAACAGTTACCTGGGAATTGAAAGCCCTTGATGAAAATACAACACAATTAATTTTCACCCAGGAATTTACTATCCCATATGATACAAGCGAAGAAGCATTACGCAAAGAAAATTTTATAGCAGGATGGAATTATATTATTAATACCGGGTTAGTGGAACACCTGGATAAATATCAAAAATGAAACCATTTACTGTACATGATAAATCGAGATCAATGCTTCCAAAGACAAAATTTGGGAGGTATTGACCAACCCCGACTATTTAAAGCAATGGGATGAGCTTCCCGACAATTATCGGGAAGGACACTTGAAATTAAACAGTGTAATTGAATGGGAAGGTTATTCAAAGCTGACAGTTACGGCATTTGATAAGCCCGATCACTTTCAAATGAAAATGTACCTGCCAAAAGTTGATCTGGATCCCACAAAATATGATGTCAGCTACTCCTATTCATTGACAGGAGACAACGATAAAACAGTCCTGAACATTGAAATTGGAGATT
>DASYLC010000278.1:0-3709 GCA_036009775.1 Chitinophagaceae bacterium
CGTTAAATCCGAAAAAACCATCAATACAGAATTTAGCTATGATAACATGAAAGTTGGGAAGTTTGACAAGGAAGAAGATTATGTGAAGACCAAGACCGCTGACTACAATAAAAAAGAAGCCGGAAAAGGTGATTCGTGGGCGAAAAAATGGGTTGATGACAGGCAGGAAAGATTTGAACCACATTTTAATGATGCCTTTGAAAAAACTTCTCAAATGACAGTAACGCCAAAAGCGAAATATACACTCATATACAAAACCACGTTCACTGAACCAGGAGCCGCTACAGTAGTATACAATAAAGCTGCACAGATCAGCGGTGAAGCATGGATCGTGGAAACTGAAAATAAAAGCAAGGTCATCGCCAAGATATCTGTTGAAAAAGCACCCGGCAGAACCTGGGGTGGGTTTGACTTTGAAACAGGTGAAAGAATTGGCGAAGCATATGAAATGTCTGGAAAGGCGCTGGCGAGGTTTATCCTTAAATAATTTTGCCGCAGATGTGGTAATAATTCAAAAGTAAAAAGTCAAAAATCAAAAGGGGAAGCTTTTGATTTTTGACTTTTTACTTTTGAATTATACACTAACGCTTTTTACATCTCAACAAAGTATGACTCAATCCAATCCCATCAACCAGCTCTGTAATTTCAAACCCCGCTCCTTCAATGCAGGGAATAAATACTTCTGAATTATACATCTGGCTATTACCATTTGCCATAGCTGTGAAATATAATGAAGTCTGCTGAAGACAGAATGCGGCCGTTTCAAACCGTTGTCTGTCCCAGAATGCTTCCAGGATAAACAGGTTTCCGTCTTTATCCAAAGCATCATAACATCGTTTTACTATTGACGTGATCTCGGCCTCAGAAAAACAATCGAGGAACTGGCTCATCCAGATTGCATCAAATCCTTTTGGTAAGGCCTGCTTCTCATCCAGCAGATCGATCTCGTGAAAAGAAATTCTTTCCGACAAACCCATCTGGCTGATCCTTTCCTTCGCCATATTCAGTTGACCTGGAAGGTCCATAATCGTTACATGAATATCATCCGTAAAACGCGCCGAAGCGATCGCCCATTTGCCGGTATTACCGCCGATATCCATAATTTTTTTGACATCCCCTTTATACACCTGTGGCAGAACCAGGGGAAATGCATTATCTGAAAAGAAATGATCAAAATTGAACCAGCTTTTCTGCACATGCGCGGGCAATTGAGAGAGGCCTGCATATATAGTGTTCCACTCGCCAAATACTTTCAGTCCTTCCGGCTTACCTGTCTCAATACTTTTATCAAGATCAAATAACCCTTTATAACAAACATCGTGAACAAAGTCCATATTGATGGTCGTTAGCTGATCATGCAAAAGACAATAACCGGTTTTAGTAAGAGTGTATTTACCATTATTAACAATCACCAATTCAATTCCAAGACCCGACTCAAGCAATACTCTTACTCCGTATTCCGGAAGTCCAACCTTCTCCACAATTTCGGCGAGTGATAAGCCGTGCGAAGCACTTTTTTCTATCTCTTTTAGTATACCCGAATTGCGGAGTATTCTTGATACCTGGAAAACTATCGGCCCGAAGGCAATAAGTTGTGCAAGACCTTTTGCTTCCAGTGCGGTTCTCTTATCTTTTTTAAAAAATTTCATTGATAGTTAAGTAAGAAAGTGATTGAAATCTTCGAATCCTCTGCGTACCTCAGCGCTCTCCGCGCCTCTGGGGTAAAAATTTTCACCGCAGAGGCGCAGAGGTACGCAGAGAATATTCTGAAGTTGATAAAGGTATTGGTAATGATTTTTTCTCCAGATGCAATTTTATTCTTTCGATATCCCTGTATTTGGGACTGTCTTCTATAAATTTTGGGAAGATGGCCCTCATCTCATCATAGACGGCCCGGGTTTGTGGCGATAGCTTCTCCGCACATTCCAGGTAATCGATCGCCTGCAATACCGTCATCAGCTGGATCGATAGGACCTCGAACGAATTGTCGATCACCTTCCGGGTCATCTGGGCGGCATTGCAGCCCATGCTTACAATGTCCTGGTTGTCGTTGTTGTTTGGAATGCTGTGTACATACATCGGGAAACTCAGCGTCTGGTTCTCTGCGACCGTAGAGGTAGCCGTGAACTGTACTCCCTGCATCCCGAAATTAAAGCCCAGCACCCCCAGGTTCACAAACGGCGGGAACTTCTGGTTCAGCTTGTCGTTCAGCAGGTAGTTCAGCTGCCGCTCCGAAAGCATCGACAACCGCGTGACCGCGATCTTCAGCTTGTCCATCTCCAGCGAGACATAGTCCCCATGGAAATTGCCTCCATGAAAAATATTCTGGTTCACATGGTCCACCACCGGGTTGTCGTTCACCGAATTCAGTTCATCCACCACGATCTTCTCCGACTGGTTGATCGTATCGTACACCGGACCCAGCACCTGCGTTACACAGCGCAGCGAATAATATTCCTGCACCTTGTCCTCAAAGATCTCCTGGTTGATGTTCTGCGGATTGTACAGGTGTTCCGAGCGGCTGCGGATCATCTTGCTATCGTGCAGGATCTCCCGCAGCATCGCCGCTACCCGGTTCTGTCCTTTATGGTGCTTGACCTTATTGAGTTCATACGAATAATGATCGTCAAAAGCCCCTACGATCTCATTGGTCATCGCCGACAGCATCACCGACCATTGCAACAGCTTGCGTGCCTGGATCAGGTTCACCAGCCCGATGCCCGTCATGGCCGACGTGCCATTGATCACCGCCAGCCCTTCGCGGATATGGATCGTCAGCGGGCGGATGCCCAGTTTGTCGAAGATGGCTTTGGTGGGATACTCTTTGTCTTCATACCACACTTCTCCTTCCCCGATCAGCACCAGCCCCAGGTGGGCCAGCTGTACCAGGTCGCCGCTGGCGCCTACCCCGCCGTGTTCGTAGATACAGGGCACCACATTTTTGTTGATCAGATCGCGCAGCAGTTCCACCAGTTCGGTATGCACCCCCGAATAGGCCTGCATCAGGTTGTTCAGCCGCGCCAGCAGCACCGCCTTGCCCAGCATCGGCGGCAGCACATGACCACCACCCGAACTGTGACTGCGGATCAGGTTGTACTGCAGCTGCAATACTTTCTCCTCACTCACCTTATACTGCGCCATCGGACCAAAGCCCGTATTGATCCCGTAGATCAGTTTATGTGAGGCAAACTCTTTCAGAAAATCATGGTTCTTCTCCACTTCCTGAAGCGCTCCTTCATCAAGTACAACCTGCTTTGAGTTAAAAATGATCTCCGAGAAATCTTCAAGGGAAATGGTCCTGCCTCCGACATATATCATAGAGAGAAAAATAAGTCATTTTGTAAATAACCTATTGGGGCACAAAAAAAATAAAATATAAGCAAGCCATCAAATTTTTGTTCCCCGAGGTATTATTTCCACGTTAGTAACCGAAGTATTGATGGCATCGCATTTATTGATAATATCCAGTATTTCTTTGTGTCCTTCGTGAAACCTTTGTGATCCTTTGTGTTCCCTTCGTCGCATAAAGAGGAACACAAGGATCACAAAGGTTTCACGAAAGACACAAAGAAATACAAGGACACAAATCACTAGGGGTATTATTTAGAAACTAAGAATTTAACTTTCGGGCACGGCTTCTAAATTACTGTAAGTCACTACTTATGATGCGGTTAACAATTATTCTTTATATATTTGAAAACTTAAATTG
>DASYLC010000279.1:0-3322 GCA_036009775.1 Chitinophagaceae bacterium
GAATTCTTCCTGGCAGAGAAATTAAAATTCACCTGGGACGAAGTGCATGAAGTGGCCGAAGATCTTGAACATGTCAGTAATAAGAAACTGATCGATAAACTGGATGAATTCCTGGGCTTCCCAAGGGTGGATCCTCATGGCGACCCGATCCCCGATGCCAACGGGAGGATCGAGGCCAGTAAAAAGGTTTGCCTGACCGAACTGCCATTGGGCAATCCTGCTGTGGTAACCAATGTAAGTGACCAGT
The DNA here is from genome assembly GCA_036009775.1 of Chitinophagaceae bacterium. Lineage (GTDB taxonomy): Bacteria > Bacteroidota > Bacteroidia > Chitinophagales > Chitinophagaceae > JJ008. The sequence goes on from DASYLC010000279.1 coordinate 248, forward strand.
CAAGCGAGATACTCGAACTGCTCGAGCATAAAAAAATAATGATCGGCACCCGGCTTGAAATAAAAAAAAGATTTGAATTCGATCAGTCCCTGGAATTAAAAATTGGAAGACAACCTGCTTTTACGATCAGCCAGCAACTTGCCGAGAACATTTTTGTTAATCCTGTTCCGGCTCTTTCCGTGGAAGGCGAAGGGAAAAAGAATAAATAACTATTTGTATGAGCCGTAAAGAACATGATTATGCATCCCTGAGTGAGGTACATCAGAGCGTGGATACGACCAGTCTCAAAAGAACCGGCTTTAGAAAAGTACTGGCTTTCTTTGGCCCAGCTTATCTTGTGAGTGTCGGTTATATGGACCCGGGCAACTGGGCCACCGATCTTGCAGGCGGCAGCCATTTTGGTTATAAACTTATTTGGGTATTACTGATGAGCAACCTGATGGCTTTGTTATTACAAAGTTTATCAGCGAGGCTGGGTATCGTAAGAGGAAGAGACCTCGCACAGGCCAACCGGGAAACCTATCCCAAATATATCAACTACGCATTATACGGACTGGCCGAGATCGCCATTGCAGCAACGGATCTTGCCGAAATACTCGGTATGGCGATCGGTATCCAGTTGCTGACCGGCATGCCGCTGATCTGGGGAGTGAGTATCACTGTGCTCGATACTTTTTTATTTTTATTACTTCAACGCCTGGGTATGCGGAAAATGGAAGCCTTTATCATAGCGCTGGTCGCGATCATCGGCCTGTCCTTTTTGGTAAATATCTTATTGGCCAAACCGGACCTGGCGGAAGTAGCCACCGGGTTTGTACCATCAGCACTCAACGGTTCAGAATTGTATATCGCCATCGGTATCATTGGCGCAACGGTAATGCCGCATAATCTTTATCTCCATTCCGCACTGGTACAGACAAGAAAGATAAAACGGGATGATGCCGGGATCAAAAAAGCGCTCAAATTAAATTTCATCGACAGTGCTATCGCGTTGAACCTGGCATTCTTTGTCAATGCAGCAATACTCGTGCTGGCAGCCACCGTATTTTTCAAAACAGGAAGAACCGATGTGGCAGAAATAAAAACTGCCCATGAGCTATTGCCGGTATTGGGTACTGCGGCCCCTATCCTCTTTGCCGTAGCATTGATCGCATCCGGTCAGAGTTCCACAATTACGGGTACACTGGCGGGACAGATCGTGATGGAAGGCTATCTTAAATTACGCATTGCGCCCTGGATACGCCGTTTGATGACAAGGCTTATCGCTATTATTCCTGCCGTGATCGTGATACTGATCAACGGTGAAGAGAATATTGACAGTCTCCTTATATTAAGCCAGGTGATACTGAGCCTTCAATTGGGTTTTGCGATCATTCCCCTGATCCATTTTACCAGTGATAAAAAAACAATGGGAAAGTTTGTGATCAAACCCTTTGTTATTTTCCTGGCTTCGCTGATAGCGGCAGTACTGGTTTACCTCAATATCAGCATGGTGTTTGGACAGGCATCTTCCTTTTTTGATACGTCCGGCAATATTATATGGAAAGCCGTTATCATACTGGCAGGGTTATTCTATGTAGGATTATTGCTGATCGCCATATTCTATCCGCTTACCCGCAAAAAACCGATCGTAGCTCCGGTACAGGTTCACCCCGAAGCTGCGCAACTGCAGCAGATCACGGTGCCGGTCTATGAAACGATCGCTGTTGCGCTTGACTTCAGTAAAAATGATCTCAAGCTGATCAACCATGCCATCGGGCAGGGAAATAAGGATACATCGTATATATTGATACACGTGGTAGAAAGTGCCGCAAGCAGGTTGATGGAAAAAGAGACCTACGACCTTGAAACAAGAAAGGACCAGGAGCAACTGGATGCATATATTCAGCAATTAAAAGAAAAGGATATCGTTGCTTCCGGTATACTGGGTTTTAATGACCGGGCAAAAGAAATTGTACGGATCGTCAAAGAGAACAAGGCCGATATACTCGTGATCGGCGCTCATGGACATACCGGTCTGAAAGATCTTTTGTATGGACAGACCGTGGGAACAGTACGACATGAATTGAAAATACCGGTACTGGTGGTGAATCTTTAGCCAGTGGTGAATGGCGAGTGGGAAGTGGCTGGTAGCCAGTGGGTAGTTTCGTAAGTATTAAAAGCGACCTACGGGTGTAAGCCCTATTCGCTACTCGCCACTCCCACTTGCTACTAGCTATTTTTGCTATGCGCCCTGAGCAAATGTTTAAAACGGCTGAATGTTTCCGGTTTTATATTCAGGTAGGATGCCAGGAATTTTTGTGGTACCCGTTGCATGAGCTGGGGATTCCTTGTTACAAAATTCAGGAACCGTTCGCGGGGAGTCATTTTTACCAGCTGCATCTGCCAGCGGTCTTTCAGCACCATCGCATAGGTGATCAGCAATCTTGCCAGGTGCTCCATGCGGTGTGAAGAGGAATACACTTTTTCAAGGTCATCATGGGTGATAGAAACAACCGTGGTAGGTTCGATCGTTTCGATAGAATATTCCGAAGGAAGCCGGCTATGAAAGGATTCCTGGCTCACCAGCAGATGCCCCTCAAAAGATATCTGTGTATTGATCTCCTGGTGACCCTTTTTATAGAATTTGCGGGCCAATCCTTTCAGGATAAAATTGAAATGGTTCTCCACTTCACCGGCTTTGATCATGAGTTCTTTTTTGCCAAAACGCCTTATTTTAATTACCGGGATCAGGTGTGACTGGAACTCTTCGTCGGTGATGTCAATGAATTTCCGGAGATATTCATGGAAAGGTTTAGGCGACTCCATTGCTACTTGAATTTTCACAAAAAAGGTACTAAATATTATTGATTGAAATCAACGCTGTTTAATTTTTTTATAATATATTATCCGGGAAGCCTCAACAGAAAGCTTCATAAAGGGGTCATTTGAATCCCTTAATTTTGCAGTCCCTTGAATATTAACCTCTAAAACAAGCAATAGCATGGCACAAAAGATCGATGTAGCAAACCCGGTCGTCGAACTGGACGGTGATGAAATGACCCGGATCATCTGGAAATTCATCAAAGACAAACT
>DASYLC010000280.1:0-6178 GCA_036009775.1 Chitinophagaceae bacterium
GCGGATAGAACCATCGAACTCATCACCATAACACTGGTTCTCGATCGGATCGTAAACGCCATAACCAAAAGCATCGATAGAAGAACCAGAACCGAATTGTTGCTGGAACTCGGGCATATATGATACCCTGTCAATCTGTACAGTGTGTCCAATACTGACGGAAGGTTTTGTGCGGCTTCCTTTTTTGGTAGTGATCACAAGGGCTCCGTTCGCTCCATCAGGACCGTAAATGGCAGTAGCAGATGCAGATTTCAGGATCGTTACATCTGTAATGTCATTAGGGTTGATCGAATTGATATAAGTCATTGCAATGGGCACACCATCGAGGATCAGCATCGGCTGGTTGTTACCAGTCAATGAACGGATACCACGGAGTGTGATCCTTGTATCGCCAAATACACTGCTATTCGTTGTAGATACATTCAGACCGGACACTTTGCCGGTCAAACCGTTCTGAAGGTTGACACTCTTACCCTGTGTCAGCTCGGCTGCTTTTATTTTAGAAACGGAATAACCCAATTCCTTAGGTTGACGGGTTACACCTAAAGCGGTAACAACTACCTCTGTGCCGGCTATAACCAGTCTTTTCACAGAGATGGTAATGGTACTGCCTGCGCCGACAGTTGCTTCTGTAGTTTCAAGGCTTGCACCCGTTACTATCAGGACGTCTCCTGTCTTGGCCAAAATGCGGAACTGGCCGGTATTATCGGCAGAAACACCTGTCCGACTACCTTTAATAGTAACAGATGCACCGGGCAAAGCATCGCCCTTTTCATCGGTCACAGTACCGGAGATCGTCCGGTTCTGACCAAATGCTAATGCACCAAAAAGCATTAGCATTGTAAACAGTGATGCGATTTTTCTCATTAGTTTTAATTTGAATGATTTTTTAACACAGTTTTAGTTCTGTTTATAATGACCGCAAATATGATTTATTGCTGCTTGCTTTATATGTTCTTAAATGAAAATAGCAGTATCTGCCAAGCCCTTTGATCGTAGCGTATAATATATATAGCATCATTAAAAAAAGCAACAATTGCCAACTCAGGCAATGCAGCTTTGCAGGATCAACAAGATGAAAGAAAAAAAATAGATAGGAATTGCGAATATGTTATTCGCATAAAGAAACAGAAGTTTTATACGACTGAAATTGAAACGTTTTCAAAAAAATAAAAATCGCATTTTTGGACAACCTTATTTCTATCACAAACTGTTTATTCCAGAGATGGAAAAATTGGCAGAGAAAAAGCTGGTCCAAATTATCGTTGCGTTTCGACGAGTGCAGTAAAAAAATTGTCGGGTTCTTTAGTTCCGTCCTGTGCAAAAAGTCGGGGAATGGACGATATAGCAGCCAGGGTCAGAATCAGTAGTCGTATACGGTATCGTCCCAGATTCATATTACAAATACGTTTAAAATAACTAATTGTTGCGTACGGATATAAGTATCCTTCCGGGGCAATGTCATTAAGTTAAGCGATAAATCGTTAAAACGATTATTTTTTGATTGTCCCTTTTATAGCCCACGGTTTAAACCGTGGGCTATAAAAGGCAGGGAATCTCTGAACGGCTTTAGCCGTTTCCTTAACTTAAATGACATTGCCTACGGGGTTAAGCAGCAGCTAACTATTAAAATAAGCCCCAATAAAGACCCTAAAGAAAAAATCGGACGGGGCCGCCTTGCCGATGAATAGCCAAGTTGCTATGATACGTTATCTTACTACCCCAGCATCATCTGCGTACTCACTGCAATCCTGTTCCACGCATTGATCAAAACCGTTAGCATAATGATTTCACCAATTGTCTCAGCACTGAAAAACTTTGCAGCCTCCTGGTATGTACTGTCCGAAACACCATGCTGGTGGATCAGGGTGACCTCCTCAGACAGTGCAAGAATTGCTTTTTCTTCGTCAGTAAAAACATTTGTTTCTTTCCAGGCACTTACTAAAAATAAGCGCTGCTGTGTTTCTCCACTGTGCAAGGCTTCTTTTGTGTGCATGTTAATGCAGAAGGCACAGGAGTTGATCTGCGAGGACCTTACAGATATTAAATGCTTTTGGATGGCAGGAAGTGTTGATTTGCCTAAGATCCCGGCAAGACCGTACAATGCTTTCCATGCTTCGGGTTGGGTGGTTTGAATGCTTACTCTTTGTTCCATAACTTCATTTTATGGCACAAAGCTACCCTTCCTATTACCGGATATTCTTAAACAGGTTTAAGAAATGCGCTTGCTCCTTATTTCGCTGAGGTATTCGGGTGTCAATCCTAAAAAAGAAGCTAACAGGTATTGGGGAATACGTTGTACAAACTCCGGGTAACTTTTGCTAAACAGGCGATAAAACTCTTCCTTGGATAAACTATACAACATTTTCATCCTGAACTGGGCTGCCGCATGGGCCCTTTGATGAACCAGCCTGAAATATCTTTCCATTTGGGGAAATGCATGGAGCATTTTTTCCTGGGATATATAGTCAAGTGCCAATACTTCTGTTTTTTCAACGGCCTGGATATAGAACCCGGAAGGCTTTTGCGATGAGTAAGAACTATAGTCAGCAAGCCACCAATTCTCCAATGCAAACTGTACGGTTTGTTCAATGCCTTTTTCATCAATAAAAAACATACGCAGACAACCGGTACTGACAAAATAGTTAAACTTGCAGGTAGTACCTTCTATTAGTAAATTTTGCTTTTTAACAGCTTTACTATTTGTAAAGTACTTTAAGATTTCATCATACTCCCGCTCATTGATTTCAATAAATTTACCGATATGTTCCTTTAAAACTTCTGACATAAATTTTTGCAACAATTAAACTGTTTTAATAAAATAAATCACAAGCACTGTAAATATGATAAGGTCGGTCCATAACGCGACTTTTTCATTTGTTCCAACGGGTTTTCTTATAACGTGCATCATTCCTGCAAAACCATAATATAGTCCACTGCCACAGGCACTGACGACTCTCCATTCAGGTTTGAACAGGGAGACAATGCCCACAATCCCGAAACATAAATTCGCAAAACCCAATTCCCGGACAATGGGAAAAACCTCCGGGCTGTCAATATGAAAAATTTCCCGGGCCGTGAAAGCAGGTTTTGTGGTTTGCCGGATACCAGCTAAAAATAAGCGAAGCCCGACCGCAGAAAAAATAAACCATTTGCCAAATAGTTCCAAACTCAAGGCAGTTCCATTGATCAAATGGTCCGACACGAAACAAATAACAGGTAGAACAAATGTCAATACAGTTACGACGACGATATAAACTTTGTTTATGGGATCCGCTTTGCCGTCTTGCCCCGAAATTGTCATGTCATGAATTGGTTTATTGAATGGCCTTTCTCAAAGTTATAAAAGCGGATCTTATTATCCTTTCTAAACCCTTTATTGCTAAAATTACCAGGTTTTCAAAAAAGGAACTGTATTTGCGGAATGGTCGCTGATGATCCTACGCAGAAGATCAAACTGAAGACATTTCATTGTGAAATCTTGAACAATCACGATGAATTAAAGTCCGAAGCGGATTCATTCAAAAGCTCACCCACGATTGATAAAGTCAGTCCTTAAATGGTAAATGAGAATTTCAGGTTGATAAAAAGATGTCTCAGATCCTCATCGAACCGGAAATTGATCGAATTCGAAATACTCCGGAGTTAGGGACAATCAATCGCTAACAGTTTATGGTTGACAGGCTTCTGGCTTATGCAGTCAGGTTGTGGAATTTTTTCCCCGAAATATTCGATAAATTAAATATCATTTTTTGCGTTTGAAACTTTTATAAAGTCTGTATTATCTTTGGTTGCTTAGAAAATTTTGAAAGTTGGTATTCTATAATGATAAACAGCCCAGCGACCTTGCCGGTAGCCAATCCAAATAAATATAAGCCAATAAAAGTTCGGGAAACAGAAATCCTCGCAACAGATACCCGCCAGCAATATCGGGAGAAAATTGCTCGGATCACACTGGACTCGATGGTACAGTTTGTAGGATTACTCGATGCAAATGGCACTGTACTCGAAATAAACCAGGTTGCGCTTCAGGGTGGCGGACTTCAGCTTCCTGATGTAGAAGGAAAGCCTTTTTGGACAACTTTCTGGTGGCAGGTCTCAGAAGAAATAAATAAAGAGCTCAGGGAATTTATAATTCGTGCCGCACAGGGAGAATTTGTCCGGTGGGATACGACGATCTATGGACGGTCGAGCGGAAAGGAAACGATTGTTATTGACGCTTCGTTATGCCCCGTTATGGATGTGGGCGGTAATGTGGTTTTCATTTGTGCAGAAGGACGTGATATAACGGAGAAGAAAGCACAGGAACGGGAGATCGCACAGAAAAATATCGAGCTGCAGGGTTTGCTTGAACGCATACGTGAACTCGATGAGATCAAAACGCAATTCTTCGCCAATGTCAGTCATGAATTAAGAACACCGCTTGCACTAATCATTGGCCCGGCTGAAAGACTTTTAAGTTCCAATACGGATGTAACTCCTGAATTACAACGTGACACAGCCCAAACAATAGTACGCAATGCCAGAATGTTGCTGAAACATGTCAATGACCTCCTTGATATCTCCAAACTTGAAGCAAAGAAACTCAAGATCGATTTACAGGAAACGGATGTACCGGAGCTTATCCGGTTTGTCGCATCACATTTTGAATTATTGGCAAATGAACGGCGGGTTGATTTTCGTATAGAGACTGGCCAACTTTATCTTTCAATGGTTGACCCGGAAAAGTTGCAACGAATTGTAATGAACCTGCTGTCCAATGCCTTCAAATTTGTTCCTGCAGGTGGAATCGTTAAATGCAGGCTGGACATGTCCGGCAAAGAATGGATACTATCAGTTGAAGACTCGGGACCAGGCGTCAAGCCTGAAGTACGTAAAGTTATATTCGAACGATTCAGGCAGGGGGATGGCGCAGCCAACCGGCAATTTTCGGGGACTGGTTTGGGCCTGGCGATCGTTCACGAATTTGTTGAAATGCATAAAGGATCTATTGAGGTACTGGATTCCAAATTAGGCGGAGCAAAATTTCAGGTAAAACTCCCGGCAACTCATCTTTCTGTATCAAGCCAGGGAAAATTGATACCGGAATTGAAGTTAGACCGAACCACACTGGATGGACTGATCGAAGAATTACGGGTTCCTGTTTCGGGCAAAATTAAAAATGAGACTGGCCAGCCATTGCCGGCAAACAGAGATGTTGTACTGGTTGTAGAGGACAACCCTGAAATGAATAAATTCATTGTGCAATCACTCGAACATGATTACCAGGTCATCTCCGCTTTCGATGGCGAGGAAGGATTGCAAAAAGCACTCATCTTTCAGCCTTCGTTAATTGTTACAGATATTATGATGCCACGCGTAAGCGGAGTAGAAATGATAGCTGAATTGCGAAAGAAAAGAGAAATGGATGAAACGCCAATACTCCTGCTTTCCGCCAAAGCCGATGAAGAATTAAAAATAAAATTATTGGAAGAAAGTGCCCAGGATTTCATCACCAAACCATTTAATGAACGGGACCTGCAGGTAAGGATCAGGAATTTAATCGCTGTAAAAAAAACCAATCAAATAATACGGGATGCTGAGGAAACAAAACGGCTGGCCGTTGAATTGATCAACCATGACTTGCGATTGCGTTCAGAACAACTCAGCGAACTTTTTGAGCAAACTCCCAGTTTTATGGCAGTACTGCGTGGCCCCAACCATGTATTCGAATTTGCCAATTCTTCTTATCATAAACTGGTAGGACACCGTTCTATCGTTGGTAAGTCTTTGATAGAAGCTCTCCCTGAAATAAAGGACCAGGGTTTTATTGAAATACTGGATCGTGTTTTTGAGACCGGTCAGCCTTTTACTGGAAATGGCGTTCCAGTTCTTATGCAGAGGGAACCGGGAGGAGCGCTGGAACAACGGGACTTGAATTTTATCTACCAGCCTCTTTGCGATACCAATAAGGTTATTGTCGGGGTTTTTGTAGAAGGTCATGATGTTACTGATCAAAAAAGGGCTGAAGATGCCCTTCGTATGGCAGACCGTCGTAAAGACGAATTTTTAGCAACCTTAGCTCATGAACTCCGCAACCCGCTTGCGCCCATACGTCATGCATCAACTATCAGTCAAAGAAATGATGCAACCGAAGATGAATTGAAGCGATCCCATGAGGTTATTGTACGACAGGTAG
>DASYLC010000281.1:0-9065 GCA_036009775.1 Chitinophagaceae bacterium
ATCTCAATTCTAAACTATTGTAAATATGCCAAGTGTTAAGTTACCGAGGAAAAGTACAGATACCGACATGACCCCCTTTGTGGACGTGGCGTTCCTGATACTTTCCTTTTTCATGCTGGCGACCAAGTTCAAGCCACCTGAACCGGTAGAGATAACCACTCCGGGGTCTGTGATTTCCCAGAAATTACCGGAGAATAACGCTGTTCTTATAATTGTTGACTCCGCAAACAGGGTCTTCTTCTCGGTTTTGTCTGAAAAAGATAAAACGAAATTTGACGCTGTCATCCAGGATGTCAATGCCACGCAAAGCCTTGGATTGTCCACTACGGAAATGGCCCATTACCGGCAAACATATGCGGTGGGTGTTCCTTTTGGGAGTCTGAAATCGTTGCTGGCGATGGATCCAAAAGAACAGGGTAGCGTGAAGCAACCGGGGATACCGGTCCTCGATTCTGCCAATAATCAGTTATTCTGGTGGATAGCAGCATCGAAAAAAGCGTTCGCAGGAGAAAAATTAAACTATCTCATCAAAGGCGATGGTAAATCAAAATATCCGGCTTTTGAAGCAGTAATCAGTGCGTTAAAACGTAATGACGAGTTTAAATATAATCTTGTAACGTCTTTGGACGATATACCGACCGATTCAGAACTGGAAAAGTATAACCAGCGGCTCAAAAACTAATATTAGTTAATTTTTAAACCCATTTTATATGTCAAGTATAGATGTCAGTGCCGGTGAAAGTGGCCACAAAAAAGGGCCGGGGGTAAAGAAAGCCAAGAAGCTCTCTACCCGGGTGGATATGACACCGATGGTGGATCTTGGGTTCCTGCTGATCACTTTTTTCATCTTCACTACGACGATGACGACGCCTACCACGCTTGACCTGAATATGCCCAAGGATATTAAGGACGAGAAGGAGCAGACAGAAGCCAAAGAGTCCGGGGTACTCACGATCATGCTGGGTAAAAGTGACCAGGTCTATTATTATGAAGGAAAACTGGAAGTGTCAGAAGGCAAGAATAATTTCAAACAAACCACTTTCAAAGGGATCCGCGATGTGATCATCAATAAGAAAAAAGATGTGGTCAGTCGTCACGTACATGATGAAACCTGTAAAAAGACACAGGAAACCGCTAAGGCAAAAGGCGACCCGGATTGGGAGAATGCCTGCAAGGACAGGGATTTTGTGGTGATCATTAAACCCGATGAAGATGCTACCTATAAAAATACGGTGGACATCCTCGATGAAATGACCATCAACCAGGCCCGGACCTATGCCATGGTGAAGATCCTGAAAGAGGAAATAGAACTGATCAAGGCTACAGAAGCCAACAATGGAATAAAATAAGTGACTGGTTGTTATGGAATAATAACGAACCAGCATCTAATTAAAAACGCTCATTATGGAAGCCAACAAAATATTAACGGCCGATATCCTGGACCTGATCTTCGAAGACAGGAACAAGGATTATGGGGCTTATAATCTGAGAAAGACGTATAACAGGCGGATCACCCGTGCCCTGATCATCACCGCTTCGGTTGCCATACTGGCGATCGGTGGTTCACTGCTGGCCAGTAACCTGAAAGGCAATAGCGACAAGAAGGTGAAGATAGACGAGATGACCCTGACCGAAGTAAAACAGGAAGAAAAGAAGATCATTCCTCCGCCCCCGCCTCCCCCCAAAGTGGAGCCGCCCAAAGTGGAGATGAAACAGTTCACTCCTCCCGTGATCAAAAAAGATGAAGAAGTAGAGAAACCACCACCGCCAGTGGAAGAACTGAAAGACGCGAAGATCGATGTGATCAACCAGGAAGGTATCAAAGATGACAATATCGCTACTCCTGTTGTGATCGACGAAGGAAAGCAGATCGTGGAAGAAAAGAAAGAAGAAGACGAGAACAAGATATTTGACAAAGTGGAGATCGAAGCGAAATTTCCCGGCGGCGATGGCAAATGGCGCCAATACCTGGAAAGGAACTGTAACGCACAGGTAGCTACCGATAACGGCGCACCCGAAGGAACTTACACAACCGTGGTTCAGTTCGTGGTGGACAAGGAAGGAAATATCAGTGATGTAAGAGCTATGACCAATCATGGTTATGGTATGGAAGAAGAAGCGATGCGTGTAATTAAGAAAGGTCCTAAATGGGAACCTGCCGTACAGAACGGTCGCCAGGTAAAAGCTTACCGCAAACAACCAATCACCTTCCAGGTGACAGGGGAATAAGGATAAGAAATTATGAAAAAGCCTCTCGTGAATAACGAGGGGCTTTTTTCATGGGGTAAAGTAATGGGCCTTTAGCTGTTAGCTTTTAGCCTTTAGCGAAGGCCAATGGCTGCGGGCTGTGGGCCAGACCGTCATCCAGATTGAGAGCCTTTAACTGTTAGTGTTGATTGCAGATGATAGTAACATCTATTATGAAGTAAGTTTATAGTCCACAGCCCAAAGCCAATACCCAGGAACGATAATTTCCAATTCAACCGTATCCCGGCTAACAGCTAACAGCTAACAGCTAACAGCCCAAAGCCCGCAGCCCATAGCCCTGGCTAAGCTAACCGCTTTTTTGTGGAATAATTCCAAACCAGTATCTAATTGAAAATACTGTTTATGGAAGCCAACAAAATCTTATCGGCCGATATCCTGGACCTGATCTTCGAAGACAGGAACAAGGACTATGGTGCTTATAATTTGAGAAAAACTTATAACAAACGTATTACCCGTGCTCTTATCATTACTGCCTCTGTTTCCATATTGACGATCGGTGGTTCACTGATGGCCAGTAACCTGAAAAGCAGTAATGACAACAGGATCAAGATAGACGAGATGACCCTGGCCGAACTAAAGCCGGAAGAAAAGAAGATCATTCCCCCGCCTCCACCACCTCCCAAAGTGGAACTACCCAAAGTGGAAATGAAACAGTTCACTCCTCCCGTGATCAAAAAAGATGAAGAGGTCGAAAAACCACCACCACCAGTGGAAGAACTGAAGGATGTAAAGATCGCTGAGATCAACCAGGAAGGTATCAAGGATGAAAATATCGTTACCCCGGTTGTGATCGACGAAGGAAAGCAGATCATCGAAAACAAGAAGCCAGATGACGAGAACAAGATATTTGACAAGGTAGAGATCGAAGCAAAGTTCCCCGGTGGCGATAGCAAGTGGCGCCAGTACTTGGAAAGGGAATGTAACGCACAGGTTGCTATCGATAATGGCGCCCCCGAAGGAACGTACCAAACCGTGGTCCAGTTCGTGGTGGACAAAGAAGGAAATATCAGTGATGTGAAAGCAATGACCAATCATGGGTATGGCATGGAAGCAGAAGCTATACGTGTGATCAAAAACGGTCCAAAATGGGAACCAGCAATACAGAATAATTTGAAAGTAAAAGCTTACCGCAAACAACCGATCACCTTCCAGGTGCCGGGGGAATAAGGAACGAATTTTAATAATTGATCCTCTTCGTTTGAACGGAGAGGATTTTTTTTGAGTAGTCCGGAAGACGGGAAGTCCGGAGTCCGATGATTACTCACTCTAACTCTATTACTCCAATAGCAGGCATTTGCGTGGTTGTTCATTGTTCAACGAATCAGCCCACAGCCCGAAGCCCACGGCCAAAATAAAACCTTCCGCCCAGGCTAACGGCTAATAGCTAACCGCTAACAGCTATTCCCTAAATTTGCTCCATGCTAAACAAACTCGGAGGCTGGGATGATACCATCGTGGCCCTTGCAACACCGCCGGGTGTGGGAGCGATCGGTGTGATCCGGTTGAGTGGTGATAAAGCGATCAATATCGCCAATGAATTATTTCCTTCCAAAGACCTGTCGAAAGAACTGTCACATACGGTTCATGTCGGTTTCCTGAAAGAAGACTCTACAACACTGGATGAAGTGGTCATTGCTGTTTTTAAGAACCCGCGGTCATATACAGGAGAAGACACTATTGAAATAAGTTGTCATGGTTCGCCTTATGTGCAGCAACAAGTGATGGATGCCTGTATCCGTAAAGGGGCAAGACTGGCCAAACCGGGTGAATTCACCCAGCGCGCTTTTCTCAATGGCAAACTGGATCTTACACAGGCGGAAGCCGTAGCTGACCTGATCGCTTCCAATACGGCTGCTTCACAAAAAGCTGCGCTGCATACGATCCGTGGCGGGTTCTCCGAAAATTTAAAAGACCTGAGAGAAAGACTGGTTCGTTTTTCGGCGCTGATCGAACTGGAACTTGATTTTTCGCAGGAAGATGTGGAATTTGCCGATCGCAAACAACTGGATGAGCTGATCGCGGAGCTGACCGCATCCACGGGTAAACTGGTGAGTTCTTTTTCCCTGGGTAATGTGATCCGGAATGGGGTGAGTGTGGCAATCATAGGTAAACCCAATGCAGGTAAATCAACTTTGCTCAATAGTCTGCTGAATGAGAACCGGGCCATCGTCAGCGACATACCGGGCACTACCCGGGATACGATCGAAGAGCTGATCAATATAGACGGTATCCTTTTCCGCCTGATCGATACCGCCGGTATCCGGGAACATACAACGGATACGATCGAATCCGCCGGGATGGAGCGCAGCCTGGCAAAAATGAAACAGGCTGACCTGGTGTTGTATTTGTTTGATGCGGCAGACCCGAAGCCAGGAGTCGGAAGTCAGAAATCTGTGCTTGACGAGATGGAGTTGAATTATCTTTTAGTGGTAAATAAGATCGATCAGTTGGGAGAAGAAAAAGCAAGGGCCTGCTTCGGTGATAATAATAAAACAGTATTCATTGCTGCCAAGCAAAGCCTGCACCTGGAAACATTAAAGGAACGGATGGTGGATGCGGTACTGCAGGGGCAGGTGCAGACCGAGAATACGATCATTACCAATGCCCGGCATTATCATGCGTTAAAAGAAGTACAGAATTCGCTGGCCGATATCCGTACCGGCCTCGGTAATAAACTTCCCGGCGACCTGCTGGCGCTCGATATCCGCCGCTGCCTGCATTATCTCGGTGAGATCACGGGAGAGATCACGAATGATGATCAGCTGGATTATATATTTAGTAAGTTTTGTATTGGAAAGTAATTTATCTTCTCTTCTTTGTTAAGTCATTGTCCTTCAACATTTTTTAACACTATTTTTCCTGCCGTTTTGTTGCGACACCCCGTTTTGTTGCTTATTTTTGTTGCGAATTTGTTGCTGAAATAGCCCGGCAACAAATTCGCAACAAGTGGGGCGAGATTATGCTACTCACAGCTACATCCAGCTACACCCAGCTACATCCGGCAACAATGAGCAGTAACATCAGACTAGAAAAAACCTGTCAATTCTGTGGTGAATATTTCACCGCAAAAACCACCGTGACCCAATTCTGTTCGGATGACTGCGCCAAGAAAGCCTATAAGAAACGCAAGCGGGATCAGAAGATCCATGTCGCAGTAAAGAAAGAAACAGACGTGCAGATTGCTACGCTCTCTGAGAAGCATTTCCTGACCATTGAAGAGGCTTGCAAGCTAATCAATGCCAGTCGCTGGACCATCTATCGGCTCATTGAAAAAGGGCGGCTACAGGCCGGAGGTAAGGGACGCCTGACAAGAATCCCTAAAACATCCATTGATCAATTCTTTAAAACGCCTGCTGTATGAGTGTGACATTACGTAAAAGGACAAATGGAAAAAAGATCAGTCTCTATCTTGACTATTATGTTGAGGGTAAAAGGCAATATGAGTATTTGAATTTATACCTGAGCCATGAACCCGAAAATGGTAAACTTCCGAAACAAGAGAGAGACGCCAATAATGCGACACTTGAAATGGCGGAAGCAATCAGGTCCAAACGGCTGCTTGGAATAAGAAATGAGGAGTTCGGATTTCGGGATACCGAAAAAGCAAAGGGAAGTTTCCTTGCTTATTTTCAGATGTTGACGAACAAACGTAAAAACAGCATTGGTAATTATGGCAACTGGGATAGTGCACTCAAGCATCTTCAAAAATTTGCCCCACGAGGAGTGTCCTTTAAACAGGTTAACAAAGAATGGCTCGAACAATTGAAAGAATATTTTCAGGAAACTGCACGAAGCGAAAACGGAAAAAGACTTTCACAGAATACGCAGTGTTCTTACTTCAGTAAAATGTCCGCAGCATTAAAAGAAGCCGTTAAAGACGGTATCATTTTGAATAACCCTGCGGTACAGATTCGAGGCATTAAGCATGGCGATCCGGAAAGAGAGTTCCTGACACTCGAAGAACTACAGTCGGCTGCTAAAGTCGAGTGTGAATTGCCTTTATTAAAAAACGCTTTTCTATTTTCTGCGCTGACCGGGCTTCGCTGGTCTGATATTGAAAAACTAGTCTGGTCTGAAGTGCAGCACTCTGATCTGTCAGGCTATTTTATCCGGTTCCGTCAAAAGAAAACAAAAGGTGCTGAGACGCTGCCGATTTCCGAACAGGCATTTCACCTGATGGGAGAAAGAAGAAGGCCCGCAGATAAAGTATTTCAGGGATTGATTTATAGTGCCTGGAATAATCTGAAGTTAAGAGAATGGATCATGAAAGCCGGTATCATTAAGCATATCACCTTCCATTGCGCACGACATACCTATGCAACACTTCAGATTACGCTGGGCACCGATATCTATACCGTATCAAAACTTCTGGGTCACAAACATCTGAAGACAACAGAAGTCTATGCGAAAGTGATCGATCATAAGAAACAGGATGCGGCGAAGAGGATCTGTATTGAATTGCCAGCTACTATTTAGCATTTGAACAAACTAATTCTTTTTCATGATGGTACTTGACAGTCCCGGATCATTCATGATCCTTTCCATTTCTGCATTCACCAGGTCTTCCACTTCCTGTTTTATCTGTTCATAGTTCATCTGAACGATCGATGGTGTGACCTCACGAACAACCGCGACCGGCAGATATTCTTCCTGCTCTTTTTTAAGACCTGCATGATCATTCAGAATGGAACTGTGAAAAGTTTTCAGTTCGATTTTATTATCCGGATCATCTGCCACCATCCCTACAAATTCCCCGGAACTTAAGGACGATATTTTCGACGGTGGAACAGCCGTATCCAATTGCTTGGATTTACTGATGGATGTATCGTTGCGATTAATCGATAAACTGGTCCGGTCCTGCATGATTTTACCAAATCGTTCAGACAGTTGTTTCGCCGTCTCACCGGTGACCTGGCCACTAATGATATTGCCGGTGATATTCATGATCACATCAGCCTGATCTTTGCCATAGTCTTTCTTTAACTGACTAAAATCCTGTACTCCTAATGTTGTAGCAACTTTATTGCTCCTTGCAGTCGCAATCAGGCTATCCATATTGTTGAGGTATACAGTTGGAAACTCGTCAAATACAAGGCTTGATTTCATCCGGTTTTTTTTATTGACCATCTTAATCAGTCTCGAGATATAAAGTGACAAGACTGCACCATAGACTTGTATCTTCTGCGGATTATTTCCCATGCAAACAATCTTGGGTTCATCGGGGTTATTGATATCGAGCGTAAAATCATTACCAGATAACACGTAGTATAATTGTGGTGAGGAGAGCCTCGCCATAGCCACCTTCGCTGCGGCAATCTGACCTTCCAGTTGTTCCATAACATCGTTCAGGTAAGCAGAAACAAAGGGATTGATGAGTGCTTCAATTTCCTTTTCCGTTTTGAGTATGGTGAACAGCTTATCATAATCCACCTGCATCAATTCAATCACATGCGGAAGTGTACAGAACTCGCCATCGTTATAACGGCGCAGAAACCAGATGATGGCGGTTAAAAAATTGATAGGTGACTCCACGAAGAAATCGCCCTGCCGCTTGATCCATTCCCGGTTAAGGCCCATGAGAATCGTACGGGCTGATTCGGAAGCGTCGGTTATGTCCAGCATGTTTTCCTTATCAAGCGGGTTGCAACGGTGTGTTCTGGAAAGATCTTCGAAGTTGATTACATAAAACTCCGGTTGCGTTTTATACCGATGACGGTTTTTTAAGAAGTGGTTGTAGGTGATAACGGAAAGGTCATCGAATTTAAAGTCATACACAAACATGGAAAACCCTTTTTTAAGATGCTGTGTGATTACGTGCCGGATGACGAAATAAGATTTACCGGCACCGGGTGAACCCAGAACCAACAACGACCGGAAAGGATTGATAATATTGATCCAGCTCTTGCGCAGTTTTCCTTTGAGAAAATACTGTGCCGGCAGATTTATAGAGTATTCGTTTTGCAGCAATCGCTCTTCCTGCGGAAAGGTTTCGTTTTCCTTGTTGAAGATGTCCTTGTCATTTAGTTTTTGCCTTATCACGCGGGAAATCAGATTGCCTCCCGTCAGCACCAGTAAATAACCGGTTCCGGTGATTCCCATATACATTACGGCCTGGGTTTGAAGTGACGTGGATAGCCCAAGCGTGAAGTAGCTCGTAAAGTAGATTAGTAGTCCCGTTACGATATATGCAAAAGCAATTTTGTGATTAAGCTTTTCCTCTTTTTTACCCCTTGCACCCAGTAGCGAAATAACCAGCAACCCGAGGGCGATCCATTTTGAACTATTGAAATTTTCAAACAAGCCGGTATTTTTGATATTGATCAGCAACCGATCGGAAATTTCAGCAGTCAGCTTCCACTCCCGGAATACCTGGTAGCAGTAATAGTAAAAATGCAGTGCAAGTATTGCAATGCTGATAAGTCTTGTCATGTCGGTGATCTTCCGCAGCCCCTGTTCATTCTCTCCTGTGCTCATCGTCCTAGAATTTTATTTGTTTCTTTTTGCGTTTCTTTCTTTTCTTTAATTGGTAGGGAACATAATCTGATACGGCTCCAGCGGACGAACTAATTCCCGGAAGCTGTATTTCCGCTTGCCGGGCCCGCGCAACTCCCGCTTCCTGTAATGATTCGCCCGACTGCCGGACATTTTTATTTTCACCCGCCAACCCTGCCACTATTCCAGCCCCTCCGCCCTTTGTGCGCTCCAGTATCATCTTTGCGCTATAAGCCTTTCCAAGATCACTGCCATTAAAAACACATTTGGTATGGTGATCCACATATGTAACCCCGTATATAACT
>DASYLC010000282.1:0-2626 GCA_036009775.1 Chitinophagaceae bacterium
GCCACTTCACTTGCTCAAACAACGATCGGAAATCCCCTGAATGAAAAAGTAAGAATGGGAAGCCTGGCCGGGCAAGGTCAGCGGACAGAGGTGAAAAACCAGATCGGGAAACTGCTTGCTTCTTCACAACTGATCTATGGGTCGCTGGATAGTGTGGAAGTGCTGGATGCCGATGCAAACAAGGGCGCTTTCTTGTCACCGGTATTGCTGATGAACGATAAACCTTTTTCAACAACAGAAGCGCATGAGATAGAAGCATTCGGCCCCGTAAGCACGATCATGCCTTATAAAGGAATGGGTGAAGCGATAGCATTGAGTAAAAAAGGAATGGGAAGCTTGTGCAGTTCGATCGTGACCGCTGATGATAAACTTGCAAGGCAATATGTATTGGGTGCAGCCACGCATCATGGAAGGATACTGGTGTTGAATGCCGAATGTGCCAAAGAGAGCACAGGGCACGGATCGCCGCTGCCGTTGCTGGTACATGGAGGGCCGGGCCGTGCAGGTGGTGGTGAAGAAATGGGTGGTATACGCGGTGTAAAACATTATATGCAACGCGTGGCATTGCAGGGTTCACCATCAATGATCACGGCGATCACGAATGTCTACCAGCAAAATGCAAAAGGAAAAGATCCTGGTAAGCATCCGTTTAAAAAATATTTTGAGGAATTGAATATCGGCGATCAATTGATCACGGAAAAAAGATTGATCACGTCCGAAGATATTGACCGCTTTGCCGATCTCAGCGGCGATCATTTTTATGCGCATATCAAAACCACTGATTTTACAGGGACCATGTTTGAGCGACAAGTGGCGCATGGTTACTTCCTGATCAGCGCTGCAGCCGGATTGTTTGTAGATGGGTATGAAAAAAACCCGGTCTTATTGAATTACGGTATTGATGAGTTGCGGTTTACCAAACCTGTTTATCCCGGCGCTGAACTACAAATCCGGTTTACCTGCAAAGAAAAATTGCCGCAGGACCCGAAAGATGAAAATGATATTCCGAAAGGTATTGTAAAATGGCTGGTAGAAATGCTGGATGGAACGGATGAACCTGTAGTGGGCGTGGCAACGATATTGACGATGGTGAAAAAAAATGTGGAGATGTGAAAATGTGCGGATGTGCGAATGCTTTAGGCCGATCTTTCGTTTATATACAGGGGGCTTAATAATTTCAATACTTAGAGACTAGTAAATTCGCACATCTGCATATCCGCATATTTGCACATTGTTTTTAATAACTTTGGCCGGGAAAGTTTGTAAAACTCTTTCCCCCCTTTTTCTCTTTTAACCTCTTAGCAAAATGATCACGCAAATCAAAGAAGGCTACGTAAAAACAGAATTTCACAAAGGCATTACCACCATCGAATTCTTTCATCCGCAAAGCAATTCATTGCCTGGAAAAATATTGGAAGAACTTGCACAGGCAATTCATGGTGCCGGAAATGATGCTGATACAAAAGTGGTCATACTGCGGTCGGCTGGTGAAAAAGCATTTTGTGCCGGCGCATCTTTTTCAGAACTGGCGGCTGTTAAAACCAACGAACAGGGTCTTGCATTCTTTAGCGGGTTTGCCCATGTGATCAATGCGATGCGTACCTGCCCTAAATTTATCATCGGGCGAATACATGGTAAATGTGTAGGAGGTGGTGTAGGAATTGCTGCTGCTGTCGATTATGCAATTGCTGTAGATGCTGCCGAGATAAAACTAAGCGAGCTGGCGATCGGAATTGGCCCTTTTGTAGTAGGTCCCGCCGTAGAACGAAAGATTGGCGTATCTGCTTTTTCACAATTGGCTATTGATGCCACCATGTGGCGAAACGGTGATTGGGCAAGAAGAAAAGGATTGTTCGCAGAACTGCACCCAACTATACAAGATGTGGATGAGTCCATCGAACGATTAAGCTCTGTATTGGTTCATTCCAGCCCGCGCGCCATGGAAGAAATGAAAAAGGTATTCTGGAAAGGAACGGAACATTGGGATCGGCTATTGATTGAAAGAGCCGCAATCAGTGGGACACTGGTGTTAAGCGAATTCAGCAGGCAGGCCATTGAAGCATTTAAAAAAGGATAGCTCCTGAAAAAACAATACTCTTCTTTTCACCAGGGCAATTTTTATCTCCTCTGCAAAAGACTGGCCCGTAAGGATGGCGATCTGAAAAAGATCCTTGACAAATATGGCAAACCGCCTATGTGGACAAGGCCGAATACTTTCCGCACCCTGCTCCTGATCATACTTGAACAACAAGTATCTCTCGCATCAGCGGCAGCAACATATAAAAAGCTGGGTCAAAAGATCGGAACCATTACACCATCTAAAGTACTGGCAATGTCCGATGATGAATTACGAAGCTGTTATTTCAGCCGTCAGAAGACGGTCTATGCCCGCGAACTTGCAAAGGCATTTATTTCAAAGGATATACAAGTAAAAAAATTGCTGACCTTTCACGACAATGATATCAGGGACGTATTGAAAAAAATAAAGGGTATCGGTGATTGGACAGTAGATGTATACCTGCTGTTTTCATTGCAACGATCAGATGTTTTTCCTATCGGGGATCTCGCCATGGTAAAGGCAATGAAGAAAATAAAAGGATTGCCGGATGAAACCACCAAAGAAAAG
>DASYLC010000283.1:0-12760 GCA_036009775.1 Chitinophagaceae bacterium
CAGTGTGGTGGAGTTCAGCCGGTACACCTGGAAAAGGATATCGACATTCTCTTTGGCAAGCAGGATACTTTCTTCTTCCAGCGCCAATGCTCTTTTCTGCTGTTCATAATCCTTATACGCATTGATCAGCGAAAGATTCAACAGTGATTTCTGGTTATCATATACGATCCGCTGGTACTGAATATCCAGCTGTGCCTGCTTGATGAGTCGTTTGGTGTTGAAGTTATTCAGGATCGGGATCGTGGCCGTGAGTCCGTAATTGAATCCCTTTGTCCGGTTGAAAAGAGTGGAGAAGGAATTGATGACCGCCTGGTTATTGGTGCGGTTGAAATTATAAGCGGAATTAAAACTGACGGTAGGGAAACGGTCCGCCTTTCTTTCTTTCAGCACCAGGCCCGCGATATCAATATTTTTTTTGGCGATCAGCAGGGCAGGATTATTGGCTTCCATCGTACTCTGGATATCTCCCATCGACAGCAGGGTGTTGATCGGGATCGAATCCGTTACATCATATAATGTGCTTTGTTTTACATTCATGAGCTGGTTCAGATCTTCTTTCAGTTTTGCGATCAGCGTCTGCTGTTGTATCTGCGCTGCCCGCTGTGCATTCAGATCCACTTTGCCCTGTAAGACATCGGGTTTCGTTCCCACGCCGATATCCAGTTTATATTGCGCCAGTTTCACTCTTTCCTGGCTAAGCGCCATCTGTTCTTCCACCGCTTTTAATTGCTGCTTCTGGCGAACGATATTATAATAGGTATTGATCACGGTGGCTACCGTATTCACCAGCTGGTTCTTGACACCCAGTTCACCCAGCCTCACGAACTCTTCCAGTTTATCCCGTGTGGCAAACATTTTCAATCCGTCAAACAATGTCCAGTTCAATGCAAGCTGCGCGTTGACATTATTCGATTTTAATCCCTTGCTCTCTCTTTTGGTATCATCGGCTAAGATCTGTTTCTGGTCGTTATTGTTCCAGACCGTTCCGAGATTTCCATTGATACGGGGTAAAAATGCTGCATTCCTGTAGGAATAATCGAGGGCAAAAACCGCGGAATCATTTTTAGCGAGCAGGATATTATAATTATTCTGCAGGGCGGTAGCGATCGCTTCTTCCACCGTCAGCAGTCGCTGGGCAGAAGACGATAAGGTTATCAATAAGAGTACCGGTAGCAATAATTTTCTCATTGTCATCATCAACGTTTTTATGCCTGTTCGGCAATAGATTCTTCTGTTGTGGTACTTGATTCTTCATGGATATATTCGTCGAAATGGCTTTTTTTCTTTTTGGTGGACAGGTAAGAATATACGGCCGGGACCACAAATAGTGTAAACACCAGCGCAAAGATGATGCCTCCCACGATAACGATACCCAGCGGAATACGGCTGGTGGACGATGCGCCCAGAGATAATGCCAGGGGCAAGGCTCCCAGCGACATGGCCAGGCTGGTCATCAGGATCGGGCGCAAACGCTGTGTGGCAGAAAAAATAGCTGCTTCCATTTTTTTCATGCCCTTTTTTTCCTGGTTCTGGTTGGCAAATTCCACGATAAGAATACCATTTTTCACCACAAGTCCTACAAGCATGATCCCACCTATCTGGGAGAAGATATTCAATGTTTGCCCGAATATCTTTAATGTAAATATCGCACCGGCAAGGCCAAGGATGATCGTGCACATGATGATCAGCGGGTCTACAAAGCTCTCAAACTGTGCCGCCAGGATCAGGAAGATCAATCCAAGGGCAAGGAGGAATGCAAAAGCGATATTCCCACCGCTTTCTTTAAAATCACGGGAGTTTCCCGAGAGCGAAGTGGCAAAACTTTCATCCAGCAGTTTATCGGTTATCTTTTCCATCTCTGCAATTCCGTCGCCGATCGTATAGCCCGGTTGAAGGTTGGCTGATACGGTAAATGATTTATACCTGTTGAAATGGTAAATGCTGGGAGGGGTGTTGGATTCCGAAGTAGTGACCAGGTTATCCAAACTGATCAGTTCATCCCGGTTATTGCGGACAAATAGTATTTTCAGGTCATTAGGGTCATCCCGGTCATCTCTGGCCACCTGTCCCATTACCTGGTATTGTTTTCCATCTTTGGTGAAATAGCCCAGGCGCCTGTTACTGTAAGCCAGTTGCAGGGTCTGGGAGATATCTTCAACACTGACGCCGAGCTCTGCCGCTTTCAACCGGTCGATCTCGACCCGTAGTTCAGGTTTATTGAATTTAAGATCCACATCGGCGTTTAATAAGATCTTACTTTGTCTCGCTTCTTCCAGGATCTTTGGCATGATGGCCGTGAGCTTGTTGAAATTGTTATTCTGTATAACAAAAGACACAGGCTGGCCTCCGCGGCGGTTCACTGATATCGTCTGCTCTTCGACTACATTGGCCCGCCCTTCGTTGAATTTCGGAAGGGTCTTGTTTATCATGGCCACGATCTCTTTTTGCGACCTGTCCCGTTTATCCGGCGGAACAAGTGTAACACGAACAAAACCGGTATTCGCATTGCCTGAGCCCGAAAAGCCGGGTGAAGTGACACTTAGTACCAGTTCTCTTTCCGGGACGGAATCAAGCATAAAATTGCTGAGACGGTCCACGTACCTGTCCATCGCATCATAAGAAGTGCCTTCAGGTGCGGTTAGCTGCAGGCGAAACTGGCTGCGGTCTTCAATCGGTGCTAATTCAGATTTCAGGGTTCTGAATACGAAGAACCCGGATACTATACAAAGCGCCAATATCACAAAAGCCATCCAGCGCACCTTCATGAACTTGCGTAAAGTAGACTGGTAGCTGTTTTCCATCCAGCGGAAAAAAGGCTCGGTCTTATTATAGAACCAGGAATGCTTATGTACATTCTTTCTCGTCAACTTTACGTTGAGTACCGGGGTCAATGTAAGTGATACAAATGCAGAGATCAATACGGCGCCGGCTACGACTATGCCAAACTCACGGAATAAGCGACCGGTAAAACCCTGCATGAAGACGATCGGGAGAAATACGACAGCAAGGGTGATCGAGGTGGCGATAACCGCGAAATAGATCTCTTTGGATCCTTCCACAGCCGCCTTGTATTTATTCATACCCTTCTCCATCTTCTTATAGATATTCTCCGTTACCACGATACCGTCATCAACGACCAGGCCCGTGGCCAGTACAATAGCCAGTAAGGACAGCACATTAATGGTAAAGCCCATTATGTACATGATAAAGAAAGCACCGATCAATGATACAGGTATATCGATCAGCGGGCGGATCGCGATGATCCAGTCGCGGAAGAACAAATAAATGATCATCACCACCAGTAAAAAAGCGATCATCAGTGTGTCTTCCACTTCGAGGATCGACTTCTTGATGAACTTGGTCTGATCGAGTGCGATATTGATCGATACATCTTCGGGCATATCTTTTTTGATCTGCTCAAGTCGTTTATAAAATTCATCAGAGATAGAAACATAATTGGAACCCGGTTGCGGAATAATGGCCAGGGCGATCATCGGGGTGCCGTCGCCTTTCAGGATCGACTCTTCATTTTCGGGCCCCAGCACTGCTTCGCCAACGCTTTTTAACCGTATATCCGTACCGTTGACATTTTTTACGATCAGGTCATTGAACTCTTCCTCCGTATTCAGTCTCCCAAATGTTCTTACCGTCAGTTCGGTCGTGCTGCCCGATATCTTTCCCGAAGGTAATTCCACATTTTCCCGGAGCAGGGCGGCCTGCACATCATTAGCGGTAATGTTCAGGGAAACCAGTTTGGCGGGATCGATCCAGATACGCATCGCATATCTTTTTTCTCCCCAGATCTGGATACCGCTCACGCCGGGAATGGTCTGTAACCGTTCCACTAATACATTGTTGGCATATTCCGACATCTCCAACTGGTTGCGGGTATTGCTCTGCACGGTCATGGACAGGATGGGGTCAGAACTTGCATCTGCCTTTGAAACAACAGGCGGTGCGTCAAGATCGGACGGGAGGGAACGTTGTGCCTGCGAAACCTTGTCCCGCACATCATTGGCAGCGGACTCCAGGTTTTCACCTAATTCAAATTCAACATTGATATTACTGCTGCCGTTACTGCTTGAAGAGGTTATATTTTTAATACCAGCAATACCATTGATCGCTTTTTCAAGTGGCTCCGTGATCTGCGTTTCAATGATATCCGCATTGGCGCCCGGGTAGTTCGTGCGCACACTGATATTAGGGGGATCGATAGCAGGGTAGTCCCTTACACCGAGGAATTTAAAACCGATCACTCCAAATACCACGATGAGCAAATTCATCACGATGGCGAGTACCGGTCTGCGTAAACTTAATTCTGAAATATTCATGGTATAACTAAAAACTAAAAGATAACAGATAAAAGTTGCGAATCCGGTCTTCAGCGATCACCTGTACTTTCTCTATTTTCTTAATTAATTAAAAACGTATAGATAAAATGTTAGAGCCCGCTATAAGGACACCCAACTTTTATCCTTTAGGTATTATCTTTTATCTACTTGTTCACGATCTTTCCAATCTGGATCTTCGCTTCCGGCCTCACACTTAACAAACCCGTCACCACAATGGTATCACCTGCTTTTAATCCATCGATGATCTGAACCCTTGCCGAATCTCTTATACCTGTGGTTATATCAGCGAATATGGCTGTACCTCCTTTATATAAGATCACTTTTTTGCCTCTTGCCTGTGGTATTACTGCCTGTGTAGGGATCAGCAATGCATTGGGATCGGGATCAAAACTCAGCTGCACTTTGGCAAACTTTCCCGGTAATAAACCCGGATCGCTCCCGACAACCGCAGCCCTCACGGTCAGGCTCCGCGTATTCTCTGTTACATTGGATTCTGTTGCCACCACTTTTGCTCCCATTTGTTTGGCAGAGCCTTCCACACCGAATGTAACGAGCTGACCCATTTTTATCTGGTCAATATATTTTTCCGGAACGGTAAAATCCAATTTCAACTGGTCGACCTGGTTGATCACAGCAATAACAGAGGCCGGTGATACATAAGAACCCAGGCTGATATTCTTCAACCCCAGTTTCCCGCTGAAAGGTGCTCTTACCACTGTTTTGGAAATACTGGTCTGGAGGATCCCGATATCCGCTCTTAAACTGTTTACCTGGAGTAAACTGATATCATAATCCTGCTGGCTGATTCCCTGTATTTTCAACAACTGTGCCTGTCTTTCTTCCGTTTTTTGCGCCAGCGCGAGCTGTACCTGGAATTTATTTAACTGGGCCCGGAGATCGCCGTCGTACAATTTTGCCAGTACGGTCCCTTTGCCCACATATTTCCCTTCAGCCACATTCAATTGCACGATCCTGCCGGAGACCTCAGGATGTATTTCGGCTACATCATTGGCCACGAGGGTGCCCGGTACCTCGATATTTTCCTGGAATGGCTGGGGCGTAACTATATAGCCGTCAACCCTCATGGGAGGAGCTTTGGCAGGCCCGCCTTGTTGTGTACTGGTGGTTTCTTTTTTCTTTTTTCCGCCACAGCCCGTTAAGACCGCGGTGCTGATAAGCAAAGTTGACAGGATAAATACTCTCATGAAGGTCTGGTGCAGGGTTAAACAATGGTCAAATAAAGATAATGGATAATCACAAGCTTTTGGACGTCAAAAGGCTACGGTACTTGTTGTCGAAAATTGAGGAATTATAAACGGTTTGTAAAGTGGATAACCGGCCTTTAGCTTTTTGCGAACAAAGTTCTCTTTATTTTGTTCGCCTGGTGCAGTAATTCCTGTTTCTCTTTGCTGAGAATGGTGACATGCCCCATTTTGCGGCCGGGTTTGGTTTGTTTTTTCCCATAAATATGGACAAATGCGTTTTCGATCTTCAATGTTTCTTCCAGGCCTTCATACCGAACAGCACCGCTGCAATCTTCCGCTCCAATTATATTGACCATCACCGATGGAAGAATGGCATCGGTACTTCCCAGCGGGTAGCCCAGCATGACCCTCCACAGCATATCGAATTGTGAGCTGTAATGTGCTTCAATTGTGTGGTGACCGCTGTTATGAACCCTCGGAGCAGTTTCATTCACCCATACATCGCCTTTTATATCCACAAACATTTCAACGGCGAATAATCCGGGTGATTTGAAGTTCCGGGCAACGGTCAGTGCAATGGCTTCCACTTTCCATAGCACTTTTTCGTCTAGTTCGGCAGGACAGAGCTGGAAATCGAGCAGGTTGAGGGTCTTATCAACTACCATTTCCACCGGTGGATAAAGAGCCGTCTCTCCTTTTTCACTGACCACGACCATCTGGGCGATCTCTTTTTTGATATCCACCATTTTTTCGAGCACCGAAGGGGCATCAAAACCTTTGGAGAGATCGTCTTTTGTCTTTATCAACTGAACGCCTTTACCATCATAACCCCCTTCACCAATTTTATGTACAGCCGGGAGAAATTCACCCTGTCCGCTTAGTTCGGATAATGTTTGGGTGATGATGAACCCGGGACTCGGTATGGAATGTTCCTTGTAATACTGTTTCTGGAAGATCTTGTTCTTGATCGTTTTGAGCACGGACGGTTTGGGATATACTTTTACACCTTCAGCTTCCAGTTTTTCCAGGGCATCCGTGTTGACATTCTCGATCTCGATGGTGATAGCGTTGAGTCCTTTCCCGAAATTGTACACCGCGTCAAAATCCTTTATATCTCCCTTCGTGAAATGATGGCAGAGATGAGCCGCAGGGCATTCTTCGTCATTTTCCAATACAAATGTTTCCACGGGATAATTGGCAGCGGCTTGTAACAGCATTCTTCCGAGTTGTCCCCCGCCGAGGATTCCGATCCTGCGCACCTGTTGTTGTGTAGTTGTCATGAGTATCGCTTCAGCATTTCTTTTGAAAGGTTCAGCCAGTTCCGGTTATATCTTTTTTCCACGTTGCTTAGCTGGGGTATCTCTTCGATGATCGCCGACAATACCTGCCTGGCTTCCTGGTGACGGTCGTTCATCTGTAAAAAAAGCGTATAATAATACCGGGCTTCGAAATTGGAGAACCGCGCTTTTAGCCCGAGAAATTCTTTTTCCGCTTTTTCGTTCTCACCGGTATACGCCAGTGACATGGCATACAGGATATGTGCCTTGGACCGCGGGAACTGGGGTTGAGAAGATATCTTCGGTACGATCTTCAGTATATCCGTATACCTTTTCTCGTAATAATAGGCAACGATCAATTGAGCAATAGCATGTTCATTCTCGGAAAAAGCGCCGGTAAGACTGTCTTCATACATCGGGATGGCTTTCCCGGTATCGCCGGCAGCGAGATAAGCATCCGCCAGCATCATCCGGTTGGTGAACGTATCGGAGAAGCGGAGATTCGCTTCCAGTTTTTTTACCGAACCGGAAGGATTTAATATTTCTCCCACGCCGCTTTTCACCGTTCGTATCTCCCGGTGGGTGACGATCTCCGAAAAGAAATATATAAGACAGCCGATAAGCGGTAAAAAAACGATCAGCCATATCCAGTTGGTCTGGGTTCCTTTCCTGACACAGTGAATAACACAAATGGCCTGGAGTATGATCGTAACGATATAAAAAGTACCGCTGAAGAAAAACATTCGTGATAAACAGTTTGGTTACCGGGGTCGGGTTGTCCAAAAATAGGGTTTTCATCAGTAAATTTTACAGTGATGGGAATCCGGTAGTGACTCTGTTTGAAATTTTTTTGTCCCACCGGATGCTTCTTGTGCAATAGTCACATGAACAGTATTTACTGAATAATGACGCCTGAACAAACAACTGGTGGCATACCAGCCGATGGGTCCTTGGAATAGTTATAACTACCAATACTATTGCCCTTTACCCTCAGGATTTGCCAGGGGAACAGAACGGCATCCAGGAAACCTTAAAGCGCTGGGAATGAAGGCTATAATTTGTCTGCAGATATCGCAACCATGTGTAATCCATGTACTATCCATGTGTAAACCATGTATTCCCCCGTTTAAGAACACATGGATAGTACATGGTTGGTACATGGTTTAGAGTAGGTTCATCAACCCAAAGAGCCAATTTCCCGGGAGTGATTTTATTCAGCAATTTGAACTGCTGTTCTTTGCCAGGGCAACAGGCAAGTAGCGTTGCAGATAGATCGATATGTTAACTTGTACTTCTACGTGGTTTAAAAAGCTTAAAGGCTTGGAACTTTCAAACTGAGTCACTACCAGAGAATAACCACAGAGATTCTGTATTAAAAAATTACACCCGTATATAATTTTACTGGCTCAGTGAGCGGTTTTTCCAGTCCTCCAGCGTCATTTCAAATCTTATCTCCCCTTTACCATGCATTCCTGTTTCGGTCCACCCGGCTTTGCGGTAAAAGTGTTCGGCCCTTGTACCCGGCGCCGTGCCCAGCCAGATCGTTTCAGCGGTCTGTGCAAAATACCAGTTCATCATTGCATTATGCAATTGACGTCCGATCCCCATTTTGTCATAACCCGGTTGTATAAATAAGGCCCATACATTCTTATCACTCACCGATACGATAGAAAAACCTGCTATGGCCCCGTTTATTTCACATACCCATCCTTTACCGCGACGGATCATATAATCTTCCACATCAGAATCGGGTACGAGGGCCGGGTTGGACAATGGATTTTCTTTGACAGAATTTCGTACGACCTGTAGTTGCGGAATATCATTTACCTCTGCTTCCCTGATGTTCATCGTTCTTTATTTATATAAAGTCATCGCTTTTTTTAAAATGCCCCGTATTTTATTGACGGGTATATCCCGGTTGGGATCCAGCAGCAATATTTTCATCCGGGCTCTTTTCTCCTGCACCAGGTCCGGGTGATCGATCCTGTTCCCATCCACGATACCCAGGTAAGGTTGCTTTAATTTTTTATGTACCCAGCAATAACATAAGCGCTTGTCCCTGTAATAGAAAAAAGGCATCCCGTATTGCCATTTCTCAGTAATGTCCTTATCCAGCTGTAAAATATAATCCCGCAGGAATTGCAGGGTGCTTTTATAAGGCTCGTCCAGTTGCAGGAAATAATTATCGGCCGGCCTCATCATTTTTTTTGTAAACGGGAATAGATAACCGAGTCAAAGAATTTGCCACCAAAAAAGAATTCTTCTTTTAAATGTCCTTCTTTCACAAAACCTGCTTTTTCCAGCGCGGCCCCCGACCCGATATTCTCAGGGCTGGTACGGGCTTCGATGCTATGCAGTTTCATCTCCGTAAAACCATAGTCCACTACTTTATTGATCGCTTCCGTGATGATACCCCTGCCCCAATGATCGGGGTGCAGGTTATATCCGATCTCTGCCCTGTAATTCTCTGGTTGTACCCTCCAGTAACAGATCGAGCCGATCAGGGTTGCCGGTTCATCCTTTAATGCGATCGCCCACAGGATCGATTCATTGGCCACCTGTGCGGCATGGATCTTTTGGATAAACTCTTCCACTTCTGTGATAGTCTTTGCGGGCTCCCTCCCGATGAACTGAAGCACTTTTTCATCCGACCGGAGGAAAAAAAGTTCCGGAGCATCCTTCTGTACCATTTCTCTTAATAAAAGCCGTTGGGTATGTAATACCGGGAAAGGGGTAAAATTTAATTGCAGCATAAGAGGTTATTGCGGGCAAAAATAACCACATTATTTTTTTATACACGGAAATAGATGGCACAGTAGTTGATTTTTACAGACCAGGATGCATTGTTTATTATTTATTAAAAAACAGATCATGAAGCAGATAATGGGTTTAGTGTGCATAGCTTCTTTTGCAATAGGGTTCAATGCCCGGAACATCCCTGACTCAGGTATCCATGGTTCTATTGACCCGATCGACGGAGGAAGTAAAGTATGGGCCATCAACGGGACCGATTCGTTTTCGACGATCCCTGTTTCGGGAAAATTCTCGGTTTCAGTAAAACCAGGTAATTGGTCTCTCCTCGTGGAAGCTATCGCACCTTATAAGAATACGGTTATGAATGGTATCCTGGTTTTGGATAACCAGTCAACCGATGCGGGTGTAATAAAAATGAACCGGTAAGTTCAATCCTGTCGATCGCTTTTGCTGCAGGAATGAGAATTTCTGCGGGGCATGAGCATGACCGGCAAACAAGAC
This sequence comes from Chitinophagaceae bacterium, assembly GCA_036009775.1. Taxonomy (GTDB): domain Bacteria; phylum Bacteroidota; class Bacteroidia; order Chitinophagales; family Chitinophagaceae; genus JJ008. The sequence goes on from DASYLC010000283.1 coordinate 10,090, forward strand.
CGGCAAATGACCTTGTTACGGAATAAACTTATCCGTGACTTTTAGGTTTCTCTGCAGTTGCCGGCGGGGGAACTAATTTAAAATAGGTCACTTTGAAACGGTTATTGATCACTTCTCCCTGTACTTCCGCTTTTTTTACCGCTTCACAAAAACCGTCAGCGGCATGTGCATCGCCATGCTGATCGATCGTGGTTCCATCGACAAAATAAGATTTACCTTTTACCCGGACTGCCAGATGACAACCCTTCCCTTCCATATGGAACTGGCATTCACCGCAGGAAGCTTCCACGACCTGGATCTTTTTGGCCGGATCGGGCACCGATATGGTAGTAACCGTGGTCTGTGCGCCGGCAACCGTAATGCTAAAACAAGCGATAAGAATTAACAATGCTTTCATGTCATTTATTTAGGGTGATATCCTTGAACAGGCTCAAAAATAATCCATTTTTCCCGGATAAAAACTAAAACCAAAAGCAGCCGGGAATAGCGTACCTTTAATGAAATCAGCCGGGAAATTTAGTACCACCCCGGCCCCTCCAATACCCGGCATTCAACAGACGATCTATAAATTAAAACAATAATGTAGTATGGCAGAAACCTGGAATAAAAAAGAAAGAGAAAAAAAGAAACAACAAAGCAAAAAAGAAAAAGCTGAACGCAAACAAGAGCGTAAAGACAATGCCAAGGATGGCAAAACTCTCGATGACATGATCGCTTACATGGACGAGAACGGGAACCTGACCTCCACTCCTCCCGATCCCAGTAAAAAAAGAGATATCAAATTAGAGGATATCCAGATCGGGGTTCCCAAACAATTACCCGTTAACCCGGAAGATCTTATCCGCACCGGTATCGTTACCTTCTTTAATGACGCAAAAGGATATGGATTTATAAAAGATATGGAAACACAGGAAAGTGTTTTTGTACATATCAATTCTTTGTCAGAACCGATAAAAGAAAACAACAAAGTGACTTTCGAAGTGCAGATGGGTCCTAAAGGCGCGAACGCAGTGAACGTTAAAAAAGCGTAACTACCTGAACACACTCCGGGATCATCGTCAACCATGATCAATATGACCCCTGCCCTGCAGATGGGTCATTATTTTTTCCCCGCTATCGTTTTCGCCTTTAACAATAGTAAAACCGGGAATGGGCTAAATAAAGGTTACCTTACATGAACTGCAGATCATTCTGTCTGCAAAAATCCCCTACATAATGTCAACCGTATTAGAAATTGCGACTGCAGACAGGAATCTCACTGCCCTTATAAAAGGATTAAAAGCCGCAAACCTGGAAGAAACATTAAGTGGCGTTGGCCCGTTTACCATACTTGGCCCCGTGAACCTGGCATTTGGAAAACTCAGTTCTCCCGATACATTTGAAAGCATGGTCAAACAAGGCAATACGACCAGCAAGCTTTCTGACCTGCTGACCTTTCACGTGATCACCGGTAAAAAAATGGTCAAAGACTTCCGGGACGGGCAGAAATTACCCACCATTAACGGGCAGGAACTCGCCGTTACGATAAAGGACGGAGAGATCCGTATCAATGGCGCACTGATACTTTCCCGTGACAGGCAGGGTTCCAACGGAGTGGTTCATTCGATCGATGCCGTTAACCTTCCTTCATCCTGAATGGTCTTTTCTGTTCTTCCTTGCATTTAAACACCTGATAAAGGGTAACACATGAAAAAAAATACCATCGTGCATTTTGTAGGATTTATAACCACACTGGAGCCGGATGATTTTGCACCAAACTGGGAGCGCTATGCTAAACGGCTGAACAAGAAAAAAGATTCTACTTTTCAACAGCATATAACAGAAAGAAAAAATAAGCTCAGTTACCTGTCACAGCATGAATGGGATGAACCCGGTTCCAATTTTACATTCATGAATGAAAGAAAGTCGGAACATTTCCCGGAGCACAACGTACGGGTAATGCAGCTGGGCGGCTATCTCCGCCTTGATCCCCCCAAAAAGCAATCCCCAGGAGAGGGAGATACCAAGCTCATTGCTTTTATCAGTCATGAGGAAAATGATATGGAATTCTACCGGCAATTGCCCTGCCGCGGGCTGCACATCAACCAGGCTTATTATGAAAGCTGCACCTATGGTTATATACTGGAATTCTTTGTCGCGGAAGCGGATGTGGATGAACTATCCGAACAATTAAAACAACGGCAGGGAGTGGAAACAGGTATCTACAGGGAATACGTGTTATCGCATGCATAATTACTTTATACGACGCTGAGAACCTTATAAGAAATGTCTTTCATTTGTTTTTGTGATCCCGAGATCATCTTTGAATGGGAATGACAGACATGCATGACCGACCGGTTGATATCTTCAGTGAAACCGCTTTTCGGGTATGCGCAAAAAAGACATAAGGATTGCTGTTCGCAGTATTTATTCCATAAATGCTCCAATTGAACAGTAGCGCCATTATTCCCTTCCGCCCATAATATAGCGACCATCTCCCCGAATGCCCGGATCTTCCTGCCATTACCTGCACTTTTGCTGATCACCCCGGAAATGGTCTTATTGAAAAGTACTTCATCCGGCCAGCCATTGATCATGAACTTTGCCAATGTTTCTTCCGCATTCAACGGTATATACCGGTTCTCTGAAATAAGATCAGGCACCTGTATACCATAATTGGCCAGGCGGTCCT
>DASYLC010000284.1:0-6559 GCA_036009775.1 Chitinophagaceae bacterium
ACGGATCAGTGAATCGTTCAGCCCGTTCTTAATTCTTTCTTCTCTCGGAATAGAAGCATGTGTCATCACCGCAGGGTGGTTGATCAGGGATTCAACGCCACCGAGACTTTCTGCCAGGGAGAACAGGTGAGTGGACGACAAAACTCTTTTAGCCGCTTCAGCGCTATCGTCTTTAAGCTCGAAGGAGATCATACCACCGAAATCACGCATCTGTTTTTTGGCGATCGCATGACCAGGATGATCTTCAAAACCCGGCCAGTATGTTTTTGCCACTTTGTTATGATCGCGCAGCCAGTTGGCAATGATCCTTCCATTTTCACAATGCGCTTTCATCCGTACACCCAGTGTTTTGATCCCGCGTAATACCAGGAAACAATCCATTGGCCCCGGTACAGCCCCGCAACTTTTCTGGATAAAATATAATTTCTCTCTTAGCTCCGCGTCATTCATCATCAGTGCTCCCTGGATCACATCACTGTGGCCACCGAGATACTTCGTCACCGAATGCATGACAATATCGGCGCCCAGGTCAAGCGGGTTCTGGAGATAAGGGGAGGCAAATGTATTGTCGACCGTTACCAAAATATTTTGCTTCTTTGCCAACGCAGCTACCGCGGCGATATCGCAGATATTCATCAGGGGGTTGGTCGGTGTTTCCAGCCAGATCAGTTTGGTATTGGCGTTGATATATTGTTTGATAGTATCAACATTGTGCATGTCGACATAATGGAATTGGATCCCAAATTTTGTAAATATTTTGGTGAACATACGATAAGTGCCTCCATACATATCATTTCCGCAGATCACTTCGTCACCCGGTTCCAGTAGTTTGATCACCGCATCTGTTGCCGCCACACCACTGCTGAATGCCAGTCCGAATTTCCCATTCTCAATAATAGCGAACGCTTCTTCCAGTGCTTTGCGGGTAGGATTCTGGCTGCGGGCATATTCAAAACCTTTGTTCACTCCGGGCGCTTCCTGCACATAGGTAGAGGTTTGATAGATCGGTGTCATGATCGCGCCGGTAGAAGGATCGGGTGTTGCACCGGCATGGATCAGTTTTGTAGCAAGCTTCATATGATCGTTGTTAAATGATTAAGAATTGCAAAGATGCTGATTTCGGCTTACTTGAACAGCCCGGCTGCGGAAAAATACCGCCAATCGTAATTATCGGCATCATGCGATGAAAGAGGGATGACCGGTCTGTCCAGCACTTCCGGTTTCAATACTTTTTCGCCAACCAGTTTCTTTTTCGCCTCCCATATTGCTTCCTGCACCTGCTTATTCTCCATCCATTTTTTTTGAGGAGGTTCAAAACCTACTTTATCTCTTCTCCAGGTTATTTCCGCCGGTAGTTTTTTGTCCATTGTCTTTCTCAATAACCATTTGGTCCAGCCCCCGCGAATCTTATAATGCGAAGGCAGTGTGAAAAGAAATTCTACTAATTCATGCGATAAAAAAGGCAGCCGGACCTCCCGGCCATTGGCCATCGCATTCCTGTCGGCATAACGCAGTAATTCTTCAAGACCATGGATGCAGGTATTAAAATGCAGCACACCGTTCAGTGTAAAATGATCGGGAGTGGTATAATAAGCTTCCTTGCTCTGGAGTGTTACAAATTCTTTGGTAAGATCGGGCTGCCGGATCGATTTAAGCAGGTATTGGTTTTCGAGCATAACCGTGGCGAAAGCGGGAAAATAGGCAGCGATCATGTTCTTATAATTGAAGGACTCACCGATCCCGACTTCTTTGGCTGCTTTCAGTTCTTTGCTCCGGTATAAACGCCTGTTGCGGAAAAGTTCCTGCCAGTACCATTTATAATATTTACTGTAGCCTGCCAGTATTTCATCAGCACCCTGTCCGTCCAGCAATACTTTTACTCCCTGTTGCCGCGCCAGTTCATAAACTTTGTACTGTGCAATGATGCTGGCCGAACCAAAAGGTTCTTCCTGGTGATAAGAAATTTTTTCCCAGTCCTTCAGGAGATCGGCTTCAGACAACTGAACTGTGAATTGCTCCAGTTTAAATTGATCGGCTACCTGCTGTGAACAGGCCAACTCATTTTTTTCAAAACCGGGAAATACGGCGGTGAATGTTTTTGAATAATTGCCTGCTGACAGATCATGGATCATGGAAACGATGGAAGAGCTATCCAGCCCGCCACTCAGTGAAGTGCCGACGCTGACATCACTTCTCAATCTTCTTTTTACAGAAGTGGTAAGCAGGTGATGAAACTGTTCAAGGGCCTGCTCATCGCTTATTTTTTTGTTTTGTAACTCCGGGTCGATATCCCAGTATTGTTCCAGTACAGGTTCTTTATCACCGGGTGAATAGGTCAATGTTGTGGCCGCCGGTAGTTTGTAAATGTTTTCGAAAAATGTTTCACCGGGCTGTGCCGGATTATCTGTATAGCCAATGGTAATAAAATTGAAAAGCATTTTCTGGTTGGGCGTTCTTTTCACACCGGCTGCCCATAACGCTTTCATTTCTGAAGCGAATACAAGTTGTCGTTGGTCAAAATAGTAGAAGAACGGTTTTTCCCCGAAACGATCCCTGGCTGCAAACAGGTTTTTTTTTGTTGAATCCCAGATCGCAAAGGAGAACATCCCGTCGAAATGCAATACGCAATCGTCCTCCCAGTGATCATAAGCGGCGGCGATCACTTCCGTATCGGTCTGTGAATGGAAAGAATATCCTTTCTTCGCCAGTTCCTCTCTTAACTCGATATAGTTATAGATCTCCCCGTTGTGAATGATCGTATAACGTTCCAAATAATGCAGGGGTTGGCAACCGGCGTCACTGAGGTCAATGATAGAAAGACGACGATGTCCTAACAGCGCACGGTTGGCCGGATCCTCCCACAGGCCCTCGCCATCGGGTCCGCGGTGGGCCAATGCATCTGTCATTTTTTTCAACTGTTCTTTCGTGTACGCGGAAGGGTCAGTTTGTATGATACCGGCAATGCCACACATGCTGTAAATATCAGTATTTAAATGCAAAGAGCGTTCTTGCATCACCTCCCCCCACTTGCATTCGCCCTTAATATGATAACGAATTTTTGGACAATAAATTTTTTTTGAAACTCAAAGCAAATCGGGGTGAGATCAGAAAGCGAAAGGAAGTCTCGCTTCTACATTATCCCATGCCATCAGGAGATCAACACCACCGGTTCGCGGCTGGAAGACCAATGTAAAAAATTCAATGGAATTAGAAGTTTGCTGAACCGGGACCGTAAATTTTGCAATATCAGCTGTGGGATCGGGGTGAAGGCCCCAGCTGTCAATATTACTGTTAAGCACGATCGTCCAGGTTTCCTGTGCAGGAATACAATAAAGAATATAACGGCCTGCTTTTATCTTCTTTCCCTGTATCGTTGCATCGGTGTAGAGATCCAGTTCGGTGGCTTCATTGGCGCCCAGTCGCCAGGATTCGCCGTATTTTAAAACATCATTAAATAATTTCCGGCCCTGCAGATGAGGACGGCTGTAGATCACTCTTGCCTGCGGGGGAACCGTTGGCGTCTTTGTCATCTTCAATTTCGGGTAGTCGACAGGGTAATAACTCATATCCATCGGCGATATATCCACCGGGGCATAATTATTGGCCTTTTCAGGCCGGAACATGGTAGCGGAATCAATTTTATCGGTCCTGTCAGGATCAGCTTCTTTCTCCTCTTTTTTGTTATTACAGGAAAAGAATAGGCAGGATGCAAGCAGTAGGAGTGTTGATCGTCGCATAGAACAATTTTAAAAACTGATAGGAACAGAAACTTTTACGATATCCCATCCAATGATAAGATTAAAGCCGAGCGTTGATTTTTCAAAGGCCATGGCAAGTGATTCAACCGGGCCATCAGTCTTCTGTACAGGTACATCCGTTCTCACGACATCTTTTTTTTGATTGTATTTAAAGGAACCCCAGGTATCCGTGTCTTTGCTTACAATGATCGTCCAGCTGGTCTCATTGGCGATCACATATAATGTATAACGTCCCTTGCTGATCTTTTTCCCGCCGATCCTTACATTTTTAAAGAACTCGATCTCGGTAGCCTCGTTGGCGCCGACCCTCCAGACCTCCCCGTATTTCACCAGGCCTCCGAAGATCGCCCTGCCGGCTTTTTGCGGACGGCTGTAGATCACTCTTGCAGCCAATGGATCGGTTATCTTATCCTGGATCTTTAAAACGGGGTAATTAGCAGGATAATAGCTCATATCCATAGGTGATTTATCGACCGGGGGGAGGGATGATTGGGCAAACAGGCCGATAAAACAAAACTGAAACAGGATGACGAGTACAATAGCTTTTTTCATCTTTATATTTTTGGCTTAGCTCTAAAAACGATTATGTACAAAAATAACTGATTTGTCATTCAGGGTCAGCCGTTTCCGACCCCTTTTGCAATAGTTCCAGCCGCTGCAGGGCAAAGGGTTTGACAAATGCCCAGAAATGACGGAAACAATCCTGCAAAAGTTGGTAATGCTGTTCAAATAAGTGAAAAGCGGTATCGCTTTCCGTTAAATAAACCGAACGCCGCACCACACCACCCAGGCTTTTCCCCGTTCCCCGGCGGGTCCTGTAATTATACAACCAGTTATGTTGTTTCATATACGGAAACATCACTGCAAATTGTTCCGGGAACCAGGGGCTTTGTTTTTCCAATGACGTATAAACCGACACTGAAAAATCAAGCAACGATGCTTCTGTGAACTCAGCCGCATCATTGGCCAGGAAATGATCATATACCACATCGACAAAAGCTCCACTATATAGACGGTAATCCGAGCGAAAAACTTCTTTCGCTTCCCGGGTTGCTTCATGCGTATCGGTGAATTCATCGATCGCCCGGTGCAATGCGATCCCGTTCTGGATACCCGGGGGATAATCAAATTTCTTTTTGCCTTTGACAAAATCACTGATCATATTCCCGGCCAGTATCTCCGGGCGGCCAAAACTAAGGTATGCGTGTGCGAGATAATTGATAAGGTGAAACGTTTATTGATTAGAAATAGTTACGATCATTTCACATTTTTTTCCAACCAGCCTGACAATATATCCAGTACAATTGGAGAAACAGTCTCTTCGAGCTCACCGTATTCATCCACCGTGCATTTTTTGCAGGACTGGAATAAATGGTTTAGCCCTTTTAATTCTTTTACCTCGTAATTTTTACCGGTACTTCTTTTTAAAGCGGCTTCTATCCCGGGAAGATTCTGGGCAGATATCACCTGTATATCTTTATCGCCGTTCAGGGCAAGGACTTTGCAATTTAATTTTTCGAGCCAGGGTTGCGGATCGAAATTGATAAAATACCGGAACCAGGGAGATTGGAACTGGTTCACCATCTCGGTGGCATAGCTGGTGCGATCCTCTTTTATATCAAAATGCAATTCTTTCAGCAACTCATTTGACCGGCCGGCTGACCAGGTTTCGACCGCCACGGAAACATTCCTGATCGCTGTAGCTGAATCCGGGGCCCGGAGAATGGCAGCGGAAATATTTTTGAATAAGGGTTTGATCTCTTTCAATGCCGCTTCACTGAGGCCGGCCGAACGGGCGATAGCTTCATTTTGTTCAGCCATCAGTTCGATGATCTTTACACCGGGTCCTGCCAGCAAAACAATAAAGCTGATATCTTTTCTTTTTACGGCTACCATCGGTGCTATCATCCCGCCTTCACTGTGGCCGATCAGCCCGATCCTTTTTTTATCAACTTCAGGTCTTGATAAAAGATAATCCACTCCGCTGCCGGCGTCTGCGGCAAAATCTTCACTCGTCGCCAGTTCAAATACGCCTGTGCTTTTCCCAACCCCCCTGTCATCTGTCCGCAGCACGATAAATCCTTTTTTCGTAAGATGATCGGCGATCACCGCAAACAATTTATGACCCAGTATCGTTTCATCACGGTCCTGTGGTCCCGACCTGGTGAGCAGCAATACAGCCGGGAAAGGTCCTGTACCCTGCGGTATCGTGATGGTAGCACCATAACTCAGGGATCCATCCGCACTGCTGTATTGCAGCTCTTCCATTTTGTAAGGAAAAGGAGGCTTAGGTGTCTGTGTCCTTATATTTATTTCTTCGGTCTTATCCGTTTTGGTCAACGTAAGCGGGAACTCTGCTTGTTGTAGAAATGCTCCTTCAATGGTGGAGTCATTCACTAATTCACCTGTATATGATGCATTCAGGTTGATGATCTTAATGATAACCTGGTTGCCGGTTATGGTTGTTGAGTCACATTTTAATCCATAGGCTGATTGATCGGGGCTATCTGCAGTGCTGACAAAACCGCCCTGACCATCTTCCCTGATATGGAACACAACACGGAACTCAACCCCGGCATTGATCGAACCGACCCAGCTGCCGGTAAACTTATTGACCTGCGCAACAGTGGCGGATCCGAATGAAAACAGGACAAGCAGGAAAAAACAATTCTTTTTCATAGTATCAGTGTGTTGAATGAATTGATTTTTGTTCTTTATACAAACGATAGGAATAGACCGAAGGAACGATGGTTATAAAGATCGTAACAATAAAAAAAATGATGATACCGGCAATAGGGGGT
>DASYLC010000285.1:0-5509 GCA_036009775.1 Chitinophagaceae bacterium
TGCCATTCCCCAACCCAATATTCATTCGGCACCGTATTGGCGGAAAAAAGATACGACCGCGCTTCAACGGGAGATGCTGCAGTTCATTTCGGAAAAGATCGGAACTCCTGACAGTACATTGGATAGGATCAAAGGCCGTCAGCTGCCGGGTAAATTGATCGCCTTCCGGCAAATACTCACTTACTTTAAAAAGCATCCCGCGAAATTGTTTACGGGCGCAGGGGCCGGCAATTTTTCTTCTAAACTGGCCTTCAGGACAACCGGAATGCATATCGCCGGAGGTTATCCTTCCCGGTTTGCCCGTATCGACAGCGCTTTTATGGAAAATCATTTCCGGCTTTACCTCGACTATTTCAGTAAGGATATAGAAATGCACTCGTTGTTGCATAGTCCCAATTCCGTATACGCACAGGTTATCTCTGAATACGGGCTGTTAGGAGTGGCCGGTTTTATTTTATTTTATCTTCTCTTCTTTGCCAGGGAAGCAGGAAGATCAGGGTACGGGTGGCCGTTATTGATTTTGTTACTGGGAGCAATCGCTACAGATTACTGGTTTGAACACTTATCGATCGTGATCCTTTTTGAATTGCTGATGCTACTGCTTATAAAAACGAAACATGCCGGAAATTAAAGTAACAGTTTTGATGCCGGTCTATAACGGAGAGAAATACATTGCAGAAGCGATCAGTTCTGTGCTTGCCCAGACTTTTACCGATTTTGAATTACTGATCATGGATGATGGATCAATTGATAATACGATCGCCGAGATCAAAAAATTTAATGACCCCCGTATCCGGCTGATCGAATGCGAACACCGGGGCTTTGCCGCTACATTGAATAATGGTTTGGAGAAGGCCAAAGCAAATTATATCGCCCGTTTTGACGCGGATGATATTTGTCTTCCTGAACGATTGGCCACACAATATGAATTCATGCAAGCCAACCCTGAGTATATCATAGTTGGTTCAGAAGAGGATTATATAGACAGGAACGGAGAATACCTGTTTACATTAAAATATCCTGCCTATAGCGATCCTGAAATTCGCGGTCTTGATGCCACGATATGTCCTTTTTCGCATACCAGTGTCATGTACAGGAAAGAAGAAGTGATCAGCGCAGGCGGCTATTACAGCCATGGATATAGCTTTGAAGACCATATGTTGTGGTTGCAACTGATCAAAAGGGGAAAGGTTTGCAACCTCAGGCGATCATTGGTAAAATACAGGTTCAACCCGGAGTCAATGACCATTGATGAAAAATGGAGAGGACGGCGGTTTCTCCAATTAAAGTCCAACCTGCTCCACCGCGGCTATGCAACAGAAGAAGAAAATGCTGAATTAGACTCGATCATGAAAAGCCAGGATACCCGGAATATAAAGGAAGGCGCCTACTATGCCCTGTGCGGAAAGAAATTCTTATTTAATAATTACAAGCCGGCAAAAGCAAGAGCGAATTTAGCGAAAGCCATTCGTAGTCGTCCTTCGAGGGCCGACAACTATATTTTATATATGCTGAGCTTTTTGCCAAAATCTTTTATCAACTGGCTATACGGGAGAACTAAAGCAAAGACGACATGACAAAATTGAAAATAGGCATATTAGGAACCCGGGGTATTCCCAATAACTATGGCGGTTATGAACAGGCCGCTACCTACTTATCAGCGGGCCTGGTGCAAAAGGGATATGTTGTTACGGTGTACAATTCGCATAACCATCCTTACCCCGGTAAGACCTGGAACGGAGTGGAGATCGCCCGTTGTTATGACCCCGAGTATAAAACCGGTACGGCAGGACAGTTTATTTACGACCTGAATTGTATCCGTCATGCCCGGAAAAGAAATTATGATGTGTTGTTGCTGCTCGGGTACACCAGCAGTTCTGTATGGGGAAGGTTCTATCCTAAAAAAACAGTGGTCATCTCCAATATGGATGGGCTCGAATGGAAGCGGACCAAGTATTCGGTCCCGGTACGGCGTTATTTGCAGTATGCTGAAAAATGGGCGGTGAAACACAGCGATCACCTGGTGGCCGATTCACCGGAGATCCGGAATTACCTGAAGGAAAAATATAATGTTGAAAGCCGGTATATACCTTATGGGGCAGAGATCTACACAGATGAATCGGTAACAATGCTGGATAAATTTGATCTCGCCGCCGATGGATATTATTTATTGGTCGCCAGGATGGAGCCGGAGAATAATATAGAAACGATCCTCGATGGATTTATAGCCAGCGGATCCGACCGGAAATTTGTAGTGGTCGGGAATACGGATCATAAATATGGCAAGAGGATGAAAACAAAGTTTGCCGGCGAAAAGAGGATAATATTTATCGGTTCGCTGTTCGATCAGCAACAATTGCACAGCCTGAAGTTCTTTTGCAGCCTGTATTTTCACGGGCATAGCGTGGGAGGTACAAATCCCTCGCTCCTGGAAGCGATGGCCAGCCGTTCACTGATCGCGGCGCATGATAATCCTTTTAATAAAGCGGTGCTGGGAAACGATGCCTATTACTTTGGTGATGCCACGGATGTCCGGCTCATCATTTCTCATTCAGCGGGACAGCCCAACCGGGAACAAATGATCGGCAATAACCTCGAAAAAATAAAAAGATCGTATAACTGGGCAGCTATTATTGATCAATACGCAAACTTTATCGAAGAATGCCGGGGTAAAAAGAAGAAATGAAGAATTTATTTACCATAGAAGGTTCACCGGAGAACAAGATCGCCTTTTATCATCTTGCCGCATTTATTATCTTACTGCCCTTTGACCGCTTTTATTCCGAACTGATCCTTATCAGCTTATTATTGCACAGTTTGATCCATATTAACAGGCTTCGGGCCCGTTCCATCCTCAGTTTTCAAAACCTTGTCCTGTGTTCCATGTTCCTGCTGACGCTTGCGGGTATGATCGGGTCTGCGGACAAAGCCCAGGCCATGAGAGACCTGCAACGTCAACTGGCTATTCTTCTATTCCCGGTCATTTTTTCCGTATTGGATCCTGACTTACGGCGATACAGGGCAAAGCTTCTGACAATATTAGCCGTTACCTGTATCATAACGATCCTTTACCTGTATGCGGATGCTACCCGTGTATTGCTTTATTATAAACTGCCATTGCGGTCTTTGTTCTCACCGGCATTTATCAACCATAATTTTTCCGAGCCGATCGGGTTGCATGCCACTTATTTTTCAATGTATATCGCTCTGTCATTGGCAGTCTTATTTTATTTTTTGTGGCAGGAAAAGAACAATACGTACCGGTTCCTGTATTTAACCGGTATCTGCATACTGCTGGCGGGGCTGGTGCAACTGGCTTCCCGGTCAGTACTGGTTACCACGATGATCCTCATTATACCGGGGGTTTCTTTCTTTATGCTGAGGGGCGGACAAAGGGTCCGCTTTGCCGGAGTATGGCTTATTGTTTTGGGAATCGCGGTATTGGGAATAGCCAAAATGGATTCTTTCCGAAAGCGCTACGTGGAGAACCTGAAGAATGATCTTACCCAGGCGTCCATTAATAATGAAGTGCTGGAGCCCCGTATCATCCGCTGGCATTATGTAATAAAGTTGATCGATCAGTCACCAGTCTTCGGCCATGGAAGCGGTTCAGAAAAAAGATTGCTGAAGGAAATCTATTTTGAGAACAGGCTATATAATTCTTATCTGCACGAACTGAATGCGCATAACCAGTACCTCAGTATCCTGTTAAAGACAGGTATATCCGGGCTCGCTGTTTTTATACTGACCCTTTTTTATGGGTTTGTCAATGCCTGGCGAAGAAAGGATATCATCCTGGCGGCATTCATGGTCCTTATCAGTGTTGTATCTTTTTCAGAGAACATACTGGATGTGAACAAGGGGATCTTTTTCTATGCTTTTTTCTTTGGGAGTCTGACGGGGGGTCTGAAGTCTCGCAGAGCGTCGACTCATAAACCGGTAGCCTGATGCCTCAAAGAGCCCAGACTCCTGGTTACAGAACCTTTTTTCCTCTCCCAGCAAACCTTTCCCCCCTTTATTCCGATTGGTACTGTAAAGCACTCAATCCCTTAAAAATCACGGATGTATCCGCTGTCCGCAGTCATAATAACCTTCAACGAGGAACACAATATCGAGCGATGTATCCGCTCGGTCAGGCAGGTGGCCGACGAGATCATCGTACTCGATTCATTTTCTACTGACGAGACGGCACATATTGCCCGTGGCCTTGGTGCTACTGTTCACCAGGAAAAATTCAGGGGTTATATCGGGCAAAAGAACTTTGCCATCAAACTTGCTTCCCATAATTATATCCTGAGTCTGGATGCAGATGAGGCACTCGATCCCAAACTGGTGAACTCGATCCTGGAAGTGAAAAGATCATTTTCACACCGGGCTTACAGTATGAATCGCTGTACCAATTTCTGTGGCCGTTTTATCCGTCATGGATTATGGTACCCCGACCGGAAGACACGTTTATTTGACAGGACGATTGCCAGGTGGGGCGGATTGAACCCGCATGACAAGATACAATTGCAGGATAATTTTAAACCGCAGTATCTCGAAGGCGATATTTTACATTATTCATTTGCCAATGCGGAGGACCTGGTCTGGCAAAACAACCGGCTGAGTTCTATCGCCGCTTCTTCATTGTACGCAAATGGTAAAAGGAGTTCCTGGTTCAAGATACTGGTGAATCCCGCATGGGCATTTATCAACGGGTATTTTTTCCGCCGGGGTTTCCTGGATGGATTTGATGGCTTTACCATCGCCATTCATACCTCTCACCAGGTCTTTCAGAAATACAGTAAGCTATACCGGCTCCACAGTTCAAAACAAAACGCGGTGACAGCCCTGGCCAAACCAATAATACCCGGAACAAAAACTGCTATTGGAGAAGGTTGAATCATATCCTCTTATTACTGTTGTCATTCCCACTTACAACAGGGCATCACTTATAAAAAAAGCGATAGGATCCGTACTGGTTCAAACTCATACAAATCTCGAACTGATCATAGCCGATGACGGATCGGCAGATGATACAAAAGAGGTTGTTTCTTCCGTCAATGATCCGCGGATAAAATGGATCGGGTTACCGCATACCGGCCATATCGGGAAAGTAAGAAATGCCGGGGCCCTTGCAGGGAAAGGAGAGTGGATCGCTTTCCTGGATTCGGATGATGAGTGGCTTCCCGGCAAATTACAATGCCAGGTAGAAGCGCTAAGGACAACAGGTCATCGCTGGTGTTATACCAATTTTGAATTGATGAATGAGAAGGGAATAACGGTTGTCCCTAAAGCCGGTTCCTACCATCCTCATTCCGGCCGGATAACGGGAAAACTGCTGACCAATGAAGCAACAGTAGTGGTCTGTACGCTATTAGTGGAAAAAAAATTGTTTGATTCGGCCGGCGGATTCAGTACTGATGAAAGATTGGCCTGGCGCGGTGATTATGAATTTGCCCTGCGGCTTTCACTCAAAGAGGAAGTGACCGCATTGCCCGGTATACTGGTAAGAATATTGGAACAT
>DASYLC010000286.1:0-41292 GCA_036009775.1 Chitinophagaceae bacterium
GCGCTGATGCATTGCTGAACTCGGCAAGGGTCTATGAACATGCTGTGATCGGCGGCACCCGGTCGCTGCGGGGTTACCGGATGGAACGGTTCTGGGGCAAAACAGCTTTTTATAATAATAATGAACTGCGCTTCATCACCAACCTGCGGAGCTATATTCTGAATGCAAAAGCCGGACTGATCGCCTTCTTTGATGACGGCAGGGTGTGGATGCCCGGTGAGCATTCCAACACGCTGCATACTTCCTATGGAGGCGGTATATTGCTGGCGCCATTCAATCAGTTTTGTGTTACGGTTACTTATGGTGTTTCACTGGAAACAAAGATGGTGCAGGTAAGGCTTAATAAGCTTTTTTGATTTTAGCCACGAACGCACACGAAATGACACGAAAAAATTGCCTGTGGCAATGAATACAGGGTTTGCCACAGATTGCACAGATGAACACGGATAAATACAACGTATCGGCAGATAGATGAACACAGGTATTTTCTGCTGGCGCAGAAAAAGAAAAATTACGATGGCAAGGGTTTTAATAAACTGTAAAAAACAGATACAATAAACGACCTAAAGCCCCTCCTGCGGAGGGGTTTGGGCAGGCTTTTCCCCCGGCAACCTCACCTCCTTTACTAACTGGCCAAGATTATCTAACGACCGGTTGAATTTTCGCTCCATTTTCTTTTTCCGTAAAAGATCAAAGAGCATCTTCCCCGCTATTTTTTTGGGTTCATAATAATCAAGGGTCAGTCTTACTTTATTATCACCGGTCTTTTCGATCGTATAGTGCGTAGAATGATCTTTGTTCTCATCCGTTTCACCGAACTGGATCTTTTCGGGGTCAAAATGATAGTGACTGGAATAGATCACTGTTTCACCGTTATCCTGCATCCGCTTGAACCGCATTCCTACCCGGGGCAGATAATGACTTACTTCTTCCACTGCCTTCACGCCAACCTGCCAGCGGTTGCGGTAATGAAAATCTCCTGTGGCATGAAACAAATGAATGATATCCGCGTCATAATCCCTCGATACAGATAACAGTTTCACTTTATCGGAGAGTTCCAGCTCGGGCGGTAGATCGGGTTTGAGCTCATCTTTCAGCCGGCCCAGTTGCGTATAATGAAAGGGAACTTCCCCTGTTTCCGTTTGCTTCGAGCTGCGATCCCATTTCATCCATTGGGCAAAGCCGGCCGGGGTATCATTTTCCACCAGGTTATTGGTTACCAGCCAGTATTCATGCTGGTCGATATCATTTTTCAATAACTGGTGCGCCACGATCACATCTTTCCCGATCAGCTTGTTGAAATTCTTTATCGTATAACCTGTGAATTCACCATAATGCGTAATAACTTTCAGGGAGAGCCCAATGGCAGATAAACAGGCGTTGCACTGGCAGAACTTTGTCTGGTCATAAGCGATCAGTCGTTTGTGGAATTCGCAGAACATTTTCTGCACCTGGTTATACAAGGCCGGCAGCCCGGGGCTTTCCCCGTATTTATAAAAAAGGATTGCATCTCCTTCGATCTCGGATACCTCCAGTCCCACTTCGTTGGCATTGATCAGCACTTCCAGTAATTCCTGGATGATGAGGCTGCTGTGCTCGATATCGGTCTGGTTGACAAACTTCGTAAAGCCGCTGATATCAGGAATAAAAAGGAGGCCCTTATTATCCATTTTTTCTTATAAAATTACAAAACTTGTCAGGATTTCGTTATAAAGGTTTCTCCCAACAGATGCGGAGCAGATTCCACAGTTCATCCTACCTGTCAGAAATGACCGGCTGAAACATGGAAGCCTCATCTCACCATACAATTCTTATAAAAAACCATTAAAATGGTTTTATCAAGTTGCAGTTTCATAGGCCCGGGTTTAAACCCGGGTCTATGCGACGGCACCCGATGTAAAATGGTTTTAACCATTTACGAAATGATCAGAAATGATCAAAACATGGCGACACATCTCACCATATTATTCTTGTATAAAACCATTAAAAAGTTTCTCGCAACGGATGCTGAGCAAATTCCACAGTTCATCCTATAATGAAGCATGGAGAGATAATTCAGCTTAGGTTTGCAGTATAATTCTGCAACATGAACTACAGCGCAATCATCACCTGGCAAAAACAAGAAGATGAACAATTTGAAAAAGGCCGCTACAGCCGTGTCCATCAATGGAGTTTCGACGGGGGTATGACCATTGCCGCTTCCTCCTCTCCCTCCGTAGTGCCACTACCGATGTCCGATGCATCGCTGATCGATCCCGAAGAAGCATTTCTCGCCAGTCTTTCCAGTTGTCATATGTTATTCTTTCTATCGATCGCTGCGAAGAAAAGGATCATTGTGGAGAGATACAAAGACCATATAACCGGAATGATGGGCCCCGATAGTGAGGGAAAAATGGCTATGCTGAACGCCACTCTCGATCCCGTTATCATCTTTTCCGGGGATCAGCCATCAACGGAAACGATCCGCGGAATACATGAGCTCGCACACCAGAGTTGCTATATCGCCAGTTCGGTCAAAACCAAAATTGAGATCATCACCCGTTAAAAAAAAATTATCATGAAGGATCTGTCCATTCGGTTAAAAAATGAACCCGGTGCATTGGCTGCCCTGGGTGAAACACTGGGAAATGCAGGTGTAAGCCTTGAAGGCGGCGGTGTATTTGTTCATGATGGGATCGGTATCGCTCATTTTTTAGTGGAAGACGCGGAGAAAGGAAAACAGGCGCTGGAATCGGCAGGTATTGCTGTACTTGGTATCAACGATGTACTGATCCAGAAATTAAAACAGGATGTGCCGGGACAATTAGGGAAAATATGCCGGGTGATGGAAGACAACGGGCTGAATATTCTTGTGCAATACAGCGATCATTATAACCAGCTGGTACTGGTCGTCAATGATCATCAGAAAGGTATGGTCATTTCAGATAACTGGTCAAAAGGAGTTTATGATTAACGATACAGAAAAAATGGAAGGACATTTCAGGGAGATCACATCCCTGATCGGTGAGCGGTCAAGATCGGTCATGCTGTGGAATCTTCTGGATGGAAGAGCTTATACCGCCACCGAACTCGCCATCTGTGCAGGTATATCGCCACAATCAGCCAGCAACCATTTATCTAAACTGGTAAAAGCGAATGTGCTTGCCACTGACAACCAGGGCCGGCATAAATATTACCGGTTCCGGAATGATAAAGTGGCGCAGGTAATGGAAACGATCGCCAGCCTGCTTCCGGAGAACAGCGCTGCACAAAAAGATCCTGTCCCAACAAGTGGCGTCAGGTATGCACGAACCTGTTATGATCATCTTGCAGGAAGAACAGGCGTACTGATCACCCGGGCGATGCTGCAAAAAAAGGTATTCACGGATAAAAAAGACCGCTATGATGTGTCGCCAACCGGGATAAAATGGTTTCAGGAGATCGGGATATCTGTTGATGAGGTCCGCGAAATGAAACGAAAGTTCGCTTACCCCTGCCTGGACTGGAGTGAAAGAAAGCCTCATCTCGGCGGCGCTTTGGGTGCAGCATTGCTCAATGCGTTCCTCGCAAAGGACTGGATCCGGAAAGTAAAACAGTCGAGGGAGATCATTATCACAGGTACAGGGAAAAAAGAATTAGGAAAGCTATTAGGCCCCGGTCTGTTTGTATAAAAAATAGCGGGCAATTGGCTAACTTAGGATGGTTATCCCGCAAAATGAAGCGAACCTTATTCCTTTTTGTATTGTTTGCCAAAACGATCACGGGCATCTCCCAGAATTTCCCCTGGCAAAATGCACTGGTCATGGTGCGCTCCAGCGATGGGATCAATTTCAATTCTCCTTCCATTTTCCAGGATTCATCCGGTGTACCCTGTATCATTCACTGGAAGGGCGATACGCTGGTTGCCGTGTTTCAATGGTTCCGTCAGCCCAATCCCTCTCCCAGCTGGGACCGTGTGGCGGTGAAATTCTCTTATGACAACGGGACCAACTGGACACCACCCACACCAATAGTAGTGAATAATATGCCTGTCAATTACCAGCGGCCATTCGATCCAACCATCGTAGTGACGCCTGATAAAAATATCCGCATCTTTTTTTCCTCCAGTGCGGGTATTCCTATTGGCGGGCTGGATCACACTGTCAATACTTATTCGGCGATCAGTGCCGATGGTATTAATTATACGTTTGAACCCGGTGCCCGGTTTGATCATCCCACTATTAAAGTGATCGATCCTGCGTTGACCATCTTCAACGGGAGCTGGCAGTACACGGCCCCGATCGGCGCACCAAACGATGGCGCCTTTCATTGCACTTCACCCGATGGACTTGTTTTTACACAACTGGGCAATCTGCCTTCCGATAATAATCATAACTGGACCGGCAATATGCTGGTGGATGGCGGGCTGCTTCGTTTCTATGGAAGCGGTCCGACCATCTGGCGCAATACATCTGCGGATGGGGTCAGCTGGAGTGGTTATGTAAATACCAATATCGTGGGAGGCGACCCTGGTATCGTCAAATTACCTAACGGAACTTACCTGATGGTCTATGTAGGTCCACCGAATATTATCACCGCGACCATTGGTCCCGCTACAGCTTCAACTATACAGGTATTCCCGAATCCTTTTCATTCCCTTGTCAATATAAAAGGGAAAACAGGTAAACGATATCCTTATACTTTATACAGCGCCAATGGCCAGCTGATCAGCGAAGGAAATTTTACCGGTGATATCCGGATAAATACATCTGGTCTTCCTGCGGGTGCCTATTTACTGGCAACAGAAGAGAATAAAAAGATATGGTGCACTAAGCTCGTGAAACAATGATGCTGACCTCGTCCGGTATATTATTTCAACAAACTTTTTAACTCCACTATTTTAAACTCCGGCGAAGAATAAAAACAATGGCGGAGTATTGGCATGTGTCCATTCCCAAACAATACAACAATACGGTCTTCTGCCGTTGGTTTCGTTGAAAGTATCTTGTTAAAAATGCGGAGATTTCGGTTGTACCACCAGATGGAAAGCGCATCGGGACCGGAGGAAGTGCTGGTATTAAATCCGGCAGACAGGTAATGCCCATGCATTCTTTGAAGGGTAGTTGGTTCCGCCATCATCAGGAAGCTTTCCAGTAATGTCAATCCTACTCTTATGGAATCGTTCTGGTCATACCAGCTTCTGAACTTTGCAGACCAGTATTTATCCCGGAGGGAATCGACCATATTATTGTCGTCCCATAAAGAGTCGATCCATTTATACTGCTTGCTGTACTGGTTGGAAAAAGGCCAGGTATCCACCGCAAATAGTTTAGGCTGTTTCAACTCCCTGCCGATACGGAAAGCCAGTTGATAGATCTCATTCCGGCCCAGGTTGTAACGGTCCTGCAGGTATTCATTATATAATGAATCAATCCAGGGCTGGTCCGAGGATTCAATATAGATACGCGTTGGCCGGAACCGTTTGATCACTTCAGCCAGCTCCACCATTTCCTTTTGCCGCTGTGACGATTTTACATCGATATACCTGGAAGAATCGGTTTTATGCCCGTCCAGGTTAGGATACCCAAAATGGAAAGTCCCCAGCAGCAATACTTCTGTAGGCTGACGGTCGCCGGCCATAAAAATATTATCGGGTTTAAAACTGTTTATTTTTTTCCAATCTACTTTCTGCGCATGTACCATAACACAGGAAATGAAGAGAAAGCTGATCAGTAGTATTTTTTTCATGGCATTCGTTTTACTCCTCAAAAATTTATCATTGCCGGGAAATAAAAAAACCCGATCTGCCAACGGGCATTATTCGTCTGCGAAAAAAAATCACCGGGAATTGGCAGATAAAAAAACCGGGTTGGCAGACAGACCGGCGCCGGATCCGGGGTTTGCATTAATTTAGTGGTATGACAAAACGGGCCCTATTCTTTGTTTACCTCTTTTTCTTCTTTATGTATTTTGTCGGGTTCGGACTAATGGGTAATCTCAACAGCGGCATTCCCTATCCCTGGGAAAAGCTGGTGCGACCGCTCCAGCTCTCCCGTATTACCTATACTCTCGGCACTGTATTGCTGGCCCATTTCGTGGTGTTCAGGAAATTCTATTATGCAAAACCCCGTTGGAAGCTATTCATGTCTTTGATCGCTTTGCTCATCGTCTTTATCTTGTTCCGTTACCTGCTCGAAGAGATCATCTATCCTGCTCTGCTCGGCTATGGCAATTATAATCCTGTTACTACGTTCCGCTTTTATGTGATCGACAATGTGTATTTCGGTTCCATTATCATCTTTATCGGTTTTGTATTATTTCTCTTTGATGAATTGTTCCGCAACCAGCAACGACAGGCAGCATTGCAGGAACAAAAAAAACAGGCCGAACTGAATTTCCTGCAAGCGCAGATGAACCCGCATTTCTTATTCAACTCGCTGAATAATATTTATTCGCTGGCCCGTGACCAGCACCCGCAAACAGCTGATTCTTTATTGAAGCTCAGCGATATGATGCGCTATATTACGTACCAGAAAGAAAAAGAAGTAACGCTGGAGAAAGAGCTGGAATATGTACACAATATGATCGGCATACAACAACTGCGGCATCCCTACCCTTTAGCCGTACAGTTCGATATTGTCGCCAGCATCCTGTCCTGTAAAATACTACCGCTCTTGCTGATACCCCTGGTAGAAAATTCGCTGAAGCATGGAGATCTTTCCGATCCTGCTGTTCCATTGCTGATCGCGGTACGATCGCAGCAAAACAAACTGGTCTTTACGATCAGTAACAGGATCGCGGCCAAAGCCGATCCTCACAGTGGCGGAGTCGGTATAAAAAATTTACAACGCCGGCTTGAACTATTATACCATCCCGGCGAATATTTGTTCAGCACCACAAAAAAAGACGGTCTATTTTTGGTGAACCTCTCAATACCCCTATCACGATGAACCTGCGTTGCTCCATAATAGATGATGAACCACTGGCGCTGAATGTACTGGCCGATTTTGTACGGCAGACAGAAGGTTTACAGTTAACAGATGCCAGCACCAACCCGCTGCAGGGAATAGAAAGAGTGATGGCCGGTGAGACCGACCTGGTATTCCTCGATATACAAATGCCGGAACTGGATGGTATCGAATTTATGAAACAGGCCGGGGATCGTTGCCGGATCATATTGACAACCGCTTATCCCGATTATGCGCTTGACGGATATGAGTATAACGTAGTGGATTACCTCCTCAAACCTATCTCTTACGAACGATTTCTAAAAGCAGTTCAAAAAGTGCCGCCTCCTGTGCCGGATTCAAATAATAATATCCGCCCCGATCATTTCTTTGTCAAAAGCGAATATAAACTGGTGCGGATCGCTCATGCAGATGTATTGTACCTGGAAGCGCTCCGTGATTATGTGGCTATTCATCTTATATCGGGACAAAAGATCCTGACACTCCAGAGTATGGCTTCTTTTGAAAAAGAATTACCACTTCATTTATTCACCCGGATACATAAATCCTATATGATCGCAGTAAGCAGGATCGATCGTATTGAACAGAATAAAGTGTTTATTCAAACACTTTCCCTCCCGATCGGTGAAACCTACCGGAATAACCTGATGAGATGGGTAAAGTAACTGGTATTGATTAACTTCTCTGTCGAACCAAAACAGCCGGGAACCGGCGATAACGGCTTTATCCGGCTTCTAAAAGAAAAATCCTCACCGGACCAGAATAATTAAATAACTTTTCCGTCCAACCTTTTAGCTTTTATTTATTAAAAATAATATATGAGAAAACTGATCATTTTATTACTGGTCTTCTGCAGCGGGACCAGTGTACTCACCGCACAAACAGATGCTACCGGTAAAATAAAAAAAGAAGGGCTCAGCAATTCCGGCGTAATGAATATTGCCTTCCATCTTACGGATGTGAGTGGCCCGCGGTTGACCAACTCTCCCGGGTTTTTCAGAGCGGCCAACTGGGCAAAGGAAGAACTCACCAAAATGGGATTGACCAATGCAAGTCTCGAACCCTGGGGTGATTTCGGACAGGGTTGGGAACAGAACCGTTGTTACATCGCTGTCACAGCTCCTTATTATTTTCCCGTGACTGCCATCCCAAGGGCATGGACCGGCGGCACACCCGGTAAAAAAGCGATCAATGAAGAAGTGATGCTGATCAGGGCCACCGATTCTGCCGAGCTTTATCAAAAATATGCAGGCAAGATAAAAGGCAGGATCGTAATGATCTATTCGCCTGATACATTAAAACCTTCCTTTGATCCGGATGGCAGGCGATTCAGCAATGAAGAACTGGAGAAGATGGCCAATGCAAAACCTGATACGTCCCGCCGGCCGCAAAACAATGCAAGTCCCGAGCAAATGACTGCAGCAAGGCAACGGCAGGCCCTTCAGCGGCAGATGAATGAATTTTATAAAAATGAACAACCTGCGCTCGTCCTCAGTATGAGCCGTGCGGGTAATGACGGGACCTTGTTCGTACAAAACGGCGGTGCCTATACAAAAGACGCGGTGAATAATTATGGATACGTAATGGTTTCGGGCGATGACTATTTACGTATACAGCGGCTTGTTCTCAGTGGTCAGAAAGTACAGATAGAAGCCGATGTAAAGACAACATTCTACCCTTCCGATATCAAAGGATACAATGTAGTGGCGGAGATACCGGGTACCGATCCCGTGCTGAAAGATGAATGGGTGATCGTGGGCGGTCATCTCGACAGCTGGCAGGGTGCCACTGGTGCTACCGATAATGCGGCCGGCTGTGCGGTAATGATGGAAGCGATGCGGATCATCAAAGCCAGTGGCCTGCAACCCCGGCGCAGTATCCGCATCTGTTTATGGAGCGGCGAAGAACAGGGACTGCTCGGATCCCGTGGTTATGTAAAGAATCATTTCGCCGACCCGGCGGATATGGCATTGAAACCCGATCACGGAAAAGTTTCAGCTTATTATAACCTGGATAACGGTACAGGCAAGATCCGCGGTATTTATTTACAGGGTAATAAAGATGCAGGGCCGGTATTTTCAAAATGGCTGGAACCTTTCAATGATCTCGGTGCAAAGACCGTTACCATCAATAATACCGGTGGTACGGATCACCAGGCATTCGACGCGGTGGGTATTCCGGGTTTCCAATTTATTCAGGATGAGATCGAATACAATACCCGTACCCATCATACCAATATGGATACCTATGATCATCTTGTTCCGGCCGACCTGATGCAGGCCGCGACGATCGTGGCATCCTTTGTATATAATACAGCAACGAAGGATGAAAAGATCCCGAGAAAGGCATTACCCAAACCGAGAGGAACGGGTGGAAGAGGTTTTTAAAAATAGGATGTAATAAATCTGAACCACCCTTCCTTTGTCAGGGCAGGCTACGACACAAAACATAGGTTTTCACATGGAATGCTATGTGTTCTCTATGTTGCCTGTGTATTATGTGTTTCAAGGTTTCCAAAATAAGACACTATATATAACACGGGGCCTGTTTTTATGCAAGAATTGCCGCTTTACCTGTTCTTGTTCTGACGGGAAGCAGGAATGAATGATCAGGAAGGATCGGCCTCTTTCATATGCTGGTATGTACTCAATGTCCAGTCTTCCCGGTTGATCTCCGCGAAATGCATGCTATTTCTATGCTGACCGTATAATGTCACCCGCACGATGGACGGGCCGATGTCAATGATCCCGTAATTATTACGCGGCAGACATTGTAATGCCCAGTCAGGCGTTTTGTCGTCATCTGATTCATCATCATCGTCATCCCCGTCCGCTGCACCAGGTGCCGGCGGGCATTTGAATTTCTGACCGACACCGGAAGAAATTATTTCATACATACAACGTTCCTTAAGTCCCGGGAAGAACGTTGTTTCCGGCAGCTCATCATCGTCATCTGGTGGCGGTGGCGGTGGGATGCCAAAGGGTACAATGCCGGACCTATCCCATAACCGGTGCCGTTTGAACCCATTGCCATGAATATTTCCACCGAGGAACAACACTTTCTTTTTACTGGCGACCATTCTATTGAATTGATTGACCCAGCGACCATACGGCTGCCATCCCCCGCCACTGCCGAGTGAATAGGGTATACCTGAACAGATCACATTGATATCTGCCCGGCTTTCATGCAACCCCTCCAGCAGCCATTCTTCCTGGACAGAGCCGAGAAGAGAAATATTCCTGTTCGGAAAAAGCGGTGACGGATCCATCTGGTGAGAACGTACATCCAGCATAAAGAATTTCACTCCTTCTTTTTCATAACAGCAATAGACATGTTCTGTAAAAGGTCGCTGGGATCCCTTCTTGAGATACTCATCAAAAAGTTCACGGGCCATTTTCCGGTGATCATCCGGCGCCTCAGCTCCCCACATGGATATGGCATTGGGACCACCGGTGAATTTATGACCGGGTAAGCCGAAATCATG
This sequence comes from Chitinophagaceae bacterium, assembly GCA_036009775.1. Taxonomy (GTDB): domain Bacteria; phylum Bacteroidota; class Bacteroidia; order Chitinophagales; family Chitinophagaceae; genus JJ008. The sequence goes on from DASYLC010000286.1 coordinate 10,411, forward strand.
ATTATCCCACACGGCGAGATAATCTACTTTGTCCAGCAATTTCTTGAAATGCTCTTCTTCTGTCTGCGACCTGTACTTACCTTCCAGTATCCTTCGCCTTGCATCGACAATGGTTTCCCCTTCTTCCAGTATTGGTTCATACCCTTTTTTACTGATGTATACATTATCACCCAGCAGGAGCAGCAGGTTGGGCTGTTGCTGCCTGATGATACCCCAGATGGGTTGTGTATGCTGGAATTTAGAATCGATACTGCTACAGGAAGCAAAAGCTACTTTCACGGTGGTTAAGGTTTAGAGTATGGTGGAAGGATAAGTGACGCTGAAATTATAGAAGCGAACTTTCAACGGCAATACCGATTACGGGGTATACGTTTTAAACAGCAGGCCGCAGCTTGTCAGGATCCTTATGATTGGGAGATGATCTTAAAATATCCTAATGATCATAAAGATCAGCGGGCTGGTAGTTCTCGCTAATACTTCCAGCAAGGACGCAAAGATAAATCCAGGAGATGCAGCTGTATTGCGGCTTTGCGTGAAACTTTCACACACTTATCTTCCTGTCCCTCGCACTGTTCAGCCACTCCCCCGTCTGCTCACCTTTCCCGATCGTGATCACTCTTTCATATAAAGCGACTGTGGGACAAACATGGAAAGGTAATCCATATAAAATATCACCAACGGAATACGTTTTATCTCCTTAGTTCTTCAATACCAAATGTTCTTCGCTCTGGCTGACTGCTTTCAGATTTTCATCATCCAGTATAAATACACGACGCCCGATCTCGTTTTCCGCCGCTACGGACTTATGCCCGAGATCCGTAGTGATCAGCCCATCGGCAGGTAATGAAATGATACGGGTCATTAAGACAGCTGCCGGTAAAAAATCCTGCTCGGGACAGAGATCGGCATACCCTTTATCCCAATAGATAAATGTACCGGGACTGCATTCCACATTGTCTCTTTTACAATGAACGGAAAAAGCAGGTGAACCTCCAACGATAACATTGGGCGCGGGCAGACCTGCTGCTTCAATATCTTCCAGCAATGCCTCTACCGCGCTGTAACAATCATTCACTTCTTTCTCCTTTCCTTCAAAGCCGGGGTTCCGGATATGCCCGTCATAGACATGCAGCCCGATACGCTGAACAGAACTTTGTTGAGAAATAAATTCCATTAGTTCAATGACAGCAGGACCGGGTACGATGCCCGTCCGATTCATACCCACATTGATATCGATATAGACCGGCACCTGCAACCCCGCCTGTTGAAAAGCTTCCGCCTGTTCTTTAGCGATCGTTATATTATCGGTCAAACAGGAATAAGCCGTCATGGGATAATGCCGTATGAGCTCAATAAAGCGTTGCAACTTCGGTCCCGTTGGCTGGTAAGCCATCAGCACGTCTTTCGCCCATACCATTCCAAGCATCTCTGCTTCGGCGATCGTGGCGCATTTGAATTTGTGGATACCTGCTTCCTGCATCAGTCTTACCGCGTCGGGGGATTTATTGGTCTTTACATGCGGTCTTAGTCGTTGCACATCACCTGCCATGCGGATGGCGGTTTGAATATTATGTTTTACTCTTTCGGGAAATAGTAGCAATGCCGGTGAATCGATTTCCTGCGGATGGCTGAGTTGATACCAATCAAGAGTGGATGACATATCGGGAAGTTGATAGAGCAAGATAATAAAATGAGCCGGGTACCACCGGGGTTTTGTTTTTCACCTAAATCGTAAAGAGACAATACACAAGCCGCAGACCCTTTGCGTCTTTGCGTAAACTTTGGGTCTTTGCGTGAAGCCTTTCAAGAATACCCCGAAAGGGTTATTGGGCAAATTGAAAAACAATCTATTTTGCAGTCATCCTTGGTATTAACAGTAACAGTAAATACACCCAACCGTGTCAGTAATGACGCGGTTGTTTGGTTTTTTACCCGGCTGCCAAAAAACTTTTACACCCCCTTTTGGGATTTCAACCTGTCTTTACCGGGATTATCCGCCCACATGCAGCATTTAATTACCCTCTTTCACCACTAACCTGAAACTTAAACAGCTTTAAAGCTGGACCCTTACTTGATTTAAAGGGTTCATGCAAGTCATCACCCCCGCGTTAAAGAAACCTCGTGGCTATTCCACAGGATGGAAGATCACATTCGGCATTTTTATTTTCCTTGGTCTGCTTACCGGCGCTGTCATCTGGTACTGGAATACCCATAAAAAAGCGATCCTGAGAAATAAACTGGAGACAACGGTCCGCGACAAAACCGGCGGACTCTATACCATTAAATACGACAGTACCCAAATGGACGAGATCAACGGCTACCTCTCCTTTTCCAATATGAAATTCTCCTATGACAGTATCCGTTATGCGGAGCTCAGCAGCCAGGGAAACGAACCTTCCTTTCTGCTGGACATTACCGTCCCGGAGATCAATATATCAGGAGTAAAAACACCAAGAGCATTGGTCGATAAGGAGATCGTCGGCCGGAAGCTGGAAATAAAAAATCCTGTCATCCATATCATTTATACCAATGGCGGTACCGGTTCATCCCCGGGCGGGGCGCCGAAAGCGATCTACGAACAGATACTCGGCAAACTTCGTCTTATACAGGCCGACACGATCATGATCACCGGTGCACAGATCATCAGCAGTAATCTCAAAACGAAAAAAGAAGGAATGAAACTGGAAGATGTCTTTATTACGCTCCTGGATGTAAAAGTAGACAGTACCGGTAATGCGGATAGTTCCCGTATCCTATTCGCCAAAGAGGTGAGCATAAGCGCCGGTAAACTGGCCTGGTCATCTCCCGATAAATTATATAATTATAACGCCACCGGTCTTGCTGTCAACTCCGTCTCCCGTGATCTTGTTATCAAAAATTTCCGGATGATTCCCACGCTGAATGAAGAAGCATTTGTAAAAGCCCTGCCCGCGCAGGGAGACCGTTTTGATTTTTCGGTCAGTAATATACAGTTGCAGAATGTCGACCTGGCGCGGCTGATAGAAGAGGATATCGTGGCGGATCAGGTCACATTCCCCTCACCCAGTTTAAAAATATACCGTGACCTTATTATCCCAAGAGATAAAAAGAGCCGGGTGGGTGCTTACCCGCACCAGCTGATGCAAACCATACCTCTCACCTTTCGTGTGAAAAAGATTGTAGTCACAAACGGTTTTATTGAATACAAAGAAAGACACCCGGTCAGCCGTCTGGCAGGAAGGATACATTATAATAATGTAAATGCCAGTATCAGCAACTTTACCAATGATAAAAAAACGATCGCGGACAATAATATCATGACGGTTGAAATGAGTACGAGATTCCTCAACAAAGCGCCCCTGAAAGTAACAGGGCATTTTTATCTTCTGCATCCCAACGGTCGCTGGGACATCAGTGGTACAATTGGCGCCCTGGATGCTACCGTATTGAACCCCGTTATAGAAAAAACTGGCATGACCCATATAAAAACAGGAAAGGTCAACAGCGCGGAATTCCAGGTAACGGGAAATGATAATGTAGCCGACGGGCATGTCACCATGTTGTACGAAGACCTGAAGGTCTCGGCGCTGGAAAAGGACAACGGTACCGGAGAACTGGATAAAAAAGCCCTGACCAGTTTTATAGCCAATATGGCCATTAAGAATGGTAATCCTACCAGGAAGCAGGATACAAGAGTGATACAGGTGCATCTTGACCGCAACCCGAATGTCTCCTTTTTCAATTTCGTCTGGAAGGCATTGTTCCAGGGGATCATGAAAACGGTGGGACTTGAGAAATAAAAACAGCACGCTGATCTTTATGATAGTTATGATATGTGCGGATCAGAATCTTTAATCATCATAAAAAATCTGCGATCTGCCTTTTATTTTATCAGCCAATGACCAAGCGATCAGTTTAATTTTTTAAGCATGAAGACAGAAAGCTTCACGAATAATACTTTGTGTGACTCCGTATCCGTCTCCGTGGTTTTAAAAATTACCGGGTAAGAAAAAGTTAATTTTTTAAAATTCCTGCAGTTGGGCAGTCCTTAACAGAATCTGGCGTGATTAAGGAAGTAGTCCGGAAGAATGGTTCAATAACCCATTTCTTTCCTATTCCGGGCTCCGGTCTTTCCGGCTAAGAACATTCATTCACTAAAATTATAAACATGAAAACAACAATTTCTACCCTTTTGCTTGCCTCCATTTTCCTCGTCTCCTGCAGCGCCTATAAAAATGTACAGCAACCCGAGTTCCGGGATATACAGAATGTAAAACTGGTGGATGTGGGATTGTTCTCGACAAAAGCGGGTGCCGATCTTATTTATTATAACCCGAATAATTTCAACGTAACGCTTTCCTCCGCCCGTGGGGATGTGTACCTGGACAACGAATATATCGGTCGCTTTGAACTGGCCGATAAAGTACCGGTAAAGAAAAGATCCGAGTTCGTGATCCCCGCCATTTTAAAACTGGACAATATCAGCGCCATCAAGAACCGCGATATCATCAACAAAAAAGAAGTGCTGATCCGTATCGATGGTACGGCCCGACTGACCAAGACCGGCTTCTCCAAAGAGATCCCTATTAAATATGAACGGATGGAGAGTACGGATAAGTTGAGAGGGTTGGTGGTGAGGTAATGGGTTTGGGCTAGTGGGATTGACACATAGTTTCATTGCGGCCTCATTTGATTTTGTTTATTAGTTAGGTTTAACCGCAAAGACGCAAGGGCGCAAAGATTCGCTAAGCTTCGGTTAAGCTTAGGCTGTTAAGCCCACAAAATTCGTTAACCTCTGAGTACGGACAATTTGTTTTTGCTTATTAGTTAGATTTAACCGCAAAGACGCAAGGGCGCAAAGATTCGCTAAGCTTTTCTTTGCGTTACTCCGCGCCTTAGCGCCTTAGCGGTTAAGCTTAAAACCGTATTGGAGAAGAAAGTAAGGGTTTCACTGACAGGTTATCGGGGATATCCTGATGATTGGATCCTTTTTAAATATCACCCTTCGACAATCCTTCGCCATACTCAGGATGACAAGGGTGACAGTCCGTTCGGCATGACAAAGAATCAAAGTGGCAATGAAACAATGCGTCAACCCACTATCATTTATCATCTATCAACTTTTATCTATTAACTATTATCTTTTATCTGACCAACACCCACGCCGCCCACTTAAAGGGGATGCTCCGATACTTATTCTTCATCATCGTCTGCGCATTATAAAAAGCCAAATGGATACTCTGGCCAGCAAAGAGATTTCTATAGAACTCCTGCATAAACTCGGCACTTTCCGTATCCGGTACTTTCCAGAGACTCATTACCAGGTTCTCCGCGCCCGCCATTTTAAAGGCACGCTGTAAACCGTACACACCCTCGCTGCCCTGTATATCACCGAGACCGGTCTCGCAGGCAGAGAGTACGGCGAGTTTGGTGGCAGGTAAATACATATTGGAAACTTCGTATGCAGTAAGGATACCGTCTTCCACACCGGTGATGGGTTTTCTTCTCCAGGCATTATTGGCGCCGGCCAGGGCAAGACCCGAACGGATCAACGGGTTATCGGAAACCTGGAATGGCGAACGACCCGTTTTTCTTACTTCTTTGGCATCCAGGTAAGGATCCGCGAAAAAGAAACCATGCGTAGCAATATGTAAAATTCCCGGCGAACGGTCACCCGATAATGCTTTTAACGATTCTTCGGTGGCAGTGATACCACTGGATACAACCACGTCAAATTTTTTCGTCTTCGCCATTTTAGCGATCTCGTTCACTTCACGTTCTGTTTGTTCCAGATAATAAAAATCGCCGATACTGCTGCGCAGGAGATCAACGGGTACCGAACGTTTGGCCATGTCATTTGTAACGGAGGATAATACCGCACGTCGGATACGCACCGAATCCGCTTCGTACTGTATCCCGCCATACAATATCAGTTTATCATTGGCAGCGATAGAAGAACCCGTTGTGTCGGCGAGCGCGGCGGTACTGTTCAGTTGCACCAGGCGGTATTTATCACCCAATACCTGCGTATTGCTGAGAGGCAAGGCGGCGAAAGATATCTTATAGAGATCACCGGCGGGAGAAAAATAGATCGTGTTGATACCGGTCAGCGATCCTTCCAATGGTTTCCAGATCAAATTATATAATGAAGTGCCCGGTTTATTAGAGTAAGTGTACAATACATTCAGCATTTGCTGTCCCGGTGTTTTATTCCCGACGAGGGCAGCGAATTGTTTTTTCTCAAACAGCTTGACCAGTTCCGGCGCCGGTCTGTCCTTTCGTATCACGACAGCTATATAATAAATACTGTCCTGCCAGACCTGCGCATTATGGAATTGGAAACTGGAGAATTCTATGGCGGCCTCGCCAGTTTTGAGCGATTGCTGTACATCCTTCCACGATCTTTCCGCATGCTCTTCCCGGAAGGGGAATGATAAACGGATCAGCTCTCTTTCCAGCTTATTGGCATCTTCTTCCAATTGGGTCTGCTCCGCTTTTTTATCCGCTGCCGGTCTTGCATACATAAATGCCAGCTGCTCCCGCATACTGATCCATTTATTGTAACGGCTTACCAAAGATGTGTCTTTTGTACTGGTGATAACGGCCCGCAGCCGCTGCGATTCATTCAGGATCAAATTTTTATTCGCCAGCGATGCTTCGTAAGCATACACAGCGCTTTTATCGTTCGGCGCTTCGGTACTGAAGGATAAAAAATAGCTCCGGTATTCATTGATCTTTTTCAGGTAGGCCTGTTTCTCCGGCTCGGTAGTGAATCGAAAGACCTTGTTCAATAATATCTGTTGCGTAGAGAAGGCTTCGGTATAATAATTCAGCGCCGCTTCCCGGTTGCCGCTGCTGCGGTAAGCATTGGCCATATTGATGCAGCTCTGCAGGTAATCGGGATGCTCCGCTCCCACGATCCGCTGGCGGATATCTTTAGCTTCCTTGTAGAGGTCGATGGCTTTATCATATTCCCAGACCATGGCATAGGTGGTGGCGAGGTTATCGCAGCTCTCCGCGTAATTCACATGGTCCTTGCCAAGGCTCTTCTCGTAGATCCTGTTGGCCTCGGTGAATAAAGCAATGGCTTCTGTCGTGTTGCCTTTGTTGAGTTCCAGCAAGGCGAGATTATGCGTGCCCTTCGCATATTCCGGATGTTCCTTACCCAATGATTTGGCCCAGACCTCTCTTGCTTCGGTATACAGGGGTGCGGCTTTGGCATAATCATTCATGTCCATGTACACGGCACCGAGATTATTGCAGCATTTGCCGTATTCGAAATGTTCCTTACCCACGGCTTCCGCGAAGATCTCTTTGGCTTCGATAAAGAGGGCAGCGGCTTTATCATATTGCCCCAATATTTTATACAACAGAGCAAGATTGTTACATCCTTTGGCGTATTCAATATGCTTGGTGCCCAAAGCTTTTTCCCGGATTCCCCTTGCTTCTTTATACAGGGCTTCGGCCTGTTCATAATTACCGATATCCATATACAGTATCGCCAGGTTATCACAGCTCGATGCATAATCGGGATGTTCCTTACCCAGCATTTTTTCTCGTACCTGTCTTGCTTCGATATATAGGGGTTCTGCCTTGCTGTATTGCCCCATATCGAGATAGAGTGCGCCAAGATTATTACAACTGGCCGCATAAAAAGGATGTTCTTTTCCCAGTAAACGCTCCCGTATATCTTTTGCTTCTATATATAACATCTCGGCCGCGGAAGGCTTACCGGTGAGTACATAATAGATAGCAAGGTTATTACAACTGGTCGCATAATCGATATGATTGGTGCCGAAAACTTTTCTCCGTAACTGCAATGCTTCTTTATATAATGGCCCTGCCTCATCATAGCGACCTGTTTCTGCATAAAGAATAGCGAGATTATTGGTGCTGGCGGCGAATTCAGCGGTTTCTTTTCCCAGTACTTTTTCCCGTACGGTTCTCGATTCGATCAGTAACGGTTCTGATTTGGGATACTGTCCCAGCAAACGATACAAACGGCCCAGGTTCATGGTGATCAGCCCGTAATTCGCATTCTCTTTTCCTTGTATCTTTTCGATCGTGGCTTTGGCGTCCAGGTAAAACGGCTCCGCGTCGGCATATTTACCCGTGGCCCAAAAGAAATCGCCCGTCTCATTGGCTATTTGAAAATAGGTAAGGGTGCCGGCAGAATCCTTTTTTAATTCTTCATGGGCTTTGGTGAAAAGCGCCGTGGCTTTACCGTTATCCCTTTGTTGCTGGTAGATGCGGGCGCTGTCTGCCGCCTGTTTCCAGGATTGGGCATGCCCATGAAGAGCCAGTCCTGCAAGGAGCAGCAGGGCTACAGTTTTGGTTCTTTTCATACCACTATTATAAGAAATAATTTTGAGAATTTTAACCACTGTATTCGCTGCGTGAATAACACAGAGGAAATACACACGGAGGGTATAGTTTGGTTTGGCAACCACTTAGTGAGCTTTGTGAAATATTTAGTACACTATGGTAAGTTTTTTTACCCTGCTAAAAGCTAACGGCTTTCTTCTACTCATTTCGGGTGATACTGTCTGTTGAACAGGGATCCAGGTTTATCTTAGCACTCAAACCCTACCAATGATCGTACTATATATAGTCATGATTCTTCTTGCTGCATTTCCATTGGTACTAACAATCCGGCGGATGCGGTCAGCAGCCCGCATTAAAAAAAACGGAACCTGGACCGATGCGATCGTTACTCATATCAATACGATCCGCACACCTAAAGGAGGTTCGGTCGACATACTGACATTGGAATACAAAGACCGCGCAACAAGCAGGCCCTATAACGGGAAAGCAACTGTTACTACCGGCAAGTACAGGATTGGCGATAGAATGCAACTTGCGTACCTGCCTGACAAACCTTCTAAATATGCTATTGATACAAAAGGAGGATACTGGTTCATCCTGGTGTTCTGCATTATATTATTTGCATTTGTGCTATTTGCGATCTGGAAGATCGACGGGATGGTGAAACATGCAAACTTTTGAAACGCCTCACGACTCACGACTCACGATTCATGTCTCACGTCTCACGCCTCTACCTCTTCACCAATTTCTGCTGCATAGTTTTCCCGCCGCCGCTTATCTGTATCGTATACATTCCCGGTGACAGGTTTTCTAATTCGTCCAGGAGGATCATACTGGTACCACTGACACAATTCACACTGCGGCTGGAAACGATATTGCCCATAAGATCGGTCATCCTCAGTTGTACGGTTATTTTTTTCCCGGATGCGATCTGGATATTCAGTTCATTGCTAAAAGGAGCAGGAAAGATCTTCGCCAGGCTCCATCCATCCTGCTGGCGGGTAACCAGAACAACAGGACTGTATTTTGCCTGGTTATCAATACCCGTCACTTTCAAACGGTATTTATTATTTTCCCTGGCCGGAAAAGGATCCGTAAAAGAATAGGATTGTGAAGTACCCGTGATGTCATTACTGTTCAGTTGCCCGATAGGTATGAATGGGCTGTTATCCATACTTTTTTCGATAGCAAAACGATCGCCGGCCGATTCATTGACGATTTTCCAGTCCAGTTTGATCCGGCTGTTATCGATCCAGCCAGCGGTAAAAGAAAGCAATGAATTGGGAAGGGTCAGGACGGATGCGGATACGGAGACTGTATTCTGTGCCGAACCACTCTCTGTTACCCCGATATACCACTGTGCTGTTGTTACAAGATTGGAAGCGGGTGAAGGAGAAGTCCTGGCAATATATTTTACTACCAGACTGCTGCCGGCTGGTATATCGTAGGTATGATCACCGGTGGAAGAGATACCACCTACAAAAACAATGTTCCCGGTAACGCCGTAACCAGGAACCGAAGATGAATTGACAGCAGTCACCTGGCTCGAAGGGTGAAACGACTGGAAAACAAAGCCGGGCGGAAGCTCATCAGTTATTTTATCGATACTGGTAGCGAAAGCGGCAGTGTTAGTGATCGTGATGGTGAATACTGCGGGTTGATTGATCCCATAGACTGCCTGGTCGGAAGTCTTGGTGATCGTTAGCTGCGCGAAATCATTGGCAAAGGACCTTGCGGCAACGCAAAGCAGGAAAAAAGGTATAATTTTTTTCATACGTTGTAGATATTGGATGATGAACTGGCGAAAATCACTGCCAAATAACAAAATCGTCCGGTAATAAAAGAACCCGGCAAGGAATACTATATATATTTAAGAAAAATTGCGTGGTAGTTAAGTATATTCACTTAGTGTCCTTACGATGTACATGGGGTTTTAGATAGAAGCACATGAAATGACACGGAAAATATGTTGCCAGCGGCAACCAGTTTTTTTGCCATAGATTACGCAGATAAACACGGATAAATACAGCCTGGCGGTTGCTAAATGAATACAGATCTAAAATACGATAACCGGAGATTTAGCGATCAGTAAAAGCCACGCCTCACGATTCACGACTCACGTCTCACGTCTCACGCCTCACCCTACCTGCTCACCACCCCTCCCTTCTTACTATCCACCGTCACTACATATTTCCCGCTCCCCTGTATGATCCATCTCACCGTCACCGTTCCCTGTCCCGGAATATTGCGCACGGCGATCTTTGCAGGATCATTGCGTTGTTCGGTCGTTAAATTAAGATCGGCATTGTCCACGATCATTCCAGCCAGTACGTTAACACCAACGAGCGATATATAATCCGGTCTTTCTATTTTATACTTCAGGTCCTGGCTGCTATGTGTGGGCATCAAACGACTGTTGGAAATAACAGTGGTCACTTCTTTCAAACCATCACCCAGGTCTTTTTCTTTGATGGTGTCAACTGCCAGTTTCGGTGTCTGGTAACAATGATAGATCGTAAACGCCATATTACGGTGGGCATCGCTCTGCATCAGGAAGCCCGGATGTGCCCTGCCGAAATTCTTTTTGAAACCACCGATCTCGATCTTGCCATACTGCGGATGATCGTATTCGTGCCAGGGAACGAATGCATCCTGGAATAATAAATATCGGTCGAAACTGTAGTTGGAATTATCCTGCGGGTTCCGGGTCGCATCGCTGTTGAAAAATAAATAAGGTGTCCACAATTCATTTGAATATGTATAAATGCCACGGCTGCCGTAGAACCAGTCAAGTTCACCGCCATACACTGTGTAAAGATCTTTATACACGACCAGGTATTTATAACCAGGAAGGAGCTCTTCCCCTTTCTTGCCGATCACATCATAGATCTGGATATCCGCGGCGTTATATGTCGTCACATCACTTTCCGCGCCGGGTCCCCGCAATATCTGCCCGCCGGCATTATGAAAACTCTGCGCCGCAGCGATATTGGGATGCTTCATCACGAATTCTTCGATGGCCCTGTTCTCGGGTAAAGAGAAAGGATATTTATAAGCACCTCCCTGGATATAATTGGGTTGCCAGTTCCAGCCCCAGTCGCGGTTGGGGTCGTATTCAAATGTATAACCATCTTCATTCACCTGCCCGTCACCATCATTGTCCTTTCCTTCCAGCCCCAGGAATTCATAGCTCCCTTTTTCATCGGGGCCCACCTGTATCATTCTTCTTGGATCGGAAGGATCGGGACGAAAACGTCCGTTTGCATTTTTACGGCGCATCAACAGAATTTCATTGTCGCCATCGAGATCATCATAACCATCTTCATCTACCTGTCCGTCCCGGTCATTGTCGATCGGGATCACACCGGAACGGGGCGAGCTGCCCGTATTGGGTTTGTGAAAATAGCTATCGCGGCCATCGGGATTGATCGTGGGAACGATGTAAAATACTTTATCGGCCAGCAACTCCTGCACAAACTTGTTGTCTTTAAACGATTCAGTAAGATACCATGCCGTGTACATTGAAAATTCGCTTCCCTGCACTTCATTGGAATGAATATTACCGTCGATATACATTCCCGGTTTTTTATTTGGATCCCCGCTTTTAAAATCGGTGATGGTGATGCACCAGAGATCACGGCCTTCATAGGATTTCCCGATCGATTCCAGTTTGGCGAGATCGGGATAAGCCGCTGCTATCTTTTTTAAAATGGCCGAAATACCCGCATGGTCATAATACTGGCTCCAGTTCATCGCTACTTTCGGGTTGGCAGGTGAACCGGCGGCTTTGAATATCTGGTCGGCGGTTTGCGCGGAGAGTGAATAGTGAATGGTGAATAGTGAAAGAGCGACAGTTAGATTTCTTATATAAAGTTTCATAAAATGATAATTAAAAAATTAAAGGACTCATACTCTCAACTCATAACCCATAACTTTTAACCCTTACTTAAAGATTAATGTCAATGGATTTGCTTCCGGTGGTGGGGCTGCCGGCATCGATGCTCAGTTTGCCCGTGCCTTTTATCAGCCAGCTCAGTTGTTGTGTGCTGTATCCTTCGAGTGAATTCAATGTTTGAATTTTTCTGCCGCTGATCACCGATTGATTGCCGGATGTGTTGACCCGTACGGTGATCCGTTTCATCCAGTACGTTCTCTCCCCGATCTTTGAAGGCGCTGCCAATGCACCACGATTGATGATATCCACCGTGATCCTTGTCAGACCCGCACCCGCTTTTTCTGTTTTAATATTGATAACATCGATCTCAGGTTGATAAGCCGCAAGTTTGAACAGGAACTGTGTATGTTTTTTTACCAGGTCAGGGATCAATTTATACGGAGGATTGATCAGCACAAAAGGATCCACACCACCTGCTTCCACTTTCTGCCCGGGGAAATCAGGATGCTGTACCGTTTTCCATTCATTGAATGTATTGGTGATACCCTGCTGTCCAGCCCAGCGCAGGTAATTGGCGGTTGGATCATCCACTGTAAATGCTTTCTCCCCTTTGGTGCTGTCGGGTTTTGTTTTGGGAACCCACCAGCCCGGTGTACTGAAACTGTAACGGCCATAGTGATAATAGGCCCAGGAAAGAAAATCACCCCCGGCGGCCGTTGTCTTCGGCGCATCCTTCATACTCACGGTCTTATTATACAGATCCGCTACCATACTATCTGCCCTCACATCCTGTTGCAGCCAGCTCCCGATCAATACCTGGTTGGCCGTAGCGGCATTATAGATATAAGGATTGCTGAGATTATTATTGCTGCCAAAACTAACCACGGCGTATACATTAAAACGCTCGAACAGGGTATCGAGCAATACCCTTGATTCGTTTTCGGAAACGGCAAACTCGCCCGAGCCTTGTGTGAAAGAAGGAACTTTGTAGGTGAAATTCTTATTGAACCAAATTCCTCCTTCTCCATCTTCATTAAAATTATTGTCCTTGTCATTATCACTACCCTCTGTGTAGACAAGGTATTTGCCTTTCTCACCTTTGGCAGGATCGGCTTTTATCAATGATCGCGGGTCATCAGGATTGACACGATAATCGCCAACAGGTGATTCGACCCTGATCCAGGTTATTTTGCCATTGTCATCGAGATCTTCAAAACCATCTTCATTGGTCTTACCGTCACGGTCATCATCAGTGGCTGCAGCATTGCCCTGCCGTTCGTATTGCAGGGGAGCGAAATATTGTTCCATCGCATCGGGACTCAGGTTGGGGAAAATATAGAAGGTCGTTTTATTGAGCAGCGCTTTGATGCTATCGGTGTCGCTGCTCTGCAGCAAGTTTTCAGCAAAGCCAATGGCGAGTTCCATTCCAATAAGGTAATTGCCTTCCACGCCTCCGGCAACAACGATGGCCGGTTTGCTTTCGGTATTGCCTGTGCCCATGGTTATTTGCCAGATATCCTTCCCTCTCGCTGTTTTTGTCAGCGACCGCACCCGGACATATTGCGGGTAGGTTTTTGCAAGAGCGTTGATACGGGTTGTTTGCCGGGAAAAATCACTGTAACCTGTTTGTGCTGTTGAAACAAAACAGGAAAATATGCCAAGAAGAAAAACGCTGATCGTTTTGGACATGCGGAAAAATTTTGGTTGGCTAATATAACGAAAAGAAAGCTGGTCCGGAGACCGAAGTCGGAAGTCCGGAGAAGACTGCTTTGTGCGGGATGACTACTGTAGCGCAATACACTAAACCTGGCGGGAGATCCCAACAATCAACAACCGGCTTCGGTCTTCCGACTCCTGTCTCCCGACTTTCTCATTTTTCCAAACCATATTCCCAGCTAATAACAGGATGCTTCCCCGGCGCATGCACAGCGCTCAGTATCTCGAAGTCGAGTTTAACCGAGGACAGCCGTTGTATTGTTTTGACCTGGATAGTGTTTTTATCCCCGGGGGAAATGGTCAGCACATCATGACTGTCATGAAAAGTATAGGCCGACCGGTTCTGTATGATAAAATCCATATTGGTCTTGTTCTCGAAAGCGATCGTCAGTACTTGTGTTTTACCATCATATTGAGCGCTCGTGATCGTGAGGGACTGTTTGATCAGTGGTTCGAGCCATTCTTTTCGCCCGATGAGGAGGTCCTTGAAATACACTACTGTCTGCCTGTTGAACAAAGCCTCTTTTACACTTTGCACATTCTTTTCTTTTGCGAAGACCAATGTTACGGGCCGGTGCCCACCATCTGCTATCTTGTGGTCCCAATCAATCAGGTAATGCACATCACTGGTGCCCATAATAGTGAGGTTATTATCCAATGCGATCTGTAAGGCCTCATCGGAATAGGTACGATCATTCACCACTTCGATACCGTGAAGCATCCCCTCTTTTATGAGCATCCGGTGCATATCGGTCAGCGTAGCGATCCCGTCCTTTTTTTGAGCCGTCCAGTTGGGATGGTTCCAAAAAATAAAAGCTCCCTGGTTCTTTGCTTCGCGGAAAACGGCGACCGAATCATCCAGCAACAGTTTATTGGGGTCGGTGATGAACACAGCATTACAATGTCCCGGTGGCATCTTGCGGGTGATCTCGGAACCTTTGACGATAAGCAGCTCGTGCGATTTAGCTTCCTTGACCGCGATATCATAAGATCTGTCCCGGTTAGGATGAGGAATATCGCTTTTATGCGGCTGGTATTCGAGGTGTTCTGTCAATGAAATTATATCCAACCCATCCCGTAACGCTTCCATCACCCGGATATCGGGCCATACACTGCCATCCGAAAATACCGTATGCTGGTGCAGGTCGGTACGCATTGTTTTGTAGCCGGGGATATCGGGGAAAATGATTTTGTGGCCCGCTGAATGATCATGTTGTTGGGCTGTTGCCGATAAACACAGCAGGATGAAGCCGGACGTAATCAGTTGTTTCATTGCTGAAAGATAAAATAAAGATGGTTGTTATAGATTAACAGTATATGAATTTACCGGATTACTGCTGAAGTTGAATATCGATGGGAAAAGAAGATAACAGATAAGAACTAACAGATAATAGTTGGTTATAGAGTAGAATCCCTTCCTGTATTTAGCATTTCTTAAAGCAAAAAGTTCAGCGGATAATAAAGACGCCGTCATCCTTCAGCCACTTTTATCTATTAGTTTTTAGTTTTTATCTGAAAATATAGAAATGCCGATCTTTAAGACACTATCCTCTATCATCTATCCCCTATCAGTTATCATCTGTCTTCTGCCTTATCTTTGTCCCCTAACGAATACCATATGAACCTTGATTTCAATAAGAACGAGGATGTCCTGAAACAAACCCTCAGCGAGATGCGCCGGCGGCTGGAAAAGATCTATGAGGGTGGTGGGAAAAAAGCAGCGGCCAAACAAAAAGAAAAGAACAAACTCACTCCAAGAGAACGGATCGATTACCTGGTGGATAAAGACAAACCCTTTATCGAGATCGGCGCCTTCGCAGGTTATGACATGTATGCGGAACAGGGCGGTTGTCCCGCTGGCGGCACAGTGGCTGGTGTGGGTTATGTCAGCGGCAGACAATGCGTGATCCTCGCCAACGATCAGACCGTAAAAGCGGGCGCCTGGTTTCCTATTACCGGTAAAAAGAATTTACGCTTGCAGGAAATAGCGATGGAAAATCATTTACCGGTCATTTACCTGGTTGATAGCGCCGGTGTTTTCTTACCGATGCAGGATGAGATATTCCCGGATAAAGAACATTTTGGCCGCATCTTCCGCAACAATGCAAGGATGAGCGGGATGGGTATCACGCAGATCGCCGCCGTGATGGGTGCCTGTGTAGCGGGTGGCGCTTATCTTCCGATCATGAGCGATGAAACGCTGATGGTGGAAGGCAATGGTTCCATATTCCTCGCCGGATCTTACCTGGTGAAAGCAGCGATCGGTGAAGACATCGATAATGAAACGCTGGGTGGGGCAGTAACCCATACCGAAATATCCGGTATCGCCGATTATAAATTCAAGACGGAACACGAATGCATGGACCATATCAAAAAAATGTTTTCCATGCTCGGTCATAAACCCAAAGCCGGTTTTGACAGAATAAAAGCTATTGCTCCTAAAAAAAAGGCGGAAGATCTTTATGGATTGTTCCCGCATGATGGAAAACCTTATGATATACTGGAAGTCATTGAACGAATTATAGACGATTCTGAATTCGAACAATTCAAGGAAGACTATGGCAAGACGATCGTTTGCGGCTATGGCCGTATCGACGGATGGGCAGTCGGCATCGTCGCCAATCAGCGCAAGATCGTCAAGAGCAGGAAAGGTGAGATGCAGATGGGTGGCGTGATCTATAATGACAGCGCCGATAAAGCCGCCCGTTTTATTTTGAACTGTAACCAGAAGAAGATTCCATTGGTTTTTTTACAGGATGTAACAGGATTCATGGTGGGCAGCAGGAGCGAACATTCCGGTATCATTAAAGATGGCGCTAAACTGGTGAATGCAGTGGCGAATTCGGTAGTGCCGAAGATCACGATCATCATTGGCAATTCTTACGGTGCCGGCAACTATGCGATGTGTGGCAAAGCTTATGATCCCCGTTTTATCTATGCATGGCCCACCGCAAAGATCGCGGTGATGGGTGGTGACGCGGCTGCAAAAACGCTTCTCCAGATCGAAGTAGCATCACTCAAAGCAAAAGGAAAAGAGATCACCGCGGAAGCAGAAAACAAATTACTGAACGAGATCAAGGGACGATATGAGACACAGACATCGCCTTATTATGCGGCGGCAAGACTATGGGTGGATGCGATCATTGACCCGGTGGAGACGAGAAAAGTTATATCCGAGGGCATTTCAGCTGCAGATCATAACCCGGAGATAGCAGAATTAAGGACGGGAGTGTTTCAAGTATGATCTGTTTATGGTATGTAGTCTTTGCTTCGTGCCTCGCAATGACAGGTTTATGGTTGTTTACAGTAAATGGTTTTCACAAAGCATATAAAGAAGCCTAAACGATAACAGATCATAAGCTGACACTATCTGTTTTACCAAACAAGTAAAGACTTTCCGGATTGCAACAACAATAAACTATAAACCATAAATTATAAACAGTTTTGAACACTGCTGTTACAATATATACAGACGGCTCCTCTCGCGGGAACCCCGGTCCCGGCGGCTACGGCACTATATTAATGAGCGGTACACACCGTAAAGAATTATCCCAGGGCTATCATCTCACTACTAACAACCGGATGGAACTGATGGCCGTTATCGCGGGATTGAAAGCATTGAAGAAACCCGGAATGAACGTTACCATTTACTCCGACAGCCAGTACGTTGTAAAAGCCTGGGAAGAAGGCTGGCTGAAGAACTGGATCAGGACCAATTTCAAAGGTGGCAAGAAGAACCCGGACCTGTGGACAGAGTTTTATCATCTTTCCCACCAACACCAGATCAAATTCAGATGGGTAAAGGGACATGCCGATAACCCCTTCAACAACCGCTGTGATGAACTGGCGACGGAAGCGGCGGATGGAAGCCATCATACCTTATTGCATGATGAAGAGTATGAAGCGACAAGGTGAGCCATGAATTAGTTTTTGCCTTCGGCAAAAGGTATTAGTCACAGATGAACAAATGAACGCCGATAGATAGCTTCGCTATCTTTTTTAGCCACGAATGGACACGAATTAGCACGAAAAAATACTTCCTGATTTTTATTTCGTGTGTTTTTGTATGATTTCGTGGCAAGCCTTTTGTCCCGGCCAATTATCTGTGTTAATTTGTGGCCCCAAAAAAATCATAGCGTAGCTATCAATCCGTGAGCATAATTTTACGTCCATGAATAAGAATTCATTATGCTCCTGGAGCGGTGGCAAAGACAGTTGCTTTGCTTTAATGCAAGCCATCCAACTTGGCTATACACCGCAAGTTTTGCTCAACGTGCTGAACGAAGAAGGAAAGATCTCCCGCTCCCATGGCATCCCGGCAGATATATTACAACAACAGGCTGCCGCCGCAGAACTCCCCATTCAAATGATCAGCAGCTCCTGGCAGGAGTACGAGCCACATTTTACCAATGCCCTTACTGGTCTCAAAGAAAAATACCAGCTGACCCATGCCGTCTTCGGCGATATTGATCTGCAGGCCCACCGTGACTGGGAAGAAAAGGTCTGTACAGCCGCAGGACTCACCGCTGTCCTCCCTCTCTGGCAACAGGATCGCAAACAACTCGTGCTGCAAATGTTCGAAGCCGGGATAGAGACCATCATCGTGAGTTGTAATACAACCATGGGCGAGCGATTCATCGGTCGTCCCATCACTCCTTCCCTTATCAGTGAACTGGAAACATTAGGTATTGATCCCTGCGGGGAAAATGGGGAGTATCATACGCTGGTACTGGATTGCCCGTTGTTTACGGATCGTATTAATGTGTGTGTGACGGAGAAGATTGAACATGAAAGTTATTGGTTTGCCAGACTTGAGTTAGCATAACTCATGCTTACTTTTTCTTGGGAAGAGGCTTTGCGTCCTCCTCCCTTTGCGCCCTCCGCGAGAAACCAATTATGCAATTACAATAAAAAGAAAACTCAATATTTAATAAACGACCCAGAACCCTCCTTCGGAGGGCAGGGAGGCTGTACAAATCAGGCAAGCTTCCCTTCCTTAACAACTGAAGGTTTGGCAATAAAATAATAGCTTCCGAAAAGTATCAATGCAAAGAATATATCACCGATAATAAAATTACCGGGAAATCCTTTGATAAGGCCATAATCACGGTGAAAAGCCAATGCATCTCCATAACATTGTATCAGGCCGTCGAATGTGCGTGGACGACCGAGACCGCCGCCGCCGATCCATACGCTGAAATTGGAAAGCAGGAAAAAGATCAGCGATCCGCTTATAGTAAATCCAAGAACATTTCTGAGATTTATCTTCTTCATCATAAAGCCGAATACAGTAAGTCCTGCAAAAAGGATATAATTGATCCATTGACCGCTGTAAAAACCCCTGATATTGAACAATCCGTTTACATACAATACTTCATACAAAACATCTGACAATAACATAGAGAGCAGCGGAAGAATAAAAGCAAGCCGCTTATCTTTTATAACAGCACCGCCGAATATAGCCATCGCGATCTGTGGGGCAAAGCCGAAAGGACGACCGGGCCAGGCACGGTAAAGCGATGCAATAACAACTAATAGTATAAAACTGAGGACGGTTGATTTATTGAACTTCATAATTCTTTTGATTTCGGTGCAAAAATAACTGAATTGAGGCAATTGAACGGGCTATATTATAAACCCTTGTGAACAGGAACAGAAGCCCTGAAAACAGTGCTCTCAGCAGCTGCTTTTACCCAGACCGTTCCCCCCGGAAGCAGGACAGCGGAAGGCTCACCTGCTTTTAATTCAATGCTTTCCTGGCCATTCCTTATGGAAGCAATTCCTTCCGTGATCACCAGTATCTCCGGGCCTGATGGGTTCAGTTCCGCCGATTCACCCGTTTTCAATTCAATAACCGTTAACCGGAAATCAGTTGCCGGTGTTGAATATAGCTTCTCCGATGAGTTGATCTCCTCCCCTTCAAGGATCTTCACATAAGTTGCTTCACAACGGGTATGTTTCAGCAGTTCGTTCACGTCGATATGTTTATGGGTCAGTCCGCCCCGGAGTACATTATCCGAATTGGCCATGATCTCCATGCACACTCCTTCGAGATAAGCATGCGGTACACCTGTATCCTGGAAAACACCCTGGCCCTTTTGCAGATGGATAAGATTGAATAAATAAATAGAGAAGATGCCCCGGTCGATATTCCCGCCGCCGCAAAACTCTTTTGCTGCTCTTGCCGCCCAGAAATCTTCATCTTCCTTTTCAGGCTCTGCATCTTTATATATTTCGGCGATATTATCGATCAGCGGCTGTAGTATCCTGTTCACTTCCTCCTGTGGCATCTCCATCACATGTTTATAAAGCCCGCCATATCCCGACTGGTTATATACAGGCAGTAATTCCCGGAGTTCCACCACGTTCAGTAATGTATAGACCAGTTCTTCCGGTGATTTGAACCCATGCAATAACCAGAAATCGCTTAAGGCAACAATGAGTTCAGGTTTATGATTATCGTCTTTATAATTCCGTGCCGGTGAATCCGGCGGGATACCCATTGCATTCTCCCTCTCAAATTCTTTTGCCGCGGCGTCTTTGGAAGGATGGACCTGTATCGACAACATGTCTTTTACATCCAGTATTTTCAGAAGATAAGGAAGTTTCCCGGCCACATCGGCTAATTGTTTCCATTTGCCGTCCCCTGATTCAATTGTCGCATGTCCAAGTGGATGAACGCCCATCCAGTATTCCGCGAATGGTTTTTTGGCCGCATTATCCTGTTGTAATAAGGATGGAATAAAGGAAGTTCCACCCCAGTCATACTGTTTTATTACCCCTTTTAACCGGTGAATTCCCCTCATGAAAAAGGTTTCGTTTTTTTAATTTGACCTAAAGATACTACATGGCCCTTCATAATGAACTCGGGAAACAAGGCGAAGAACTGGGCGCTTCCTGGCTGGAAGAAAAAGGATATACGATCCTGGACCGCAACTGGCGTTATGGACAACTGGAGATCGATATCATCGCTGCCAAAGGAAAATTCCTTTATTTCATCGAGATAAAAACAAGGAATTTCTCCCGCTACGGGCACCCGGAAGACAGTGTAACTAAAAAGAAATTCAGGAAACTGAAGAAGGCCGCGGATGAATATTTATTCCGGAACCCGGGACATCCCTGGATACAATATCATATTCTTTCGGTGACGTTGTTCAAAGAAAAGGAGCCGGAGTTTTTTTTGATCGAAGATGTTTTTCTTTAGTCCATAGCTGATAGTCCATTGACCATCGCTAAGGCACCGCTATGGACTATTGTCTATTGTCTATTGTCCACTTTCTCCATCATCTTCTCTACCAACCTATATGTCGCCGGGCAATACTCCACATTCTGCTTATGAATATGCACGTAATCTTTGAATTTTTTTGACAAATGCGGGAAACCGGCGCAATCCGCGGGACGTACTTCGTAGATGCTGCATTTATTATCCTTGAGATTCAGGAACTGGCAGGGTTCTGTTTTATTGAGCCAGTCGCGGTCGCCACCTTTTTCTTTTCGCAGCCATTTTTTTTGAAAAGCTTCCACGGTCATATTAAAATGCTTCGATATCCTGTTCAGGTCCTGCGTGGTAAAGGTCGGGGTCATTGTCTTGCAGCAGTTGGCGCAACTGAGACAATCTGTTTCGAGCCATACATTCTTTTCGTGTTCGGTTATTTTTTTATCCAGGCCACGGGGAGCATCATTTTCCAGCTTCGTGAGAAAACGCCTCATCTTTGATTTGGTAAGCCGGGCTTTTTGTTTGAATGAACGGAGATTGATCGGTTGCATGGACCGAAGATAATTGAAGATTGCCAATTGCCGGTTGCTCATTGCCCATTTGTCTATTGCTTATTGCCTATTGCTCATTGCCTATTGCCTATTGCCCATTGCCTATTGCTCATTGCCCATTGCCCAGCCTATTCAAAATTTTATTCCCTCCTTATTTTCCAATGGTTATTTTTGTTATATAACAAACCAATCAGTATGAGATCCCTGCTTGCTTCCTTCCTGGCAATTTTCATCGTTGTATCCTTTGTAAGTTGTAAATCTTCTTCGGCCGGCGGCCCTAAAACGCTCTGCGATACAGCCTGTCTGAAAGATACCCTGAAGTTCATAGGTGATCATAAGCTGAGCCCTTATGTATATATATCGGCCGCCAACTGCAAGGCCGATACCATCATCTGGAGCTACAAGGGAATGGGAACCGACCGGAAGACCGGGTTCGATTACCCTACGGTGTTTGTCAATAAAGATTTCATCCGCTGCATTTTCAAGGATACCGGTTTCGCTTATATATTGTTCAATGATTGCGCAACGGCCCGTGGGTTCCAGATCAAGCTCCCTTACAATAAGAACGAAAGTTTTGTCATGAGGACCAGCGGTATCAACAATATCGATCCAAAATTCTCGATCGGTGACAACCTGCTTGCCTATACC
Organism: Chitinophagaceae bacterium; assembly: GCA_036009775.1. GTDB lineage: Bacteria > Bacteroidota > Bacteroidia > Chitinophagales > Chitinophagaceae > JJ008. The sequence goes on from DASYLC010000286.1 coordinate 32,741, forward strand.
GACCGCGGTAATATCTATGTAGAAGAGATCGCCACCGGTAAAAAAGCTATGATGACCTTTGGAGAGAAACTGGATATTGATTACGACGCACTGCACGAGCATATCGATTCGGTCAATATCAGCAACCAGCGGATATGGGTGAAAGTGAAGATCAAAGAAGAATGGAAAGAGATCGAAAAGAGCATTGAATTGAAATAATGAACAACAGATGGAAATATGTAAAGATCGCCGCGATAGGCTTCGCCGTGCTGGGTCTTTTCTACCTGACTATTTCATTTCTCTTCAACAATTCCCGGAGTACGTATACAAAGGACCAGGCGATCGCCAACTTTAATAAGAAAGAAAAAGAGCTGTACGAACTTGTAAATTATTTCCGTAGTATAAAGCCGGAAGAAAAAGAGATCATGTTCGGGTTGGGAGACAACCAGCAACAATTCCATATCTATATCGGTCCGGGTAATTGGCTGACAGACCAAAATCACAGGATGAAAGAAGGTGTCAATATCAAGGCTCATTCGGCAGAGGGGGATTCGATCCTTCGATCCATTCAGTGGGATGATGAGAAGGTTCATGAATTACAGAAACGGCTGAAGCAAACAAAGTGCATCAACATTTATTCTTCTGATCAGAGTGTTATCATTGACCATAAAAAAGGCCCCCTGAACGGATTTGCTTATCATTTCAGGAACAATACAACGGATAGTATCTCATGGATGCCGAATATTGATGTTGCCAGCCAACTCCGAAAAGATGTGCAGCTTTTATTTGTCTCTGCCCGCTGACCACCAACACTAAACCTTGAACTGTTCATGTGGGAACCGTATAAAAAAGGATTCAAAGCTTACCTGCAACTGGAAAAATCGCTGGCTGAGAATTCTGTGTATGCCTACCTGCGGGATATCGAACTGCTGACACAATACCTCCTCATTACGCAGACTGCCAAAAACCCTTCTGAACTAACATTAAAAGAATTGCAGCAATTCCTGAAATGGATCAACGAACTGGGAATGACCGCCAGTTCGCAGGCAAGGATCATCTCCGGGTTGCGGGCATTCTATAAATACTGTGCGCTGGAACAGATCTCCAAAACCGATCCCACTACCCTGCTCGAAGCTCCCAAATTAAAAAGGATCCTTCCGGATACATTGAGTTTTGATGAAATAGAATTGATGCTGGAGCAGATCGATCTCAGCAGGCCGGAAGGCGGCCGTAATAAAGCCATACTGGAAACCATGTACAGTTGCGGGTTGCGGGTCAGCGAAGTGGTGGGGTTAAAAATATCACAGCTCTACCTTGACGTTGGTTTTATCCGTGTCATCGGTAAGGGAGATAAAGAAAGACTGGTGCCCATCGGGGCCAGTGCCGCGAAGTATATTACGATCTACCGGAAGAATATCCGGGTACATGCCAGTCCCGCAAAAGGAAATGAGGATATCTTATTCCTCAACAAGCGGGGAAGTAAATTATCGCGGGTGATGATCTTTTATATCATAAAGGACCTGGCGCTGAAAGCCGGTATCAAAAAAACGGTCTCGCCGCATACCTTCCGCCATTCTTTTGCCACCCACCTGGTGGAAGGCGGTGCCGATCTGCGGGCCGTGCAGGAAATGCTGGGGCATGCGAGTATCACCACGACGGAGATCTATACGCATCTTGATAGAGATTTTTTGAGGAAGACATTGGAGCAATTTCATCCCGGGTTTAAATAGATTAACCACAGTCTTCGCTACGCGAAAGACACAGATTAAATACGCACAGATTACACAGTTTTTCCGTCCACTAACCCGTGTAATCTGTGGTTAAAATTCATGAAGAATAATTAATTTGGATTCCAAAAAACTACCGTTATGAAACTGCAACGCTCTCTTCTATTATTGACCTTCCCTTGTCCAGTTTGGCTTGCAGTAAACAGCTGGTCATCCTTACCTGTTCAGTCACGATAAGGATCCATTAATCCTTTTGAATAATAAGCCTGTCTGTTCCAGAGTTGCCCGGGGTTGATGGTCCCCTCGATCTCGTTACTATAAATTATTTTATCGTCTTTCGCGTCTGCATTTGTCTTATAGCTCAATCCGGCCCTGATCCTTGTTTTGAACTCTCCCTGATAAACAGGAATAGCAAATTCCCATTGTTCTTTTGTTGCCAGGAAAAGGGTATGGTAACTGTTACCGCACCAACTGCCTGGCAGGTACTCGATATCTTTCCAGTCGCCATGCGTATCCCGGGCCTGTAGCTTGAGATATAGCCGGCTGTCCTGGGCGTCAAAGAACAGGGTATCGTTTGAGAAATTCGTAACGTACAATTTTATACCCTCGTACTTCTCTGCCCATTTTGTCTCTGCCGATTCATCAATAAAGACCTGCAGGGAATCAACGTTCTTTTTACCTGGCTGCGATATTGTCTTTGACCCGTTCGACGATCCACCCCATCCGCCAGAACCAGCCAGTTCTTTTTTGTATTTGGAAGAGGCATAATAATAACCGCGGTTCATGTGATCAATATTCAAAAAAGCATTTTGTTCCCCGGTATCTTCCTGCTCCCAGATCTTTTTACCTGAAGGCGAAAGGTATATTACCTTGCCATCCTTCATGGCATAGATCAGTTCTTCTCCTTCTGTATCCATCGCAATATCATGATAAGTTGGTTTCACAATTACATCATTGCGGGTATCCCAGAATCCATACGAATAGGAGTAATTTTTGTTCTCCACGCTGATGTCTTTCTGTAAAAAGATCATATCCCCTTTCCTGATCATTTGACCAAAATCTACTTTATCCTCGTGCATGGGTTTTGCCAGTATCGTTCCATTGGTATCGATGGCCACCCAGCCTTCCGCGATCTTCACAAATGCTTTTCCTCCTGTGAAGAGATCATCCGGATCCGGGTGATAGTTATCAAACAATACATCCATAAATAACCGCTCCCCTACCTGTTTACCTGTTCTGTCGATCATTCTCCATTGGTTGTGTGTGTCCTGCGCAAAAGCCCTGTTGAAACGAAACGGGGTCAGCTTGTCCCAACCCGGGTCCTTAAAGACGATCTTTCCATTGGTGTCTACGGCCCCCTTAAAACTATTACGCTCGTTGCTGGACCAAACTTTCTTTTTGGTGACATCGATGGAATAAAAGTCCGCTATCGCCAACCCATCAAAAAAGCCTTCGTGATAGTATCCGAAGGAATATACTTTGGCGGGTATTGTAAACCGCTCCCTGCCTGTCCTGTCAATGATCACTTCGTCGTCCTTCCATTCTTCATCGTCATCACCGGGAATCAGTTCTGCTTTGGTAAAGCCATTCTGAAAATCCTTTATCTCTTTATACCGGCCAAAAGGAACGATCCAGTGGCCGGAAGAATCGATCACTCCTTTCTCCAGGTCAGGCCCCGTTACAACGGCCAGGCCATCCACAAAAGAACCAATCATTTTGAAGGCAGTATCCGCAATAAGCTGCCCGGATATATCGATGAGTCCGTATCTGCGTGTTTCTGTTATGGTCACATCAAATGAATGTCCCCGGATCGCTTTATATTCAGCTTCGGGAAGCACCCGCTCCTTTTTATCGATAACAAAAGGTTTGCCTTCCTTGTAAACCGTTGCAAGGCCATTGCGGAATGGATAGGCCAGGTCATATTTCGGGGAAATAATAAAAGTCCCCGTTCTGTCAATGTATCCATATGTTCCGTTCTCCCGTACAGGAGCCAACCCTTCCGTGAACTCACCTGCGGTGAGGAAACGGGGTTCGATGACCATCACTCCTGTCTTGTCGATATATCCCCATTTGTCATCCCGGGGTGCCGGGTATAATTTATCGGTTTGCCGGGAAAAGACAGTGACCGATACAAAAAGAAAAAGGGTTATGATGGCAGTCCTTTTCATTTATGAGAACTATTACTGAATGATTATTTTTTCTGTAAGCTTCTTTCCTGTTTTTTGATTGACCAGCACCAGGAAATAAGAACCGGCTGCAACGGTTGGTAGCTGGATACCCAACTCTTTTATCTCAGCATTGATTTTCACATTTTGCTGGTAAACAGACCCGCCGGATTGATCTGATAAGCTGAGCGAATAATCTCCTTCTTTTATTTTTTTCCATGCAATATTCAATTTCGATCCTTGTGCAACGGGATTGGGGAATACAGTGAAGGCCGCTTTTGTGTCATTTGAAACAGAATGCATCAGCGGAACATTCTTTACTTCTTTTTTTACGGGTGGCCGGACACAGATGATAAATCCTTGCACGAAACGATCATCCCGTTCTTTCAATACCATTGTCAGCGAAGCCGGGCTATTTGCATCCACACGCAGTTCCAGCGTTTCATACCCGATATACGATGCCTGCAAAACAAGTTCTGACACAATTTTTTTTGTCTTTAAACTGAATTCACCTCCCGGACCGGCCGCCATTCCAATTTTTGTACCCTTGATCATAATAGTGGCCCCTACTAACGGCTCGCCGCTTTCGTTAACAATTTTACCTGTGTAAACCTGCTGCGGACGCAGGTATGCAGAGGCTACCATTCCATCTATCATGTCGTTTGAACGAAGAGAGGAGCTCACCGCCGGGATGATCGCGGTGTCCTCTGCAAGAGATATGAATCCAGTACCTGAATGAGCAGGCGAACCCTTCTCTGGTAATGTTGTATTCCTGGCAGTATTAGTCGTTGTTTTTCCCGGTGATCGTTGTGCCGACACCTTTATAGAAAGAAGAAATGCAGGTATCGTAAATTGGAAAAAATATTTTATCCAGGGAATTCTTTTCTTTGGGATATCTATCGCATGATCCAATTGGCCGGCCTTGAAATGACCGCAAACCGATTCACCCTTCGATGATCGCAGTGATCTTTTAAAAAACTCTGCAACTTCCCGGTCACTCATTACGCTGAAATCAATGACCTGTTTCTGGCAGGAGTCGCAGAAACGGCCTTTTTCAGAAGGTGTCATATTCTCCCAACCTTCATGACAGGGTTCGGGAATGGTGAGTTGCAGTTGTTTGGCCATAACCTTCGTTTTGGGTTATTGAATAATGATCCTCTCCGCGTATCTCTTTCCTGTTTTTTTATTCGTCAATATCATAAAATAGCTGCCGGCAGCTACGATGGGGATCTCTGTGTTAAGCAGTCTTGCTTCCGCATCGATCCATACTTCTTGCTGGCGAACCATCTGCCCCGATTGATTCACGAACTGCAACTGGTGATAACCTTCTTCGGGGTTCTTCAAACTGATATTGACTGAAGAACCGGATACAGCCGGGTTGGGATAAACAAGAAGCACATTTTCTTTTACAGGCGGATCGGTCTTAACCATCACCGCGTTGTTGATCTTATCGGCAATGAACAAAGTATCGGCGATTACTGATGTTACCATTCCCACCGAAGTAGTCTTGCGGCGATACCGGTACCAAATCTCCACTATCACTTCGGGTAATGGCTCGCTCATTTTTAATACCACTTTTACTGTTCCCGTTGAACTTTTCGGATCAACGGCTATTATTTTCTCTTCATAGCCCACAGAAGATATGTGCAGGACAAGATCCGTTCCCAGTAAATTTCTTTTTATTTTGAAGAGGCCATTCATATCTGCCGCCACACCATAACGTTTATTAGCTGATGCAACAGTTGCAAATGGTATCGGTTCTCCTTTTTCATCTACTACTGTTCCGGTTATTTCATTTTTATTGACGACCGTAGTTACCGGATCGTAGGCTTGCACGCCACCAAATATTACCGGACTACAAATTGGTTCTATTACCGGTTGTTTTACGGCGATCTCGCCTTTTACAGTAAGGTCCGGATCCTTAACAGGTATAACAGGAGTAATGATCGTATCGGCAGTAACGACCGGGGGAATATTCCGGGGTCTTGCCACCATTCCCATCGTTCTGTAACCGGGCTTATCTTTTACACCAGTGGAGACTGTAGTAACGTTTAATTGTCCCGGCGTTCTTTGTCCTGATGCTTTAATAGACATTAGGAAAGCAGGGATTGCTATCTGGAAAAAATACTTGAGCCAGGGAATTCTTTTTCTCGGTATCTCCATCGGCCGATCGAGCTGGTCGGTCATAAAACGACCGCAAACAGAACCTGTAGATGGTTTTTTGAAGAACTCAGCCACCTGGCGGTCACTCATATTGCTGAAATCAACGACCTGTTTTTGGCAGGAACCGCAGAATTTGCCTTTATCAACAGGGCTCATCGCATCCCAGTTCTCGTGACAGGGTTCTGCGATCGTGAGTTGGATCTTCTTAGCCATAACGGAATTATTGAATGATTATCTTACCAGATGCGGCGACCCGCCCGTTTTCATAAACCAACTGGACAAAATAGACACCGGCGGACCAGCGGGGGTCGGTTCGTACCTGGAATAAGCTCTTTCCTTTATTCAGACTGACGGTCTGTTGTATCATTTGCCTGCCTTCGAGGCTAATGATCCGTAATGCACGGACCAGCCCATCATTTTTCCATGATAGAGTTAAGACGTCTCCTTTTTGTGCAGGGTTGGGATAGCAATGAAAATTTGTTGTCCCCGGAGTAGTTTCGTCTCTTGTTATTTTGCGAATAATAGTATAGCCGCAACTGATCCTTCTTCGCCCACGGCAGATAAGACCAACGACTACATCGCCGCAGGTTTTTATGTCGCGTTTTAAACGGATCGTATCCGTTTTTGAAATATCCCCGTTAAAATACCGGGTCGCAGCTTCATAGCCCACTGCTGTGATTTCCATTTTCAAACCATTGAATTCATCCGGGCTATTGGAAGAGAACGCACCTTTATCATCTGCGGCATAGTACATGGTTTTATCGCCGTTCTTCATTGTAATGCCCGCAGTTGCCCGTGCGACTGGACTATTATCTGCTGAATCGACAACGATCATTTTTTTGTATTTCAGTTTGAGAGTAATAATTATCACGCCATTAAAAGCATCTTTGCCATAGATGGCCATGGCTTCAGGTCCTTTTAATATCACAACTCTTTCAATCCTGGCCGGATCCAGCTCCGATAATGTATTTTGTCCGGCTGGTATGCCATTTACCACGACGAGAGGATTGGAATTTCCATTTATAGTCCTGCAGCTGACTAACCTGACGGGTTGCTGAACAACAGTATCTTTCCTGGCCGGTTGGACAGTAGTGTCTTTGTTTTGCATACGCAAAACAGTGCCACAAGGACGATCTGTCTTTGAAAGGACCCCGCAATTAATGACCACAACTATTGGTGAATCTCTTTTTGTGGAAGGAGCCATCCGGCTGATCCTTGTCTCCAATGCTTTTGAAACATCATTAATGTTACCCGATCCATAATATGTATAATGACCAACGCAATCCCTGCTCCAGCCATTTTCTGCTTTTGAACTATCCAGGACCTCTCTGACGCTGCCTTGATATGGATGGGATTGAGCAAAAGAAGAAGCATAGAGCCCGCATTTTTTATATTCAGCTACAACTGCTCTCTCGTTTGGTTGAGCAAAAGAATAAGATGCAATAAACAATAAATAGAGTGTAGATGCTATCCTCATAAGCGATTTTTAAATGGAATTATGGTTCTTACTTAAAGTTGAGCATTGTTTGTCGTGTATGGAATATTCATGCGAACGTTTAACAGAATTTTCCATAGCCGGTGCTCCATGTTCAATGTGCGGCAGTCAAAAAAGAAGGGCCCGTAAAAACGGGCCCCGATATCACTAACCGGCTGTTAAATGATTCTTTTAAGCTTTTAGCCACTTGCCTTTAACTATTAGCCAGGCATTCTTTCTGTTTAAAGCTGAATTTCCGGCCTCTGGAAACCCAACTATTCACTATTACCTGTTCACTATTATCTACCCTGATGCTGTTGCATCGAAAATTGCATATCGTTATGGATAGAAAGTATCAATAAACAGGTGGCGGTGCAGAAAACAGGGCTGGTAATACAATGGTGCCCGTTCCAGCTACCGTCTTGATTCTGAATGTTTACGAGCTTGCCGGTAGTGCTTTCATACCATTTTTTCCAGCTGTCCCCACCCTGCATAATTAAACTCTCCCCGGTCATTAAAAAGCTCATGAATTCCTCCCCGCCATTGTTCCCAAAACCGGAAAGGACGTCTTCCCGCTGTGCCTGCGACTGCGACGCTTTGTTGATCGAATAAGCCGTCACCAGTTCCTTGGCATTGGGCGCATCGATACCCGCTGCTTTGAGGTTCTCTTCATTCACCGTGTTGTTCCTGATCTTTCCTTCGCTCTTTGCTTTATCCACCAGGTCCTGCGCCCTTTTTGATTCTTTGGCGCTGGCACGGGTGGTGCTGGACAAACCGTAGAGCATTACCCCCGCCGCCTTGCTGGTCACAGCTGAATTAGTATTTACATCAAAATTGCTGTTCTGGTATTTTCGGCTGCGGTCCATTACATCCTTATCCACTTTTCTTCCGACTTCATCGGCGCTTTCAAGGGCATTATTGGCGAGGGCCGATTGCAATACCGGTGCCCAACCACCGTCTCTCCACGATCCGTCCTGGTCCTGTCCTTTCTGGATCCTTGCCACACATTTGTCCAGTGCTTTTTCAATTCTCGCTTTCATCGCA
>DASYLC010000287.1:0-2567 GCA_036009775.1 Chitinophagaceae bacterium
TAACTGCCACCGCGAGGGTGGAAATGATTTCAGCTGGTATAAGAACAATTTGCCCGAAGGGGTGAATGCAAAGGATATAAATGTTAAATGGGTCTTTGGCGAACGCTGGAGTCCTGAGAAATAAAGAGCTCCTATCCTCTATCTCTGAGCGGAGCTCGTAACCTTCGGTTGTCTCCAAAAGAGGAAAGGAGGATTCAAAGAGATAGTGACTTATTGAGTCATTCCATTCTCTCCCTCCTTGCGAGGCAAACGAGGGACGAAGATTGCGAGCGAAGCTCAGCAGAGTGGGAGGCCAGCAAAATAAAAAAAAATGTATGCAATTATCTAAACATACGCTGAAACAAATTGTGCAGCAACCGGGACTGGAACTGCCCGGAGAAAAGATATTTGAGCTGCCGGAGAAAGTATTGCAATTCGGTACCGGCGTGCTTTTAAGAGCATTGCCCGATTATTTTATTGACAAGGCCAATAAACAGGGGATCTTCAACGGAAGAGTGGTAGTAGTAAAATCCACCGACAGCGACAGCAGTGCTTTTGATAAACAGGACGGTCTCTATACTATTTGTGTGAGGGGTATCCAGGACGGAGAAACGGTACAGGAAAATATCATCAATGCTTCTGTCAGTCGCGTAATGGGCGCCAAAACAGAATGGAAAAGAATCCTGGAATGTGCACATAACCCTGAAATGAAGATCATCTTTTCCAATACCACTGAAGTGGGGATACAACTGGTACAGGATGATATCACCAGCGAACCGCCGGTATCCTTCCCGGGTAAATTGCTGGCCTTCTTATACGAACGGTTCAAAGCATTTAACGGCAGTGCCACCAGCGGGATGGTGATCGTACCTACAGAACTCATCACTGATAATGGCAGCAAACTGGAAAGTATTGTACTGGAACTGGCACACCGGAATAGCCTTGATTATAAATTCATTGAATGGCTGGAGATACATAATACTTTCTGCAATTCGTTGGTAGACCGTATCGTGCCCGGCAAACCCAATGCGGAGGAAACTAAAAAACTCGAAGCTCAGCTCGGGTATACCGATGAATTGCTGACCATGAGTGAGGCGTTCCGTCTCTGGGCCATTGAAGGAAATGAAAAAGTGAAAGAGACCTTATCTTTTTATGAAGCAGATACAGCTGTGGTGATCGCTCCTGATATCACACTGTTCAAAGAATTAAAACTGCGGCTGCTGAACGGGACCCATAGTTTCAACTGCGGGCTGGCTTTTCTTTCAGGGTTTGATATTACAAGGGACGCTGTAAAAGATCCTGTTTTCGGGGATTTCGCCAAAAAACTGATGCATGAAGAGATCGCCAATGCTATTCCTTTCGGGATCGATGAAAAAGTAAAAGAAGATTTTGCTAACAGCACGTTTGAGCGCTTTTGCAATCCTTTTATCGATCACCAGTGGCTGAGCATTACCGTCCAGTATACTTCTAAGATGAAGATGAGGAATATACCGTTGTTGCAGCGTCATTATGAACTGACGGATACTCCTCCCTTCCGGATGGCAACAGGCTTTGCCGGCTTCCTGCTGTATATGAAAGCTACCCGGAAAGATGGAAAAAAGTATTTTGGTGAAAGGAACGGCATCGAATACGAGATCAAAGATGATTCAGCCGGATATTTCTATGAAGCATGGCAAAATACCGTTGCCGGCAAGCTCGCTGAAAAAGTTTTGCAAAATGAGGAGTTGTGGGAAGCCGATCTTAACCGGTTACCGGGCTTCATACAAATCGTACAGGAACAATTGAATGAGATAATGATAAACGGTGCATTGGCCACCGTTGCACAATTGGATACAAAAAGAGTAACGGCTTAATGAAGCACAGGGTATTAAAAGTAAACCGCAAGGACAACGTGATCGTTGCCCTCACTGATCTTTCAAAGGGAGAGACCATTTCTTTTGAAGGAACGGAATATGTCTTGCAGGAGAATATTCCTGCGAAGCATAAGTTCTTTATGCAGGATATGCAGGCCGACGACGAAGTGATCATGTATGGAGTGCTGGTGGGAAAAGCACAGAAAGCGATCTCAAAAGGGAGCTGGATGTCAACGGAGAACATTAAACATGCTGCCGATCCTTATGCATACCGCAATGCGAAGTTTGAATGGCATGCTCCCGATGTGACTAAATTCAAAGACAGAACATTCAACGGTTATCACCGAAGCGACGGAAGAGTCGGAACCGCCAATTACTGGTTATTCATCCCGACAGTTTTTTGTGAGAACCGTAATCTCGATGTGATCCGCGAAGCGATGCACAATGAATTGGGCTATGCGGTAACCGATAAATACAAACAATACACGCACCAACTGGTGGACGCCTATAAAAATGGAAAACGTCTTGAAGAGATCGACCTCTCCCCTTCCTCCAACGGTCATGCACGGATGTTCAAAAATGTGGATGGCATAAAATTTTTAAATCACCAGGGAGGTTGCGGCGGAATAAGACAGGACGCGGCAATACTGAGTAAATTATTAGCAGCGTATGCCGATCATCCCAATGTAGGTGGCGTGACCGTGCTGAGCCTGGGTTGCCAGAATTTACAGGTAG
>DASYLC010000288.1:0-11557 GCA_036009775.1 Chitinophagaceae bacterium
GAATTATATTTGAAATAAGATGAACGCCACCACCAACTGCATAATCATCGATGATGAAGAAAAGAACATAAAGCTGTTGCAGCAGATGCTGGAAATGCATTGCCGGCAGCTGAACGTGATGGCCACCAGTGCCGATGCGGCCAAAGGAGTGCAGTTGATCGATGAACTCAAACCAGAGCTGGTCTTCCTCGATGTAGAGATGCCCGGAATGAATGGGTTTGACCTGCTCAAAGAACTGGAGCCCCTTGCCTTTGAAGTGATCTTTGTTACAGCCTATAGTCATTATGCCGTGGAAGCTTTCGAACACCATGCCACGGGTTATATTACCAAACCGGTGAATGCCGAGAAGCTGGTAGCGGCCGTGAATGCGGCTATCAAAAGAACTGCGGAAAAAGGGATCAACAAGAATTTATTTTCCCTGCTCGAACAGAATACGCGCCAGTCAACACACGACAAGATCCCTTTATCAACGACCAACGGTCTTGTCTTTGTAAAGATCGCTGATATCATGTACTGCGAAAGCAGCGGCAACTATACACATTTCTTTTTATGCGATGAGAAGAAGATCGTAGTGTCGAGACAGCTGGGCGAATATGAAAAGTTATTGCCCGTTAACAATTTTACCCGTATCCACGACAAGTATATCATCAACCTCAGTTATATCAAAGAATATATCAAAGGCAGCGGCGGCGAAGTGGTGCTGGAGAACGGGAAAGAGATACCGGTGGCAACACGGCGTAAGGAGGATTTTTTAGGAAGGTTTGAGAAGTGGGTGAAGAGGAAGGGGTGAACGCTTTAGCCGCTGTACTATTCTTTATTGTCCAGTGATCTTTCTGTTATATACTGCAGCAGCTCTGTCGCGTTTGTCAATGCGGGGCTTGCCATTGGATCATTGAACAAAACATCTATTGGCCCTTCGCCAAAATAAAGCCCGTCCGATACAAGGAAAGTAATTCTCAGGTCTCCTTTTCCCGGATGGGGTCGTCTCGGTTTGTCCCAGGCCCCGATCTGATCGACTATATTCTGGCTGTTCGCAAAAAGGGCACCGGTTATCTTATTTGCAGTTTCATCAGTAGTTGTTTCCCAAACCAGTATTTTACCCGTATGATTTATATATCGTGCTGTTCCGTTTTTAAATGATGCCAGCACATCGAGTCCATCGTCCAGCCCCAGTTCTGCGATCACGGCAAGCAATTCTTTTTTTACGATTGTATGCCCGCTTGCAATTTGCCTGTTGCAGGCAAGTACTTTAGTTCTTGGATCCGAATCTTTATCGTCAATGATCTTTTGCAGGTCCGTTACCGAACTTGTTTCTGAGAACAGAATGTCGAAGGGATAGGTGTAGGGAGGTTCCGTGTTCTCCTTATATAAGTTGAGGTCATCGCAAAAAAGCAAATTGTAAATAAAATTTGCTGAGCTGTCCTTGTATGGAGCAATAGATAAAGTTTGCATTTGCCAGGGCTCTTTTTTAAAAAACAAGCAGTCCTATAAAAATCAAAAATAAACGAAAGTTGTTTTCCCGGGATCATTTCTTTTCGCCATACTGATCCAGCATGATCATTGTGCAATTGGACGTGGAGTTATGCCGCAAGTGAATGATCGCCTGGTATTCCGGGTCATTGTAAAAATCATTGACTTCCTTTTCCGAAGGAAATTCCACGATGGCATTCATCGTTTTGGGGATCCCTTCCAGCGCTTTGGGGTTTGTTTCCATGGCCAGCAGTTTTGCACCATGTTTGACCAGGAGCGGTCCTACCTGCGGGGGATAGTTTTTGAATACTTCAAAATCGGTGATGTCATATGCGTTGACTACGTAAACTGCCATGTTCGTTTTTTTATTTTTAGTTCAAACTCTTTGCCACCTACAACTCAAAAACAAACGAAAGGTTCATTTCGTTTTCATTTCAAGCAATTTTTGACAACAGGAATTATTTCGGATAAAAGAAACTTCTGCTAACTGCCTGCCTTTTTACATTCGCTATCACTTAAACACGATCCCATACTTCCTCTCCGTCTCCGCATACTCCTCCGCTGTTCTTTCCTTTGCCGGTATTCCAGCCGGGGTGCCATTCTCCCGGAAATATCCTTCAAACCCAAAAGGGGAATAACCAAAGACCATATAGATATTTTCTTCCCCGTTATTTTCCAGTCCGTGCCAGACACCTTTGGGGACAAAGACGATCGTTCCCGCTTTTATTTCGAAGTCTTTATCGTCGAGTGTAAATTTTCCTTCGCCTTTATGAAAGAAAATGAATTCGTCTTCATTGAGATGTTTGTGTACCCGGATCTTGCCACCCGGTACAATGTCTTCTGTACAGAATGAGATATTGTCGATACCATGTGTTTGTTTGGAGAATTTAATATTCATCGGCGCCTTGCGTCTGCCGGTGATAATATGTTCTCCTTCGGCTTCATGAACCACAAAACCTTTTTCATTACCGGAAGGAGCTTTTCCAAAACTTATTTTAGGGAGACCCGCAACCAGGGCAGTGCAAAAACCGGCTATGGCTGTAAACAGGAATCTGCGACGGGGCTGTTGAATATTGTTCATAGTAAATAGGTTATAGAACAAGGTACTAAACTAATTTGAACGCAGGCAGAGACCGCAGTTCAGTAGTATCTCAGTCTGAAATGCACGCACACGGATTTTACGGATACGACAGGTGAACACGGATTCATATGCTGTAAACAGCATATAAAGGATCAGTTGTCAGCTAAATACGCGTTCGACCTGAATTAGCGTAGCTAAATCAATCCGTGTTTATCCTTCCGGTCCGTGTCATCCGTGCTCCTGTATTTCTTGCAATTTCAAACTGAGACACTACCCAGAGTTCGCAGTGTCGTGTTTCAATTGATCATCTCTGCGAGCCCAGCGGTCTCTGCGTGCATCATTTTCAGCTAACACATTACGATTTCCCGCCCAACGCATATACAACCCGCCCCCTCGCTTATACATTCCGGCCAAAATCCCCGTTTCAACTTCCCATTTTTACATTGAGAAAAGTCCGAAGACGGGAAGACCGGGGTCCGAAGTAGTGGCTTAATGTGTTGGTCTTCCTGTTTGCTAGTAAACTCTGCGGACCGGTATAACATCAAAACACTTGCGACATGAAGAAACTGAAACTCCTGCTCCCTTTCCTGCTTTTAAGCATGCTTGCGCAAAGCCAGGCCGGGCAGATCAACCAGGTAAATATTGTCAACTTCACCGTGAAGAACGTGTTGCCGGGAACCATTGACAGCTGGCTCTCTATCCCGGGAGCCCTGATGCTCACTGCGCAGAAAGTGCCCGGCTCGCAGATAAAAGAACCGGCAATGGTGGTGCAGATCCGGAGCGGATCCTCGATCATCTGCGGTAATACCACCGCGACTCCAAAAAGAGTGGACCCCTTTGATGTAAGAGTTTTCAATACGGCTGATCTAACCGGCATCCTGAACAATTGCCGTGAGCTCAAAGCCGGCACCTATTCCATTTGCGTTCAATTCTACAATATCGACAAAGTGGCCATCAGCCGTGAAGTGTGCAAGGATTTTCGGGTTGAAGAAACAAGTATCGAGTATGCGCCACCCACACTGATCATCCCGGACGATAAGAAAAAATTCACCGTTAACGAATTGATGCAGCCGCTGCAATTCAGATGGACTCCCTTAGTTCCAAAACCAAGAGACCCCGTAACCTATAAGCTAAGGGTATGGCAACTGATGCAGGGTCAGAATGGCGCGGCCGCTATGCGAAGCAATACTCCCGTTGTTGAAAGAGAGGTAAAAGAAATTACCCAGGCAACAGTTACCGGCCTACTGACCGGTCCCTGCAAACCTCCTTATCTCTGCGATTTTATCTGGAATGTGCAGGCCCTGAATCGTGAAGGCAAACCAATGGGCAAGAATAACGGCATGAGCGAGCCTTGGAGCTTTGGCGCTGCCAGTACAAATGAGATCACTCCACCGAAAAACATGTTGCCGGAAAATAGTAAACAGTTTAACGGCGACGATGCAAAACACGAAATACGATTCCAGTGGACGGGAATAACACCGAAGCCAACAGAACCGGTAACGTATAAACTAAGAGTATGGCAGCTGATGCAGGGACAAAACGGAACGACTGCCATGAGGAGTAATAAGCCCATTGTTGAAAAGGACGTAACGAATATAACAGAGACAACAGCAAATGGTATATACACCGGCCCCTGTAAACCGCCTTATCTCTGCGATTTTATCTGGAATGTACAGGTAGTTACAAGAGACGGAACACCCGGGACTGCAAGCGAACCAACTGTATTCAATGTGTCGGAAAAGAACAATGGCATTGTCAATACATTCCCCGAAGACAAAAAGGGTTTCACACTGGATGAAGCAAAAGGAGAAATGAAATTCCGCTGGACAGCACTGGTACCTAAACCCCGTGAGCCTGTTACTTATCGTTTGAGGGTATGGCAACTGATGCAGGGACAGAACGGTACCGCTGCCATGAAGACCAATAACCCCGTGGTCACAAAAGATGTAACAGATATTACCGAAGCAGCTGTAAGCGGTATTCTTACTGGTCCCTGTAAGCCACCGTACCTGTGCGATTTTATCTGGGCTGTGCAGGTTGTTACAAGAGACGGAACAACGGGCGTTACTAGCGATCCGACCACATTCAACGTGTCAGAAAATAACAACGGTATTGTCAATACATTCCCTGATGACAAAAAGAATTTCCCGCCGGAAGAACTAAAGGGAGAAGTAAAATTCCGCTGGACAGCGCTGGTACCCAAACCACGTGAACCCGTTACTTATCGTTTGCGTGTATGGCAACTGATGCAGGGACAGAACGGCACGCAGGCCATGAAGACCAATGGCCCATTGATCACGAAAGATGTAAAAGATATTACCGAAGCAACGGTAAGCGGTATTCTTACCGGCCCGTGCAAACCACCTTATCTCTGCGATTTTGTATGGAATGTACAGGCGCTGGACCGCGAAGGCAACCCAGTTGGCAGCAATAATGGCACGACCAAAGAATGGAGTTTTGGCGCGACAAGCCCGGCACTGGTCACTCCGCCAGGAAATGTGCTGCCGGAAAAAGATAAACAGCTCGACCCGGAAGAAGCAAAACAACAAGTGAAATTTCAATGGACAGCCGTATCGCCAAAACAAACAGAACCGGTAACATATAAGCTCAGGGTATGGCAACTGATGCAGGGACAAAATGGAACGACGGCAATGAAGAACAATAAACCCATTGTTGAAAAGGACGTAGTTAATACAACAGAAGCAACAGTGAGTGGTATCTACACCGGTCCCTGCAAGCCGCCTTATCTCTGCGATTTTATCTGGAACGTGCAAGCCGTAACCCGGGAAGGCAAACCGCTTGGTAGTAATAATGGTACGAGCGAACCCACCATGTTCTTTGTTTCAACCTATATCATTAAACTGGACAGCATTAAAGTATTGTGTACTTCCAAGCCAGGCGTTTATTCATTCTCTTATACGATCAGCAATGTTAATCCGGGTACGGCCAACCTGACCAATTTCGCTATCACATCGAGTGTGCCGGCAGGGGCAACAGTGGGAAGTTTTGCTCCTCCATTGGGAACAAGTATCGGCTCGGGCAATCAATTAACCATTACAGGAACGATCAATGCGGCAACTAATTTATCAAATATCTGTCTCGGTGCGGAGATCACCGATGCGGTCAATAGTTTCTGGAAAGCATCGAAAGACACTTGTGTACCGGTGCTACCCTGTAAATGCGATGTATGCGACAGTGTGAAAATTGAAGTGAATCCGAAAGACGAAATAAAACAGGATACGGCAGGTAATATCATTCAGAACAGTACGATCACCGTCACACCCAAACCCGTGAAGAGCATAAAAGCCGAACTGATCTATTATGAATACAAACCCAAGAGCGATGATTGCATGATCTGCAACAAGGACAGCAAGACCTATGGCAATTTCATCAACGCTGCAACAGGGATCAGTTCTGCCGCTCTAATCGCGGGCCACTCAGTGTTCTGGCCGATCAACGGGCAAATGGTGAATAATACACAAATGAATTTCACCATCAGCATGCCGCCAACGGTCAAGTGTTGTGACGCGGAAGTGAAATGGTGTATACGATACGTGGTGACGTTCATGGATTGCACCGTGTGTAATAAACTGGTCTGCTATTCCTATAACAAAAAATGTGATTGTAAATAAACTCACCCACCAAAACAAACAATCATGAAAAAGCTTATTTATATAATCACAGCTATCTTACTTACGGGTAATGCCTTTTCACAGGTCAGTACCTGCTGCCCGCAATTCAGCATGCGTCAATTGGGATCTGTCATGCCTTGTGAAGGAGACAGTACCTGTAAGGAAAATCACAATGGTGGTAATCCCAACGGAGGTTCGGTCGTGGAAACAATAACTGCCTGTAAGAATAGTGTGCAATCTTATTATGTGTTTCCGAATCTTCCGGGTTTTACGTTCAACTGGACGATCGTTGGTGGCACACCCACTTCACCGAGTGGAAATCCCGCGGTGATCACATGGGGAAACGGCAATTCGGGCCTGATCCAGGTCATCATCAGCGATGCAAGTGGTAATTGCAGGGATACGATCACCAAAAAAGTGTGTTTATTGAAATCACCCATTGCCGCATTTACTGTAGCGCCGGGTACAACTGTTTGTGCCAATCAGCCGGTAACATTTACTAATACATCTGTTGGGGCCAACAGTTACGGCTGGAATTTTGGAGACGGCAGCGGTTCCACATTAGCGAATCCTCCACCACACCTGTACACAACACCGGGTGTTTATACAGTAGTACTGACCGCATCAACGGCGAGCGCTGGCGGTAGCAGTCCTGCAGGTAATGATAACCGTTGCGGTTGTACAGATACGGCAACTGCTGTGATCATGGTTGTTGCAGGGACAGGACCAACCATTACTTCTTCCAACTGTAAAAAAATGTTATGCCCAAAAGATACGGTAACGTATTGTGTGAGTCCAGGTTGTGCCCCGTATAACTGGAATATAAATGGTGGAGTGATCGTCGGGCCCACTACCGGCTCCTGTATCAAAGTGCAATGGGATATGACACCTCCTGCTATTATGCCGGCATCTGTTTCTGTTACCACCGGCTGTTCAGGCCCTTGCGGAAACGGAGCGGTGTTGAATGTGCCCATACTCTGGAACAATATCCCGATCAGCGGACTCAATCCTGTTTGCGTGGGAACGACGGCATCCTATTCACTACCCGCAATGCCCGGAACATTTTATACCTGGACGGTGACGGGGGGCGGCGGGGTTATTGTTGGCCCGAATATCAATACGCCTACAATCAATGTACAATGGAATGGCCCGGCAGGTAATGCGACGATCACCTGTAATTATAATAATCCTTATTCCGGCTGCAGCGGATCTACAACAATGAATGTGAAAGTGAGAAAGAAATTCATTATCACCGGACCCGGGACAGCTTGTACCGGAACTACAGGGGCCTATACTGTTTTCGGAGGAGGACTGGCCAACTGGACCATCACTCCTGCTACGGGTTATACGGTCGGTGGCCTGATGACGAATGCGCCTGGTATCTCCGTGACCTGGGGACCGGCTCTAGTGCCAGTTACCTACACTATCACCGCAATACCAGTTACGTTCGCAAATTACTGCGATTCGTCTGCTTCTATAACTGTAGTCGTGAATCCCACTCCCGTACTCAACAATATTGTCGGGCCAACCTCGGTTTGTCCTGGTTCATACTATACGTATAGTGTTACGAGCAATCTTGCCGGACCATTTAGCTGGATAACATCGGCGAATGGAACTATCATTTCACAAATGGGAGTGAACAATGATTCGGTGATCGTACAATGGACGCTGACAGGTCCGCATACTTTAACGGCTTTTCAAACAATTAACGGTTGTACCGGCTCCAAACAACTTACGCCGATCAATAATGTTCCCGCGGTAACGATCACAGGTCCAACGCCAGTTTGCCGCGATCAGACACCGCACCCAACCTATACAGCCAGCGGAGGTTTGCCAGCCGGCAGTTATACCTGGTCTATTTCACCTGCAGCTGCGGGAACGATCATGGGCGGCCAGGGAACGAATGCAATTACAGTATTATGGCATGGCGGCGTAACTCCGGGGACCAGTACGGCGAATGTGCAGGTAGCCGTTTGTAATTATGCACCAGTTAATTATCCTGTAACCATAACTACTCCACCGAATGTTACTGTTACAAAAACAGGAAGCCTGTGTACATTACCCGGTGTTACACTTTCTGTGAGTCCTGCACTGCTTTGTTATCAATGGTATCTGAATGGGGTCTTACTTCCGGGAGCGACAACTAATCCATATGTTGCTACTACCTGGGGATACTATTCAGTAAAATGCCCGACACAATGCAGCGGGTTCGGCGGCATATTCATTCCAAGAGAACATATCCCGAACGTTTCGATCAGCGCCAATAATAAATTAAGTTATTGTATTACTGAGACGATCAATCTCAATTTATTCTCAGCGGCAGGTGGCGGATGTAATTACCAGTGGTTTAAGAACGGAGTACCAGTGGCCCCTGCATCACCCTCCAATTCCCCGTTGAATGTAACGACGATCGGGTCTTATTACCAGGTAGTGAATTGTGGTAATTGTAAAGACACTTCTAATACGATCACCGTGTTCAATATCAATTGTGACCCGGGACCCGGTTGTGATTTTTCTTTCTTACCAAAGAATTTTTATAATGACCTGGCCAGGTCAGGACCAAGACCGGTAAGTGAACCGGAAGAACCGCCTTTTACAGCAACGCTGAATATCGGTACGCCGACCAATCTCTGTAACAATCCCCAGTTCTCCGCGGTCTATAGCTTTACAGCACCGCATTCACTGAACTCAGGTATTCACTGGAACTTTGGCGATGGCGGAACCTTCTCCACTACCACCAGCGGCGGATTTACCCCTGCCCATACCTATACATCAGTGGGGGTATATGTTGTTACCGCTACAGTGCAGGTCAATTGTCCACCACCACCCACACCACATATTTGTACATTGACCGATACGATACATTATAGAGTTCCTGTAGCAGCGAATTTTGGTGCCAGCGTCAATTGCGAAAAAATTTATCTCAGCAATCTATCAACCGTTCTCTCCGGTTGTACTATCACCGGTTATACATGGAGTGCCACAGGCCCCGGCTCTGTTACGTTCAGTAATCCCGCTGCTCCCAGCCCTGTACTTACGGTCGGCGCATCCGGAACGTATAATGTCACACTGACCGTTACTTCGAATGCTGCCTGTAATAATTGCACCGCTACGATCACGTTACCAGTAACGGTAACATTACCGAGTGCAACATTTACCGTATCATCACCAGTTTGCGCGGGAACACCGATCGCATTCAATGCACCGGGTGGCGCATCCAGTTATCTCTGGAATTTTGGAGATAGCTATACTTCTTCTTTACAGAACACCACGCATGCGTTTGGATTGACACCGACCAATCCCCAGATCGTGCTGACCACGGTTAGCCCCCTCGGCTGCATCGCCAAGGATTCTGTTACTATCAGCGTTATCGCTCCACCGCCATTAACGATCACGCCACTGCAGCTGATCTGTCCCGGGACTATGGCTACAATAACAGCCACTGCGGCACCTTTTGTCAGTTACGACTGGTATCATAACGGTGTACTGGTACAAAGCGGCCCCTCAAATACCTATACGACCAGTGCTATCGGAACCTATTATGTGATTGCAAATACAAGTTCAGGTGGTTGTGCCGTGAAATCGGTCAACACCTATGTCTTTAATAAACCGAACCCGGTAGCTGATATATTGGGAAGCGCTGTGGCCTGTATGACAAGTGGCGCTGCTACTATTTATTTATATAATTCGGTGAACGATCCGAATACTACTTATGCCTGGAACCTGCAGGGAAACAATACTGTTCTTTCCAATACATTCGATCTTAACATTACCGTGAATGCAACCGGCAATTATAGCTATATATTGACGGCTACCGGTGCCAATGGCTGTGTGGCAAGAGATACTTTCTGCGTGGTAGTGGGTAACTCTCCGGTTGTCAATGTTAGTACGACATCAACAGGAACAATGTGTGCGGGCTCATTACACACATTTAACATCTTGATCCCTAATCCAAATTATATATATCAATGGAGCAATGGGATAACAGGATCGTCTATGAGTACTTCCCTGCCAGGGATGTATATGGTAATGGCAACCGATCCTGCCAACGGTTGTAGCAACTCTGCTTTTGCGGGGGTCATTCAGCCCAGGCCATCCACTATTTTATTCCCGGTTGGTTGTGATACACTTTGCGATTATGATTCCATTATCCCGCCGTTGGCGATGGGTGGACCGATCGGCCCGGGTAGTTATACAGTGCAATGGTTCCTGAATGGCAATTACGGAACCCCGATCTATACAGGACCAATATTGAACCTCCTGGGAAATATCCCGCCATTGATCTATGGAGTGAATAATATTTCGATCGTTGTTACCTATAATGGTTGCAGCGATACATCGAACGCTTATAATCTTCTTATCAGTAAATGTGACAGTTGTGATTGTAAAGGAAGTTCCTGGGGAGAGATATACGGACAACAGGGCGAAGCGAACCCGGGATTGATAAGAACCCCGGGCGGAAAGAAGATAACAGCAGCCAGTCTGAAAGCCGCGAATGTCAATATTTTCAATTGCGGTGGATCCTATACATTGAAATGTAAACAACCGTTCACTATCTATGCGAATTATAATTGCAAGGATAGCCTTTGCCCATCAAAAGTGACCTATTCATTGCAGCCACCAAGCGGATCACCGTTAACGGGTACTGCACCGGTCACGTTCACGCCCACTGTCAGTGGCACGTATACGCTTACACTTTATGGCTGGTGTGACGACAAGATCTGCGATACCTGTATCATTACTTTTAAAGTAACATGCGATGAATGTGATTGCAAGGGAAGCAAATGGAACGGAATTACATTAAGTCAGCAAAACAATAATCCTGCTCCTGCAGAATTGGGGAAGGTTGCGAGTAACAATGCCGTAGTGAATCCCGCGAAACTGGTATGCGGCAATACCTATGATGTAAAATGTAAAACATCGTATAGTGTGAATGCGGGATATACCTGCGTTGGGGCGAATTGTCCCGGGTCGGTGCAGTATGTATTTACCGGTCCTGCGGGCATCAGCACCGGTACCGCGCCATTGAACTTCAGTCTTACACAAAGCGGTACCTACACACTTACCTTATATGGATATTGTGGCACGACGAAATGCGATAGCTGTGTTATTAAATTCAAAACGGAATGTGATACTACTTCTTGCTGTCCCTATACTATTACAGTCAGCAATCCAACGACAACGCAGACCACGCTGGCAGCGCCACCGGCAACAGTTATTACCTCAACCTTCAATATCTCCGGCCCTCCGGGTAACCTGTTCACAGAGATAAGAGCCGAAGTGGTGGATTATGTATTGACCAGTAATTATAATAATGAATGCCTGAGTTGCAAGTCTTATCCTTATTCCTGGGCAAGCATGTACCAGCCCGGAC
>DASYLC010000289.1:0-10253 GCA_036009775.1 Chitinophagaceae bacterium
GTAAGTTTAGTTTTTTATATGTACGGTATGCCTGTAAAAATAGTCTTTAGGCCTGTAAAATCATAGGTTTCAGGCCAAAAAGAACAGGTATTGAAAACGAACCAATTAGAAAAATATTGCAGTGAAAGCGGGACAAACTCATTCTACCTTACTTTTGTAGCACTTTGACCGGGTAAACCGGCATACAAACTGAAAACCACCGTTTTAGAAATGAATTTGATCGAAGAACTACGCTGGAGGGGAATGATCCAGGATATAATGCCCGGGACAGAAGAGCAATTGAACAAGGAAATGACCTCGGCATATATTGGCTTTGACCCAACGGCCGACAGTCTGCATATCGGGAGCCTGGTACCTATTCTCCTGCTGGTCCATTTCCAGAAAGCAGGACATAAACCGGTTGCATTGGTGGGTGGGGCGACCGGGATGGTTGGTGATCCCAGCGGGAAAAGCGAAGAAAGGAATTTACTCAGTGAAGAAGTGCTGAAGCATAACCAGGAGGGAGTAAGGAAACAATTGATGCAGTACCTCGACTTCGATCCATCGCTGAAGAATGCGGCTGAAATGGTGAACAATTACGACTGGTTCAAAGATTTTACTTTCCTTGATTTTATCCGGGATGTAGGCAAACATATTACAGTGAACTACATGATGGCAAAGGATAGTGTGAAGAAAAGAATAGAAGGTGATACGGGTATGAGTTTTACAGAATTCACCTACCAGTTGGTGCAGGGTTATGATTTTTACTGGCTGTACCAGAATAAGAATTGCAAACTCCAGATGGGAGGAAGCGATCAATGGGGAAATATTGTAACAGGAACCGAACTCATCCGCAAAAAAGCCGGTGGCGAAGCCTTTGCATTTACCTGCCCGCTGATCACCAAGGCAGATGGTGGCAAATTTGGAAAAACAGAAAGCGGGAATATATGGCTGGACCCGGTGCGAACAACACCTTACCAGTTCTACCAGTTCTGGTTAAATGCGAGTGATGCCGATGCGGAGAAATGGATAAAGATATTTACGTTCCTTGATCAGCCAACGATCAATACCATACTGGATGAGCATAAAAAAGATGCGGGCAAAAGATCCTTACAAAAAAAATTAGCGGAAGAAGTAACAAAATTCGTGCATGGCGATGCTGCATTGAATGAAGCGCTCGTTACCACGGAGAAATTATTCGCCAACCAGGATGCCCCGGCTGAAAGTCTTACTGTGCAGGACCTGGAGAGCATGGAGGGGATTATCAAAATAGACTTTACAAAAGAAAAGATCGCGGCAGGAATAGATATCGTTTCCTTTTTAGCGGAAACGGCTATTTTTCCCAGCAAGGGCGAAGCAAGAAAAACAGTACAGGGCGGTGGTGTGAGTATCAACAGGAAGAAAATTGACAATATGCAATTAACAATTGACAAGAGTTTCCTTTTGCATAATAAATATTTATTGGTACAAAAAGGGAAGAAAAATTACTACCTGGTATCAGTTAATTAGTATCCATCAAATTGAATAAGGTCTATTTCATCAGCGGATTGGACGCCAGTCAAACACGTATTCTGTTTTCTTGAATAAAAATCTGATATGGGCATCTTTTAGAGATCATTCTCCTGAGGACATTGGCAGTAATTCAGTATTAAAAATTTGACCGCATAGCAACAGTAGACACATAGGTTTTCACATAGACTATGTGTTTTAACTTATGTGTGCTATGTATTCTAAGTTCAAAAAAATCCAATGCAACCAGTGTCTTCAAATTGAGTTATTATTCGACCTTCCATATCTTAATAACCATTCCCAATCCTTTGCTTACAAGCAAGTACAATCCTGAGATTTTATTGATCATATCAATCGTGGCGCTATTGCCTGTTATAAAGATTTTTTCGGTTACTTTTCCATCACTGCTCACTAAGATAAATTCTTCATTGAACAGGGACTTCCCGAACACAAGCGTAGTAACACTCTTAACAGGATTGGGGAATACTGTTATAGGGCCCGAATCCTTATGGGTCAACAAAATAACGGGACTGTAAGTATAGCGTCCATCTGCATCTTTTTGTTTTAACCGGTAATAATACTTTGAAGCCAGCAATTGATCATCGCTGAACTGGTACAGTCGAACGATATCGCTATACCCCGCTCCATTTACCTGCCCTATCGTTGAAAACACGATACCATCAATACTTCTTTCTATTTCAAACAGAAGACTATTTCTTTCCGAAGCGGTTTTCCAATAAAGAATGTTTTTATTATCCCCTGTAACGCCATAAAATCCAAACAATCCAACCGGCACAATGATGGAATTGAATTCGTAGGGCCCCATATCCACTACGCCGTTGGCGATACGGATATAACCGCGGATATCGGTTGCAGCTACACCGGTATTATCACCATCGTCAATTCCCTGGGAAGCACCCTGCAACTGCAATCCATCATCACTGCTCAGCCAGCAATTATCCGGGCCGATGGGATTAGCGATATTTAAAAAAGAAGGTGCGGAAAAAATATTACCCGTTCCGGCTCCTGCAATAGTATGCGGTGGATTTTGACTACTGATATCGATCAATGTATAAGTAGCGGTAAAGGAGGCCCCGCCAAACAAAATGAACTGCGGCCCGGTACCGCCAGCTGTGTTTCCCCAAAAAATACTGTTGCGTATGTCAGGATTCGCTGTACCCGAACTGCCCGAAACAAAATTCAACCGGTCGCAAACAATTCCGCCACCATCAAAGGAAGAATTATTGATGAATACGGAATTTAAAATGACAGGGCTTGCATTACCATTTCCTCCACCCCAGCAATACATCGCTCCTGCCCTGTCGACCGCTGTATTGGCATAGAAGATACAATTGGTGATGAGGGGACTTGCGTTACCATTGTAACCAAAATTATCAATGGCCCCGCCCCCGCCGGTTGCCGTATTCGATGTAAAGATGCAATTCGTTATTACAGGACTGGCATTACCGCCGTTTTGTCCATGATCGAATATACCACCCCCAAAAAGCGCCCTGTTATTGGTGAACAAACAATTCCTGATCGTCGGTGTAGCGATCGAACCGTTATTGCCGAGATTGATCATACCACCACCCAGGCTGCGGGTATCCGCACCATCAGGGTCAAAATTCGCATGGCCGTCCCGGATAGTGAATCCATCCAGTACCGCGGTGGTATTTATATTGCTGTTGCTGATCACATGGTAACTGTTATCGGCGATACCTGCCACACCGATCTCGCCACTTAATACGGAAGAGAAGCCACAGGAAAAACTGCGTTGTGACAGGCTTGTTTCCGTGCCATTGAAACTTCCGTAGATGGCGACACCGTTACGCATACTGAACCACTCATTGCGGTCAGCGATATCCGATGTCAGGTAAGTTCCAAAACGAACCCATACTTCATCACCTGGTACCGAGGCATCGATGGCATCCTGTAACTGTGTTCCGCGAAATGCATTGGCCCAACTGGTGCCCGTCATCGCGCCGTCACCCAGGGGAGTTACATATCTTATTACGGCATTCGCCTGCAGGCATAGTGATAATGCCAGCGAAAAGGTTATTATCCGGTTCTTCATAAACTGATTTTGTTACTGAATATTTAAAAAGCCCACCTGTCCGGCATTGTTATTTTTTCCATAAGCACCGACAATGACCTCAAATCCTGATATACCTACAGCATAACCAAAATAACCGTTCGGATCGCCGGCATCGTCATCGATCTTCCGCCTGAACACAGGATTTGTACTGTTGGTTATAAATATGTAAGCTGCACCCTGGTTAAGGAAACCGCCTTCATCATACCGGTAGGCGCCAACAACCGAATAAGTACCTCCATGACTGACACTGATCCCGAAATTATCATTGGCGGCTCCATCCGGTGCGACGATCTTCGCGGGAAGTATCCATGGATTGGGTGGTACCGGGTTCCTGTAAAAAGTATAGGCACTGCCCTGTTCCACATTTGTACCGATATCATCGCCGCTGGCACCTACGATCAGCATTGCCCCGCTTATGGAAACGCTCACACCAAAGAAATCTTCGGCGGCACCATCGTCTGCAGTGATCTTATCCTGGTAAGCCTGCCCGGAGGTCCATCCCCCGGCATTAGTAAATTCATAGAAGCTGTACACACTGCCCTGGTCCACGTTGGCACCGATATCATCGAGATAAGAACCAACTATGATATACGAACCGAAAGCGCTTACACTGGCGCCGAAACTATCACCCACATCCCCGTCACTCGCCGTTAGTTTTGCCTGCAAACTCCATACTGCCCCGCTGCGGGTATAGATATAGGCACTGCCCTGGTTGGTATTGGCACCGATATTATCACCATAGGCGCCTACGACGATCGTGCTTCCTGTATTGGTTATATCCACACTGTACCCAAAAAAATCGTTAGCGGCACCATCAGCGGCGGTTAGTTTTATTTGCTGCGTCCAGACAGTGCCTGATCGTTGAAAAATATAAATACTTCCCTGGTTGGCATCGGCACCGATATCATCGCCCCATGCCCCGATCACTGCATAATCACCGCTGATGCTTATACTGGCACCAAAATAATCATCATCTGCTCCATCTGACGCATAAAGCAGATCCTGCTGTTCCCAAACACCGTTGCCCCGGTGATAGATATAAGCACCGCCGGCATTGAGGGTAATTCCATTCCGGCCATAAGCCCCGATAATGGCATAATCACCATCGATCGCCACTTTGTAACCAAAGAAGTCATTCGAAAAAACGGAGGGATTGACCAGGGTTGGCGGGGTCTTATTGGAATTACTGACCAAAAAAGGCAACCACCTGTTCCCATCATACATATAAATGGTCTTTTTGTCAATATCAAAGACCAATAACCCTGTAGCCGGCGCGGGGATCGCATTGCGCTGGGTTGTTGTCATCGTGGTGATCAGTGTGCCTTTTGTTGTACTGTTTATTTCCAGTTGTGCGCTGGCATGCGGCGTGGGAGTACCAATACCCACATTTTGTGAAAAAGCAGGAAGAGAAATTAAAAAGAATAAACAGGCGGCAGCTAATTTCTGTAACACTATCTTCTTTCTTCTTTTGGAAACCGGGATCATGCACCCGTCTTTGAGTGGGGCTTTGCTATTGATACACTGGTTGGCCATCAGGAAATCATTATTAACCAGGTGACTGCGGTGCAGGCGGGTAAACATTCCCGGCCGGAGACGAACCTCGAACCAACTCAGCAGTTTGGCGGTGACCAGCATTTTCCCGTCATTGAAAAAAAGTTTGGAATAGTTGGAAGAAGCTTCCACCCGTACGATAGTCGCCGGATCGATCAGGTAATCGCCCGATGAAGTATTCAATATGAGCTTATTCATTATTGTGATTTAGAAACCATTTTAAATGATGCCCGGCTCATTCCAGGTTAAAAAAGAATATTCGCCCGCGATGAACATTTGCATCCGGGGCACCGGTAATCGTATTCTGTCCTGACACACCCACACCATTCCCCATATGTTCATTAGGCTCACCGGCGGGGTCGTATATGCGTTTGACAAATATCCATTCAACGCCATCTCTTTTAAATACATAGGATGCTCCCTGGTCTATGCCTTCTCCTACCAATGCCTCCGAAGAACCGATAATGACATAGTCCCCGTCGATCGATACGCTGATACCAAAAAGATTTACAGGCGCCGAGTTGATGACCGGGTTGGCATGCAAAGTGAACTGCATATCCCAGGTGGGACCGTTCCGTAAAAAAATATGCGCCCGACTGCCCGCATAAGAAGAGGAATAGGGTACACCGACCACAATATAATTTCCATCTATATCGACGCTTTCCCCGAAATGATTGCCATCTGCCGGGAAAGGATCGGCGAGTGCTGCATGATAATCCCAGTTGGTACCGCTTCGCAGGTAGACATGTGCACTGCCTTGGTCAGCAGTAGCACCAACATCATCCAACGGCGCACCGATCACCGCAATATCACCACTTATCGAAACGCTTGTTCCGAAACGATCCTGTGCTGCCCCAAAAGGCGCCACTACCTGGTCCTCCTGTACCCAACTGGTACCGATGCGATGAAAGAAATAAGCACTGCCTTCATTCACATTTGCCCCGACATCATCAGATAAGGCTCCCACTACAGCGTACGTACCATCTATCGCTACACTCGAACCAAACTGGTCACCGTTAGCCGGGTTGGAAGGAACTAATTTGGCCTGTTCACTCCAGGTAACGCCGCTGCGAAGAAAAATATAGGCGCTTCCGCCGGTCGGCACCGAGGTCTGATCATTCAAGGCACCGACAATAACATAATTGCCACTGATCGATACGCTGCGCCCGAAATTATCATTGGCGCTTCCATTCGGTGCTACCAGTTTTGCCTGTTCCGTCCATGCAGATCCATTCCGGTAAAATATATAAGCACAGCCCTGGTTAGTATTACCGCCGACATTATCAAAAGGTGCCCCGATCACGGCATAGCTGCTATTGATCGAAACGCTGAACCCAAATTGGTCACCGATCTCCGTATCCGACGGCACCCTGACAATGGGAGGCAGTTGCGATGATGAGGCAGTGAATAACAGGGCCAGCCATTGGGTCCCATCATGCATGTAGATGGTATTCTTATCTATATCGAATACCAGCAGACCCGGTTTGGGGCTACCAATACCTGTTCGTTGCGTCGTGGTCATCGAAGGTATGGCCAGTCCTTTATTAGTGCTTTGTACATCAAGGACGGCGCTGGTATGCGGTGTGGCCGTACCGATGCCCACGCTTTGCGAAAGCACCGGTCGTACCAATAAGAGAATAAATACAGATAAGATTGTAAACTTCATGACAGTTTGTTAAAAAAATGACTGATCAATCAATACCCGGAAATTCCGCCACAAAACAATTTGTAAGGCACCAGATACCGAGGATACCATGGTTAATGCAATCGGAACAACAAACAGTGCCATGGTGCGACTGGCAATCGATGTAAAAAACATTCACCGTTGCCGCGACCAGGTCAAAATATCTTCTTGCTTCTGCTGCTTTCAGTTTTGCTCCTTTGGCGTTGATCTCTTTCAGGTGATTCACAGTTGCCAATAACCTGATCGCATCGGTATGAGGTTTACCTGTATTGTTCGCTTTTATCTTCTCCAGTTTCGGAACCAGCCGTTCCATTTTTGGCAATGTCTCTTTTGTCCATTTCAGCACATTCGCCACTGTTGGCTCCTCTGCCGCTGCCATTTTAGTTGTTGCAGGTTGTGCATACAGGCTACCCGATGCAAACAGCACAATGGCTGTCGCTGCGATAATCAAAATTCTTTTCATGTTTATTTGTTTTAATAGTTAAAGATCATTTTGCCCAATGCGCCGCAAACCAATGCCTGCCTCCCTCATCATATCCTGTTACGCAACGGGTCAGCAAACCATTGCCGGTATTGCTTTCCCATTTCTCCTGGTAACTGTCGCTGTCGGATTTCCGGGTGGCTGCCCGGGACTGGTAGCCCGATCTTTCATACCAGATCACGGAGAACCTGGTTTGACCTTCATGGTGATATGCATTGATGTACACCTGTTCCCAGTTCTTTGCCTTCATCTCATCATACTTGTCCTGGTATTCCTGCTGACTGAGAAAACTTTTCAATAAAGACCCGCCGACATTTCTTTTTTCGTAGAACGCCGAGTAATAGCGTTTACCTCCGATCGAAACAACCGATACATTCACCGGGACATAACCTTCTTTGGTGTATTTCTCTAACAGCGTTTGATGCTGTTCGGGTGTTTGCGCATGATAAGCGGGTTGAGCGATGGCTTGTCCCGGTTTTTTGATAAAGATCGCGGCGAATTTGAGTTTACCGGCATCCAGGTAATTATCCAGCTGCTGCAACCGGTATCCTTTTTTCTTCACCCAGTCATCATACTCGGTTTGATACGACTCCTTTGTCATATCATGTTTTACAGCAACAGCATAATTTTGTGTATTCGGTCTGAAGACAGTATTGAAATACGTTTTGCCGGCCACATCATAGGCATCCACCCATACCGGATAATATCCCGAATTCCATATCTCGTTGAACTCCTGCTGGTAACTGTTTTCCGGTATACCATGTTTTGCGATCTCCGCCAGCGGCCCGCTATGTGATGCGTCATAAAAGGCATTGATCAGCACATCTGCAAGAAAAGGCACCGTGCCTGTGGCGCCTGTCTCAGCATCCAGGTTCTTACTGCTGTTGACGACAACCGAACCCACAAAACCATTGGGCAATTGCATCAGCAGGGCAAAGTATCCGGCTTCTGCCCCATCATGCCATGGCCATTTCGACTGACCTGTTTCTTTACCAAAAGCATCATGTGTTGCAAAGCTGGCCCAGCCCAGGCGCTCATTGGTAGCATCCTGGTCAAAGAGCATACTCTTCGTTGTATTGGTCAGGTAATTATTGCTGTATAACATTGTCCGGCCGAAATGAACAAGCATCTCCGCCGACATGTACCAACTCCCTTGCGGGGCGCAATGATTCCCGTCTGCTTCATGCTCAGCTGCTGTATGATTAAGCTTTCCTTTTTTATCATTCCGGTCGCTGTACCCCTTTGCCACTTTTGGCATCAGGTCAGGTTCGGGTCTGCAAGTCGCTGCAACAGGGACCAATCCCTTATCGAGGATATTCTTTTTGACATATCGTTCATAGGGAAAACTGTATCCAATATTTGCCTTCGTTGAATAATCAGCAAAAGATAATCCCTCCAGTTTCTTTTCTATTCCCGCCACCTCCTGCGGATAAGCAAGACAGGTGACCAGGTACCGAAGCAGGGATATGTTGGAATTGTTGTAACTCCGGGAAGCGGAGTAGGGACAGTTTTCCGGAAGTGTCGCCATTGAATCAAGGTTATCCGTATCAGTTCCTTTCCTGAACCCGGACCGGTGCTGAAGCAATTGGCGATAGCTGAGACATTCCACCTGTGTGCCTTTATACTTTTGCTGCCATTTTTTGGGAAGTTTGGTAAAGACGGGATCGTCGAGTTTAACACCCGGTATTGCTTCGAGTAAATTGAGTAGCGCTGTCGCGGACATCATTTTCGTAACCGATCCTATACAGCTTGGTATCTTAGAGCTCATCCGGAGATTACCATCAGCTGGATCCTGCGCCCAGCCCCCAG
This sequence comes from Chitinophagaceae bacterium, assembly GCA_036009775.1. Taxonomy (GTDB): domain Bacteria; phylum Bacteroidota; class Bacteroidia; order Chitinophagales; family Chitinophagaceae; genus JJ008. The sequence goes on from DASYLC010000289.1 coordinate 9,109, forward strand.
CACAGCTGGCTTTAATATCATCCTTATCGCCAATCGCAAAAGCATATCCTTTGAAAAGATTTTTCACTTTCTTATTTATAGCTTCTTCAAACAGAACCGCATTGAATTTTGGAACGGGAGAGGGTTGGTTTGCTGTTACAGGGTAAATGCCATCGTTTGGCTTTTCAGTTTTACCCGTATCGCTACCGGTATCTAACGGTATTGTGATTACGGACAGTACTGATAACGGAAAAAAGAATAAATTTTTCATACCCGCTGAATTTAGAAATGAACAATAGCTACAATCAGCAGAACCGGGAGTGAAACTAATTCGCCATGAACAGTATCCGGGTCCTTTTCAACAGGATGAAAAAAGAATTCAACAGGTGGGGTCAGCCCGGTCTGTTTTCTACGGGGGGTGATGTTTTTTCAACGAAATGCAGAGAGAAAGACCGGAGTCCGGAAGACGGAAAGCAGGAGCCAATTGAATCATATAACCAGCAGAACGGTATGTATCCGGTTAAAGTCTTTCTTTCGGTCTTCCGATCTTTCCGACTTTCGGACTATTTGGAAATGATCTTCCCGCTCGCCACCAATGCCACAAAAGCATCCCGCTCGTTGCGGCTGACGGGAAGTTCCTGTTTCCCGATCTTCACTGTAAATGCCTCGATAGCGGTAATGGCTTTGATACAGACAATATAGGAACGATGGATGCGATAGAATTTTCCGGCGGGTAATTTTTCTTCGAGACCCGAAATAGTATGGTAGGTGATCACCGACCGTTCCTTCGTGACGATCTTTACATACTCTTTCAATGCTTCAATGAATAATATCTCATCGAAGAATATTTTAGCCAGGCCTCCATCCGCTTTTACAAAAAAGAAGTCCTCACTTTCTTTTGTCTCCGTTGTTTCAGCGGCACCGGTGATACCCGGGCGTATAAATTTCCAGGCCTTGTTCACGGCCAGCAGGAAACGTTCAATTGCGATAGGCTTGAGCAGGTAGTCGATCGCGTTGGCATCAAACCCTTCCATGGCATGTTCCCGGTACGCCGTGGTGAAGATGACAGCAGGCGGGTTGGTCATGGATTTCAGGAACTGGAAACCGGTAAGCCCGGGCATATTGATATCGAGGAAGACGAGTTCAACAGGCTGGGTCATGATCCC
>DASYLC010000290.1:0-15305 GCA_036009775.1 Chitinophagaceae bacterium
TGTCTTTTTGTTGAGCGATCTCCCTGTTCTGACAGGCTTCTTTATTATCGGGGTCCAGTGAAATAGCCTTATTAAAGTCAAGTATTGCTTTTTTATAATCACCCAGGTTGAGATAACTGATCCCCCTGTTGTAATAAGCCCGTGCATAGTTGCTGTCGATCCCGATGGCTTTTGTATAGTCTTCAATGGCACCGTTGTAATCCTTTAATTCATTTCTGTCGGCTCCCCGGTTATTCCAGGCGATCTTAAAATGAGGACGCAGGTTGATGGCTTTTGTATAATCATTGATGGCTTTTTCGTAGTCCTTTAATTTTGAACAGGCAAGGGCCCTGTTATAATATGCATCGGTATAAAATTCATTTAGCGCGATCGCTTGTGTGAAGAGTTCGATGGCCTGGCTGTAATTTTCTTTTTGAGCCTGGCGAAATCCCCGGTTGTTAAGGGTTTGGGCATCCGTCCTCTTCTGCGCATGCAGGCAGCAGGAGAGCAGGTTGATAAGGATGAATGGGATGATCTTTTTCATGGCTTTTTTATGGCCGGGCAATAAGCTGCCCTGAGGCATTTCACCTTTTAAAAAATGATAAAGCAATATTGTTTTTTAATGAGTCTGTTTAGCCTCGTGAGCTTTCTTCTTTACACCGGGTGCGGAAGGGGCTTCCTTTTTTGGAGGTTCTTTAGGTTGTGATTTGGGAGCATAAGCATCCGGTTCCCACTCCGATTGGTTAACGGTTTTCCATTGCTGGTCCAGCTTAAACTGGTTTTCCTGCGACTTCGGATCACTCTTTAAAGTGAACAACTTGTTTTTGATGGTTGGCGCAGAGTCAATATTTATTTTTTTTGTATCAAAAAGGTGCTGCTTCTTTGTATAGTCGAATAAATTAGCGGAACCCTCATTTTTGTGTGTGGGCGCGGCTGGTTTGTGAAGTTCAGTTTCAGGTTGGTATGATTGTTTACGGGAATATTCTGTTCGCGGTTTTTCGGTCCGGCCGATATTGTTCTTTATTTTTTTCTTGAGGTTCTCTTTTTCTTTTTCGGTCATTGCAGGTGAGTATTCCATTTGCTCCTTCCGCATACTTATTTGTTTCGGTTTCAGCTCTGACGGGTCGTTGGGCTTATTATTTTCCTGTACCTTTTTTTTATAGTTCTCCCATTCGGATCTTTTCCTGTCTAATTCGGCCCTGTCAGCATCCAGTTCTCTTCTTTTTTTCTCTAATGTTTCCGCGGTCTTCGTCGCTGTATTCTTATCGGCTTCTCCCTGTGTGTTCAATTTTGCCTTCTCCACACCGATCTCTTCTTTTTTCCGGCCAATTTTTTCCTTAATCTTTTCTATTTCTAAAAGTGTTTGTTTTGCCAGGCCTTCTGCGTCTTCCCATTTTGTTTCCCGGGACGGAGCTGTTTTTTTATCGGTGTCCCGCAGGAAGACGCTGTCTTTTTTGACGGGTATAGTATCGGTGACTGGTTTATATACCTGGCCGGATCTGTTCCTTTCTTTTTTAACCGGTTGTGTTACGGGTTTGGCATTCAATTTTTCCGGGTTGATTATCGCGGCGGCGTCGATGGTTGGAAGCCGGTTCAGGTATATGCTAACAGGCGGCGGTATTTCTTTTTTTGTTTTTGAAATGACCGTAAAAGCACAGAACAGGATGAGACCTGAGAATAAAGCCAGCTTTTCAAAAAGATCCAATCGCTTATTTTCACTGGTGATTATTCTTTTTACCCGGTTGAGCAAATACTGGCGCTTGCTGCCGATCGCCATTACAGGTAATGAATGGCTCAATGAATATTCCTGGAACGATACCAGCGCATCGATATAATTCCGTTTCTGCCCTGTATTGGCCACGGCAATATCATCACAACAGGCTTCTCTTTCCTGGCGAAGCAGGGAGGAGACCCATAAAAAGCCCGGGTTAAAAAAGAAAACAGCATCGGCAAAACGTTGCAGCAAATTGACCAGGTAATCTTTCCGGCGGATATGTGAAAGCTCATGCAGCAGGATCGCTTCTGCCTGTTCGGGTGGAATATTCGACAGCAACCCAACGGGCACCAAAATGACGGGCCGGAGTATTCCCAATGCTACCGGTACTTTCACGAGCCCGGATTGCAGGAGTTCAACGGACCGGCGGATACCCAATCTTGTTTGTAACTGCAATATCTTCTCTTTCCATTCAATGGTGACAGGATATGTTTTATAATGACGCAGGCGGCGAACTGTGGCAAGACCGGTAAATAGTTTCAGGCAATTCAATAAAAAGAGAACGGACCATACCAGCATAAGCGATCCTGCATTGCTGTTGAACCATACACGGATCTCATCAATGAAACCTGTACTGGCAGAAGAGGAGGAGGAGTTGCCGGCTGAACTCAGCAGGCTGTTGTCGCCTGTTGATACGTTCTGTAATGATGCAAGCGGCAATTGTTCTTCCTGCAATTGGAACTGCCTGCTGAAAGTAATGAGAGCGGCTGCCAGGAAAAGTATCACTACCGTTCCCAGGAGGTTATAACGGAGACGGGCGGTTGCTTTTTTAGTAACTGAAATGATCACTGCTGCGAGCAGGGCAGCTAACAATCCCTGCCATAAAGAATGGAGGAATGTCCAGGACAGCGCTTTCAGGATTACTTGCATACGTTATTTTTTCAGGTTATTGATCGAGTTTTTTCAGCATCTCTTTAATAGCCGCTATTTCCTTTTTGGATGTGTTTTTATTTCCCAGCAATTGCATCAGCAAACTGCTGGCCGAACCGTTATACATGGTATTCACAAAACGCTCCAGTAAAAATTCCTTGGTCTTGCTTTCTTCTTCCGCGGCATGGTAGATATGTTTCATCTGGCTTTCATCCCGTTTCAATAAACCTTTGTCTGCCATGATCTGCATTAATTTCAGGGTGGAAGTGTATTGCACTTCCCTTTTTTGTTCATTGAGCCGGTCATTGACAAACCGTACTGTGGAAGGACCATGTTGCCATAAAACCTGTAATATCTCCAGTTCGGATTTTGTAGGCTCGGGGAGACTGGACTGTTTATTCGTTGCTTTCATTCCCCTAAGGTAGGAAATTTTTCGTACGAACAAAATATTATGTTCTTTTTTTCTGCCGGAAGACTAAAATAAAAGGAAGCGGTAAATAAGAAGGATGGACGGTGAGCCCGTGTTTGGCAGCTATTCTTTGCGTCTTTACGTGAAAACTTTTATACCGACTGCTCAGGGATAAAGCAGGTATTTCTTCCGCATTTGTTTATAATCACTTAACCCGGGTTCCCAGCTGGCACGGATCTCTTTTTCGGGTACACCATCGATGATCTGCTGGCGGAACAATCCCGAGCCGGTCTGGATCTCTATATTATTCATCTGCCTGCTCAGTTTTGAATCGAAGAATTTTTCCTTGTGCGGATGTGCTTTGTATAATCCCATGATCCATTGAATATTTATCTTTTTCGATTTGCGCAAGAGTTCGGTATCATAATTACGCAGGTCTAATCCATAACAAACTTCGTTCATGAACAAAGGTGTTTCGGCCATGCCTTTGATACCGGTGGGTGTATAGGAAAAATCATAAATGCCTTTTAGTTCAGGGCTGCCGATTACAGTAAAAGGAAAGTAAGTGCCCCGCCCATGGTTAAGGTACACGCCTTCAAACATACAGGTCGAAGGATAGAGCAGGATCGATTGCTGGGTATTCAGGTTGGGAGATGGTTTTACCGGTAATGTATATGGCATCTCGTGGTCATAATTTTCCACTGGTATTATTTTGAGCGCACATTTCACTTTATCCTTCAGCCATCCTTCGCCATTGGCCATCTCTGCAAATTCGGCAACGGTCAACCCATGCGACATCGGTAGGGGGAACATCCCGATCCCTGATTTATATTTCATGTCCAGTATCGGTCCGTCCACCAGGTAGCCATTGGGATTGGGGCGGTCAAGGATCAGTATTTCTTTCCCACTCTCATAACAGGCTTCCATCAACCTGGACAGTGCATTGATATTGGTATAAAAACGGCAACCCACATCCTGAAGGTCATAGATCAGTATATCTATATCCGCAAGATCCTCTTTGGAGGGCCTGTTCTTAGCGCCATACAGGGATATGATCGGGATACCGGTCGCCGGATCTTTTTCATCTGCTATATGTTCGCCGGCACTGGCATTGCCACGGAAACCGTGTTCGGGACCAAAGACCTTTACAATATTCACTCCCAGGGATTGTAAACTATCCACGAGGTGTGTTTTCCCGATAATGGAAGTTTGATTGGCCATCATGGCGACCCTTTTCCCTTTCAGATAAGGGAGGTATTTCTCTGTTTGCTCGGCACCGGTGCGGATCTCCTTTTTTGGTACAACCGGATCTTGTGATGTGTTTTGAAGGGGCGAACAATAGCTAATAACAGTTCCGATAAGGATAAGTGATAATATCTTCATGTCAATTGTTGTTGAATAAGGCAATAAATATACGTAAAGCTCATTTCGGTTGAAAATGGAGTATTGTTTATGGAATATGGAGCATTTTAAAGAGTATATTCCATATACAACACACAATATTCAATACTCAGTCGCCTAAACATTAACAGCAAAGCCCGCTCAATAAGACTACCTTGCCCGACTGGCGGATATACTTCCGGCAGGTAAATCAATATATATGTCCAATTTAACACAGGTGGTCAATGTAGATAAGAACCTGAAAACATTAAAAAGAGGAGTGCATGCATCCGACATGGACCAGTTACTCAGCAGCACCGGTCCTTATACTTTTTTTGCTCCTTCCGACCTGGCTTTTGAAAAACTGGAAAAAGGACAAATGGAAAAATTACTGGAACCGCAGAACAGGGCGCAACTGGCAGACCTGCTGAACAATCATATTGTCGCGGGAAAAATATCGTTTAAAGAACTGAAGGATGGCGACAAACTGACCACCGTGAACGGTAAACAATTAGTTGTAAAAGAAAAAGGCGGGCTTGTTCAGATCGGTGAGGGCAGTGTACTGGCTCGCGACGCAAAGATATCTAATGGTGTGATGCACATGACGGATACGGTGATACTGTAACAGGTAAAAGTGAATAGTTAAAAGATAATAGTTTATAGTAGTTAATAACGGGCCTCCTGACGGGGGCTTTGTTATTTATGGATCAGGCTATCGTTCTTTATCTTTGTTGAAAACACCAGATGAAGAATAAAGCGATCATGATCATCGCTATCTTGTTTGTATTTGCCCATTGCAAGCCAATGGAACAAGCCGGCAGCCGCTCCCTGAAGACCATTCCGGCAGACCTGATCGGTGATTTCAAAGATGATTATGATATCCGGTATTCGGTCAGTGAAAAATTATGGGTACAACATCCCAATGCTGTATACCACCTGTTATCCTACGATAGTGCGGGCAAATTCTTTATCGCAAAGAACGACAGTAAGAATCCTTCGGATGCCAATTTGTATTCCCGGATCGACATTATGCGGTTCAGTAATATGGAACCCTGGCGCTGGGGCTTTTGCCTCACAGCTTATAACGCAAAAACGGTGGAAGAAGCTATTGCCACGGCTGCAGCTGACCGCGCTAATCCCAGAAAAGGTTGCGGAGGTTATCCTTTCTCAAGAATGAAGAGAGATTAATGCAGAATAAGATCAGTCGTCCTCAACCCAGTCGATCTTTACTTTCCGTCGCATAAGCTCGGTACTGGGTTTGCCATTCGCATCATAATCTTTCACCGCGATAAAGAAAAGATAAAGTGGTGTGTCGAGTGACCTGAGTTTGATGGTCTCGCCCATCTCTGTATGATAGAGTTTGTTAATGATCTTCGTGCAAACGACCCCGCTGTTACCCATACCCACGGTCTTGCGTGCAAAGGAATGCCAGTCGGCGGAATCTTTATAGAACCAGTAAGACCAACCGGTCTCACTGATATTGAGTTCCTTGTTGATGTTGAATTTATCAGCTTCCCGGAGTTCGAGCAGTTTCAGGTAGGAAAAGTCGCGGATAGGGCTGTTCTCTGTAAAGCGGTACACGGAATCCTTGATACTCGCAAAGACGTAAAGACCCTCGACATTATTCAAGAGGATCTGGAACTTGAAAGTTTTTTTCTTCAGGGTGATCATGGTCTGGAATTCATCCAGCCTGTGGGAGACGCCATCCTGCATGATCCTGATAACTACATCTTTTCCCTGTGAATAAGAAAGCACTGGTACCAGGAAAAGAAATAAAAGAATTTTTTTCATTGAAGAAACGCGATGTTGGTGACCGACAAATTTAATGTTTATACCTGAAAATCATAATGAATTTGGATCCCGGCTTAACTTTCAGGCCCATCTCTGGCAAAGTCTTTGCCCATCGTGGAAGTAGAAGGGGCGGCTTTAGTTGCACTTTCGTGATTTTTTACCATTTTAAAAACAAAGACATGAAAAAAAGAATTCTCAGGGTGGCTGTGAAATACGTCATGCTGGGCGCCGCATTGGCGATCGTGAATGCCGCTATGGCCCAATCCTCTACGAAAGAAAAAAGACTGGTGGACGACAGCCAGGAAGCAAAGGCCGATTTTATAGCTACTGACGGGTTGATGGAGAATTTATTTTCCAAAGCCTATGGTTATGTGATCTTCCCCAATGTGGGAAAAGGTGGTATCGGTATCGGTGGCGCCGCGGGTAACGGTATCGTATTTGAAGGAGGATCGGTGATCGGTAAAGCCAAGATGACCCAGGTCAGTATCGGTTTCCAATTTGGTGGCCAGGCTTACCGCGAAGTGATATTTTTTGAGACCAAAGCGGATCTCGACCGGTTCAAAGAAGATAAGTTCGAATTTTCAGCACAGGCTTCCGCTGTCGCGGCTACCAAAGGAGCTTCAGCCAATGTAAAATATTCGGAAGGCGTAATGATCTTTACGCAACAGAAAGGCGGGTTGATGTATGAAGCATCGGTGGGAGGACAAAAGTTTGACTACAGTGGTTTCTGATCCGCCTGTACTGTAAAAGAAAAATGACAGCTTACGGGCTGTCATTTTTTTATCCAACCGTCCTTATAATCGTTATTGCTGCACTTTGGTCTTTTGCGTACCCGCTTCGGTTTTCACTTCGCTGTCCTTCCATTTTATCTTATCCCATTCTTCTTTGTATTTAGTATCATCGCCTGTCTCGCTTTTGTATTTGCTGTTCCAGTCTTTGATCTTCAGGGCACCCTGTTCCCATTTTACTTTACGGCCATATTTGTCTTTCATCTTCAGTTCATTGCCATCCCATTTTACCTGGGCATCGTTGAACATCCACTTACCGTCTTTGTTCTTCCAGATCAGGTTATTGGCGATGATCCCTGTAATACCATGCACCGTATCGGGCAATGTATTTGGATCACTGTAACGGATCACATAATAATCGACAGGCATTTGCGTCACCCTGTTCATCGTTTTCCAGCTGACAGTATCATAATAGATATCGATCGCCTCACCGGTGTACAGGTCCACGATCACGTATTTATCGTTTTGAGCATTGCTTTGAGAAGGAGTCATAAAGAACAACAGCAACAGCGCGGCTGTACAGTTTCTGATAGTTTTCATATTCGTTTTATTTAATGAAGAATTGTAACAAATAAATGGGAAATCATATTTTATGCCATCCGCGTATTTTAGACTACCTTTTACGCACTTCGAAAAATTTCCTCCCTGTCTAAAAATTAACGATGAAATAATATTGGGTTCATAGGTTTAAAACCAGCGAGATAGCAGGGGAGGGTCGTACCCCTACGAATGACAGGCACGTAATTTTCAGTATAAGAGTGTAAAACAATTCCTTTATGACAAAGACAACGATTTCGGAGAAAATTGAAGCCGGCAAGGAGAACAGTGGGAAAACTGGGGAGAAGATTCCTCAAAAGTCCCGCTCAAAGGGAAAAACCCCTAAACAGATCATGAGTCGTCATATCAGGGATGAAAAAGATGTGATCACCGATGAAGAGTTCAGGGAGCTTGCAACCGGTGCTGACCTTTCACAGGAAAAGGATACAGCTCATGAACCCCTGGAAATAACAAGTGACAAGGATCGGCCAAAAGATGAGGACAAGGATCCTAAAATTGTTACGCCCTGGGATGTGATCACTTGATCCTGCTGTTCAGCTTCACGAACCTTTGATCGAAGGATAATTTCCCTGCACCATGAAATAAAAGGAAGAGGGAAGTTGCGAGTAATGCCCATGCAGCAAACGATCTTTCAACCGGATCGCCGGTATGCGCCGCAATGATCGCAATGGAAAAATTGATGATCATCGTCAATGCTGCGGGACGGACCCACAGACCGATTATAAAAAGTATCCCGCAAATAAACTGTGCGTAGACAGAGAGCCATGCACTTATTGACGGCGCTGGTATATTCAGCTGTGTAAAAAAGCCCGAAACTTCACTGATCGGTTTGGTGCCGGTAGCGTAAGCTGCTACTCCTGCTATCAACCTCCAGCCAATGACCAGCCTGAGGAAAACAGCGCCGTATTCTTTTTTGGTTTCAAAAAAACGGTTGAACTTTTTCATTTACGAACCGCTTTTAATGGGTGTGATCTGTACCTGTACACATTGCCATTTGCCGTTCTCTTTTATATAGCTATCCGTATAGATGGTATAACCCGTTTCTGTTTTGCCGTTATTGTCTTTTGTATAGACCGTTTTGGCTCTTACAAAAGCGGTATTGCCGAAGATCCGTATCAATTCATCCTGGTAAGTAAAGGTCTTATAACCGCTGTTATTGAAGTCCGTGGCCCAGTTTTCCAGGTAGACCTCGCGGGATACGATCGCACCGCTGCTTTCGATACAAATAAAATCTTCGTGGATGATCTTGCTATGAGCAACAACATCCTGGTCCAGGAAATTCTGAATGAACTGTGCATTGAGCCTGCTTAATTGTTCCCGGTCCGTTAACACAGGAGCGAGTGTATTTTCCATATTGTGCGTTTTAATAGCTGAACTGGTTTGTGCTGCAAGCGCAGAGCAAAACAAAAACAAGGGTAATAAAAGTATTTGCAGTTTGGGTTGAGTCAAAATATTACATTTGATCCTTGTTGTTGAATTGCGTAACAAAATTGCGGTTTTGAAATGTGCTGACTGCTTTTAATTCAACGGAATTTGATCGTCTTACTTTCATTTCGATCTTTTTTATGGACAAAAAATTAAATAGTAAAGGTACTGGATGAACTGAACCTGAACATTCTCCAGGAACTTCTCGGAAATGCCAGGATATCCAACACCGAGATCGGCAGGAGGGTGGGACTTTCCGCGCCAGCTGTGGCTGACCGTATCCTGAAAATGGAGGAAGCCGGTATCATCCAGGGATCTTCCGTTACCCTCGACCTCGACCATATCGGCCTTACCATCCGTGCGTTTATCGGTTTTAAAGCGAATAACATGACGCATATTGCAATGGTCAATCTTTTTGACAGTATGCCCGAGATCATTGAATGGCATTCGGTGACGGGCAACGCCAGCATGTTGCTGAAAGTGGCGGTTGCTACCAGCAAGGAGCTCGAGGCTGTCGTGGAAAAATTATTCCTGCATGGTGAAACTACCACTTCGCTGATCCTTTCCGGGAATATCAAACCGGTTCTAGTGAAGCGGTAAAAACTGGTGTTGTTCTTGTATATGGAGGACAGACAGGAATGGATTCACTTACACATATTGCATTAGGCGCCTGCATGGGTGATGCTTTTGCCGGCAAACAACTGGGTAAAAGGGCTATGCTCCTCGGGGCTGTGGCACAAAGTGTTCCCGATGTTGATTTCCTGGCCTCTTTCTGGACCAGCGAATCGGAGAATCTCCTGGCACACCGGGGCTTTACACACTCCATTCTTTTTGCTTTATTGATCAGTGTGCCGCTGGGCATGATAGCCGAGCGATGGCGAAGACCGCACGATATCAGTTTAAAGAAATGGATAGCGTTCTTCGCTATCCAGGCTTTTATCCATTTATTGCTGGATGGGATGAACGCTTACGGCGTCGGATGGTTCGAACCTTTCAGTCATTACCGGGTGTCGTACAACTGGATCTTTGTAGCCGATCCTTTGTATTCCATCTGGCTGGGGATCGCTTTTACGGCTTTGCTGATCTTACGGAACAAACATCCCAAAAGAAAATGGTGGATCAGGTTCGGAGTAGGAATGAGTACCATTTATCTTTTATACTGCGGGTTGAATAAAATGAAGATCGATCATGATGTAAAGACCATTTTTCATAAACAACAGATCGCTTATAATAGTTATTTTACCACGCCCACTCCTTTTAATAACTGGTTATGGTTTGTGGTGGCGTCAAACGATTCGGGATATTATATTGGCTATCGCTCCGTGTTCGATAAAGAGAAACAGATGGACTTGCTGTTCCTGCCGCGTAACGACACGGCGATGACTCCTTATCTCGACAGTACGGGTAAAGAAGATCTCCGGAACCTGGTTCGTTTTTCCCAGGGGTATTATGCGATCCAGTACTGGGGTGATACACTTGTCTTTAACGATCTGCGGTTTGGACAGATGATCGGCTGGCGTGACCTCCATGCACGGTTTGCTTTTTATTATTTTCTGCAATACCCGGGGGATAATGAATTACTGGTACAGCGGGGACGATTCAAAGGGTGGAACCGGGAAGCATTATTGAGTTTATTAAGACGGATAAAAGGGAATTAGCTTAAAGCCGGATTCATTCTTCGGCACATCTGACCTCACCCCGAAGAAGAACATACAAAGGTCATTGTTATAAAGCAGTATAATAGTTAGGTTAGATTTATTCCTGCCTGAAATAAAAGGTGAATACCTTCAGCATGCCGTTCACAAAAGTATAGCAGAGCCGTTGCCACAGTATTTTAAAGATATTGGTAGAAGATTTATAGTTCTCTTCCGTGATCTTTTTACAACCTGTGGCAATGATCTCTTTCAGCTTTTTTTTCAGTTCACCCGCAAAAACAGGATCCTTTACATCCACGTTCAGTTCCAGGCTGGCATAGGTACTAATATTGTTTACATTAAAGGAACCAACCGTTGACCATTCGTTGTCATACATTGCTACCTTGGCATGCAATACCGTTTCCTGGTATTCATAGATACTGATCTTATTTCTCAGCATCCAGTCATAAAGGAAACGCTCCGCGTGTTTGGCCACCATAATATCCGAAACACCCGCAAGGATCACCCGGATCTTCACACCTCTTTTTACCGCCCTGCTCAATTGTTTCCGGAAGGCCCAGCCAGGAAGAAAATAACTGCACATGATCAGTATTTCTTTCTGCGAATGATTGAACATATTTGCATAGTTTCTCCAGATCTCGCTTTTCTTTTTTACCCAGTCATTACGGCTGACGGCCACCTGCCGCTGTTCTTCTTTGGGAATGGTTTTGTAAAACTTCTCCGGCGTTCCCGGCGGAATATTATCAGCAGGGATCTTTTTCCCCCACATCCTGCGGCAGGTATCGTGGAGCATCGCCGAAACTTCTCCTTCACAATGCACAGCCATATCCAGCCAGGCAGGTGCTTCCTCTGTATCATTATAATTGTTGGAGATATTGATGCCGCCTACCAGTGAATACAAACTATCCACCACGAATACTTTGTGATGCATGCGTCTTCCAAAATAAAAATTGCGGTTTTTAAAGAAAGGCTTAAAACGTTTGAAACGGATGCCCGCTTCTTCGATACCTGCCATGAATTCTCTGGAGAATTTTTTGGAAGCATAGGCATCTATATGGAGGTAGACCAGTACGCCCCTTGCCGCAGCTTTTTTCAGCGCATCGGTCACCATAATTCCCGTTTCATCTTCGAGGTATATATAATACTGGAGGTGGATGCAGTAACGGGCTTCACCGATCATTTTTAGCAGGAGGGAGAAATATTCTTTGCCACCCCTGACCAGCCGAAGCCGGTTATATTGGGTGTAGTTCTTTTGATTATTTGATTTGCGTCTGAACATATTGGTGGTGACTGGCTGCTATACTACAACTATTACACCAGAAAGACTGAAGTTCGTAAGCCCGTAAGTCAGAAAGCCGGGAAGACGGCTATGCACAAAAAAACCGTGAGAAGTATCGTCATCACTCCTTACGGTCTTGCGGACTTTCGGTATTCCCGACTATTTCAGGAACCGATAGGTCCATTTTACTAAAAAGATATTTCGACCTGCATCACCCCCAAATGCATTATCAAACAAACTGTTGAAAACAGGTGTGTCCAATTCATTGAACGCATCCGCCGTGCTTCCCTGCGACCATACCAGGAATAACTCCGAACCCCGTTTGTACTCCCAGCGTACGATCAGGTTCGAACGGAACTGCACAAAATTAAAATCTGGCTGACCAAAACTATAATCCGTTATGGCATCATGGTTCTCGTCGATCGAATACGTGCCGTTATTAAAACTGATCTCGTTGGGGGTGAATATATGGAACCGGTCGTTGAATTCTTTGGCCATCGGGCTGGAAACATACGCGAAATGGCTGTATAACGGACGGGTGATATATGGCTGACCATAGTATTGCAGCGTAAGATCAGGGGTGATATTATAATTGATCCTGGCGGTAAAACGAAGTGTCTTTTGCGTTACCTCTCCCACGATCGAACGGGTCTGGTTATTATAACTGATATTCTCCACGAACTGGTCCTGTCTCCTCCAGTAATAAGAATAACTTCCGCTCAAACTGATATTGAGCGCATCCAAGGGCTGGAATATAAGCGACAGGCTAAAGTCCCTGCTTTTGACCGTATTCTCAAAACCTGCGAAGCCTCCCAGGTTCACTTGCCCGTATATTTTTTTGCGGGAATCACTGCTCACATAAAAATTAGGACCGATACCGATCGGTCTGCGCATTGCGGAAGATCCTCGCAACGCATTGTTAGAAATCTCAAATGGATTATAGGAAAGTCCTCCACCGGTTTGCCAGTTGTTTTTAAAGGTCGCGTGCGCATTGAAGTTGATGAAATCGAAAATGAACCGGCCGCTGCCATCCCATTTCGCCCAATGATTGATATTCATCCTTGCCTGGCGGAAAATAGAGAACGATTTTTGAAACTGCAGACCGGCCCAGGTAAAATGATTGATCTCGTTGGCAGTAAGCATAAAACCGATATCATTCAATTCAAGGCTGGGAGAGCGGTAGGTAAAACCTGTTTCAAACTTGAAGACCTCTCCATGTTTTCCTGATTTGCCGGCTGATTTACCAAAGCGGACCGTGCCACCGGTACCGGTCAATGAAGTGCGATCAGGATCCAGTGTTACTTCATCCGCATCGGGACGCTGGAACAAATGCTCGAAAGCGGTTTGTGTATTATAGATCGCTTCTTTAGTTCCTCTTACCTGGCTGAACACTACATTGCCTCTTACATACCAGCTGCGGTTCTTCCAGAAATGTACAAAGTCAAGACCACCGGAATAAGCACTGCGATGCAATATATCACTGAGCCCTTTTTCCCGGTTAACACCGGTAATGATACCGCCAATGATGGTTTGACCACCATTAAAGTCTTTTTGAAATCTTGTCACAAAGAAATTGGTCAGTGGTTCCACCATTTCCTTTCTTCTTTGCCCGTTCTTATCAATGGTGGCCATTTCCCGCTGTGTAATACTTTCAAGGATACCGATACTGAATCCTTTTTTTGTTTTGCCGCTGAATTTCGCGGCGCCAAGTATCGATGTGTTCTGCGGGTATTTTACAAATTCATCGGGACCGGTATGGGGATAACCATGCGGTGAACTGCCGATACGACGGGAGTAAAATAAAAGATCGGCATCATAATCTCCACCCAGTTGCGAACCCGTTAACTGGTAATCAAATATATTACGGCTCTCTATAAAGAATGGTCTCTGTTCAGGGAAGAAATTCTGGAAACCATCGATACGTACCTGTGAAGGATCGGCTTCCACCTGCCCGAAATCGGGGTTGACGGTAAAGTCGAGGATCAGGTCATTGGTAACGGCGAATTTTCCATCCACACCACCAGTTACTTTCCCATCCAGGCCTTTTGCAAAAGGATTGCCGGGTTCTTTTTTGTATTTATCCGCCTGCATGATCACATAGGGAGCGATCTCTACCTGTTTATAGGTCGGTATATCTTTTAACCCGTGCAGTTCGCCAAAACGGCTTACCCATACACCTGAATTTTGCGGGATATATTGCCAAGTACTCCGTTCTTCTTTCCGGAACAATCTCCGGTGTACCTGTATGCCCCACACTTTATCTTTTTCATTACCATAGCGCAGCTGGCTCAGTGGTATTTTTACTTCAGCACTCCAGCCTTTGTCGTGTACATGTGTTTTGGAATACCATATCGGGTTCCAGGATCCATCCCAGTTGTCACCATTATTGGAAACAAACTCATCGCCCCGTACACCCGATACAGAGAGTGTAAAAGAGAAAGCGGTGCGGAGATCATGGTAACTGTCAATATTTATTTCCATCCAATCGCCGGGGAACTGGTCACGCCGGCTCATTCTTTTTACAATGGAATCCGGTGCGTTGTCAAAACATTGGTAAGCGATGTAGAGGAATTTATCGTCGTATAATATTTTGAACTGGCTGGGAAAAGAAGGCGCTTTCCCTTCATTGGGCTGGTACTGGATAAAATCACCACCCCATTCGACCTGGTTCCAGGCTTCCTCATCCGGTTTACCATCGAGATTAATGGTCGTGCTCAGTCTTTTTGTGAAGTATTTTTTTTTCTCAATAGTAGTATCAGCAGGATTGCTCCAGGCTGAAAGAGCGCATAGGTTTACCAGTAATAACAGCAGGATGGTTTTGTTCATGGTCCAATGTTAGGGGTTGTTATAAACAGGGAAAATCTAAAATTGTAACAACGGTAATTTTTTCAATATATGCGGCCGCATACCGTTTTGATCAGCTAATCACATGTTAAAAAAATAAGTGGAAACCTGTAGCCTTGTATAAGTTGATTTTAAGTGTTTGGGGTTCACTAATAGGAATTCTCCGGGAAAACTTACGGAATTACTGATATAAGCTCATGAAAATACCTCTATCGGTCCTTTCTGGATGCCTGTAAATCCGTGTTTTAATAAAGGTTCGTAAATACATGTTGAACCAACTTATTTAACCAAATTCCGTACAACCATGAATGAAACTAACTACATAGATAACTACGGGAAACCATCGTTTTCAGATTTGATACAGTCGTATAAAAACTGGCAGGATGGCCGGGAGAATCTTCTCGACGTTAATAATGCGGGTAATGGAAATATCCGGGTCATCAATATTGAACCGGGACTGCAGTTACGGATCTGGGATTGCACTTTTACAAACGGGTTGGCCGTATTACAACAGGCACAGCATGAACAGATGCCCCGCCGCAATTTCACCCTG
>DASYLC010000291.1:0-5188 GCA_036009775.1 Chitinophagaceae bacterium
ACCCTTCTGCCGGTTCAATATGCATCCGGAATCCCGGGGCCGCATTAACCTCCAGTATCGCTCCGCCATTTTCAGCAACGGGTGTACGGAGGTCAATGGCCATCACGTCGATACCACAGATATCGAGACCGATTATTTTAGCGATCCGTTCGAACATAAAAATATTCGCGGGATGCACTTCATCCGTTACATCATTACTTGTACCACCCGTAGAAAGATTCGCTGTGGGTTTCAATAAAACTCTTTCTCCTTTTGAGGGAATGGTTTCCAGTGTGATGTCCGTATCATCCAGCATTTTCTGGCTGAACTGGTCGAGGGTGATCTGTGTCAGCACTTTTTCATGGCCGAAACCACGACGCGGATCCTTATTGGTCTCATCGATCAGCCATTGAATAGTGTTTTTGCCATCACCCACTACCGATGCCGGTGTGCGGAGTGCGGCGCAGATGAATTTATTATTGATCACGAGACAGCGGAAATCATAACCGGTGATAAAACGCTCCACGATCACCGAACGGCTAAATGCTTTTGCCGCTTCAAAAGCTTTCAGGGCTGTTTCCCTGTTCACAATATTGGTGGTGTTACCTTTTCCATGATTGCCATCGATCGGTTTTATCACGAGCGGATACCCGACTTTTTCGATGGCTGCATCCAGTCCTTCTTCAGTCCGTATCACTGTACCTCTTGGCACCGGGATCTCGGCTGCTTCAAGCAGCATTTTTGTCTCTTCTTTATTACAGGCAATATCCACCGCGATATTGGAAGTAGTGGAAGCGATCGTAGCTCTTATTCTTTTCTGGTTGACGCCATAGCCTAACTGCACCAGGCTTTGTTTGTTCAGCCGTATATAAGGGATGCCTCTTTTAGCAGCTTCTTCCACGATACAACCGGTAGAGGGTCCGAGCCTTGTATCTTCGCGGATCTCCCGCATTTGTTGTATATCATTGGCGAGATCGTAATCAGTGCCCGCGATCAGTGCTTCGGCGATAGCGACGGCAGCTTTGGCGGCATAGAGACCTGCGTCTTCTTCCATATAACTAAAGACCACATAATAGATACCTTCTTTTTCACCATCGGGTGTTCTTGTTCTGCCAAAACCCGTATCCATGCCTGCCAGTGTCTGTATCTCGAGTGCGATATGTTCGATCACATGTCCCATCCAGGTACCTTCCTCCACCCGTTCAAAGAATCCACCCGCTTTGCCGATACTGCAGCGGTGTTCAAACAGGGTGGGAATCAGTTTTTCCAGTCGTTCCCGGAAACCCGGTATCGTATTCGTGGGTCGCTGCTCCAGTTCTTCAAGATCCAGTTTCATCTGTATCAGCTTGGCACGGCGAACACTCCAGTAATTAGGTCCTTTCAGCACTTTGATCTCCAGTATTTGCATATATTATTTTTTGGTAGGTATGCCTTTATGCGGCAGGGATGAAAGTTAGTTTTTTTTGGTTAGCTGACCAAAGGGAGAGAGGCTATTAGCGGTTAGCTTTTAGCCGGGCTGGCGTTATTGCGGGCAGAGAGAAGCAAGGCTGTGATTGCGGGCTAACAGCTAATGGCTCCACCCCTAATTCACCTCTTTTCGCTATTGCCTGTCGTGAAGTACTTGTTCAACTTTGATGACAAATAAAAAGAAGCATGAAAAAGCTGGTATTTCTCATGGTTGTCGCTGGTTCAACATTTGTTTCGGTGGCACAGAATAATATAGGGATCGGCACTACCTCACCCCATCCGAGTGCGATCGTGGATATGACCAGCACCAATAAGGGTATGCTGGTACCGCGGATGTCCTCTGCTTTCCGGCTGGGTATTGCTTCACCCGCGAAAGGATTACTTGTATTCGACAATACCAACAGCTTTTGGTTCCATAACGGTACGGCATGGGCGGAATTGCCGGGTGGAGGCGGGGATGCGACCTGGCAGACCGTGCAGGACAGTATCGCTTATACATCCAGGCCGTATGTAAGTATCAATTCAGATTATGCATTGACCGGATCCCAGGCCAATCTGCATGTAACGGGTAGCCTGTTGGCACAGGGCAAACTTTTTTACAGTAACAGCAACCCAACGCCGGCCCAAACCTATACAATGGACAATACGGCCACGATCCAGCAGATCACCGACAGCGTATTTCGCCTGTATGACCCGGGAGGAACTGGTAATTACAATAACAATATGCAGGGAAATATCCGGCTGCCCGGCCGGTTCGGTTATAAAATAAGTTCGGTAGCAACGGGTTTCGGCATCGGTTCAGGCGATACCTTATGGATCAGCGATGTGGCTTACCCGCAATGCCGCACGCGGTATGAACACCGGTTTCTCAGCACGTCCACCAACCCGGACGATCTTATCGTTACGAATGAAGACAATAATACTTCCATCTATATTATTTTCCGGTCCAACGCAAATGGTGTTAACGGTCCCGGTTTCAATTTTAAAGTAACAAAAATTTATTACCCGAACTTGAATCAGCAAGAGAACGCGGCGTTGAATACAGTGGGTCCGACACTACAATTCAGTCATATCGACGGTTCGTTGGCGGCGGGTACTTCGGTCAAAACACGAAACGGCGGCATAGCGTTTGGGAATGGCAGCCAGGCGCTCGGTATAAATTCCTTTGCCGCGGGAGACCTGACACGGCAACCGGGTATGTTTCATTTGCTATGGGTCTGAGAACCCAGGCCAACTCGTTTTATTCTGTTGCCTTTGGAAGGGATACAGAAGCCAGTGGTGACGCGGCCGTTGCTACTGGTTTGGAAACGGTTGCCGGTGGGAACTATGCCACAGCTTTCGGCACCAGCACCAGCGCCCGGCCAGGGCCGCTTTCTCAATAGGGAATGAAACCATTGCTGCCGGGAATTATTCGATGGCCATGGGCGACAATACCGTTGCAGCAGGTATTGCCTCGGTAGCTATGGGAGATAATACTATTGCGATCGGTGATGCAGCTATTGCCATCGGAACGCATACCTCTGCGATCGGTGATGGTACTATAGCTATCGGGAGCTATGTCTCGACGAATAGCCAGGTCGGTAGTTTGGTTATCGGTGACAGATCAACCACCACCGTTATGAATTCGGGTGGCGACAATAGTTTCAGGGCAAGATTCGATGGCGGATACCGGTTTTACACCAGTGCCGCTGCTATTACCAGCGAAAGCTGTGTATTGACAGTTGGCAGCAATGCCTGGAGCACGACCAGCGATGTACGGTTGAAAGAAAACTTTGAAGCTGTGAATGGCGAGGATTTTTTACAAAAGATAGCACGCATGCCGCTCAGCAGCTGGAACTATAAAAAACAGAACGCTGCCACGTTCCGGCACTACGGTCCTATGGCGCAGGATTTTTATGCAGCTTTTGGTAAGGACCGTTATGGATCGATCGGCAACGATACCACGATCAATTCGGCCGATTTCGACGGTGTGAACCTGATCGCGATACAGGCGCTGGAAAAACGGACGCAGAAGATCCGGCAGCTGGAGCAGGAGAACGGGATCTTGAAAATGCAGCTGCAAAAGACAAGTAAAGAAATAGAGGATATAAAAGCGAGACTGGAGAAGATGGAAGGATTGTTGAAAGAGAGAGAAGCGGTCAGGCACTAGCTGTTAGCGGTGGCCTTGAACTGATGACTATCCTACCTTAAAATATCTGCGTACCTTAGGTAAATGAACAACCGCCGCAATTTTTTACGAAAGGCCGGAACATTTTCCGCGCTTACATTTTTCACCACGCTTTCCAAGCCTGCATGGTCAAGAAATCTTGAATCCGCGTTACGGGAAGCTGAGAGCATCCCTCCCGGTGAATTAGCAACAGAAGAAGATTTCTGGTATTATATACAACAGGCATTCACGGTATCGCCTTCGCTGATCAACCTGAACAATGGTGGCGTGAGCCCTGCGCCGAAAACGGTACAGGATGCGATGAAACGTTATTACGATTATTGCAACGAGGCGCCCAGTTATTACATGTGGAGGATACTGGACCAGGGCAGGGAACCCTTGAGAAAAAACCTGGCGAAAGTGGCCGGCTGCGATGCCGAAGAGATCGCTATCAACCGTAACTCATCGGAAGGACTGGAGACCGTGATCTTTGGAATGCAATTAAAACCCGGCGATGAAGTAGTGGCTACCAGGCAGGATTATCCCAATATGATCAATGCCTATAAGCAGCGGGAAGTAAGGGACGGGATCAAAATGGTATGGATCAATTTAGAATTACCAAGTGAAGATGAGAACTATCTGGTACAGCAGTATGTGAATGCGTTTACTTCCAGGACGAAAGTGGTCCATATCACGCATATCATCAACTGGAACGGGCAGATACTCCCGGTGAAAAAGATCGCACAGGAAGCGCATAAAAGAGGAATAGAAGTGATCGTGGACGGGGCGCATAGTTTTGCGCATTTTGATTTTACCATACCGGATCTCGATGCGGATTATTTTGCTGCCAGCCTGCATAAATGGTTGTATGCGCCGATCGGCTCGGGGATGTTATATGTACGGAAGGATAAAATAAAAAAAATATATCCGTTGTTCGCCACCAGCGACAATCCGTTGAAAGAAGATATCCGCAAATTTGAGAATTTGGGCACCCGCCCGATGTTCATAGAACAGGCCATCGGCAAAGCTATCGAGTTCCACGAAATGATCGGCAGTGAACGGAAAGAAAAAAGACTGCATTACCTGAAGAATTACTGGATGGAAAAAGTAAAGGATATCCCGAAAATAAAGATCAATACATCCCTTCACCCCAAATGGGGTTGCGCCATTGGCAATATCGGTTTTGAAGGCCATAAACCGGGTGAACTCGATTCATTCCTGTTAGAGAAATACAGGGTACATACCGTGGGGATCGAATGGGAGAATATCAAAGGGATAAGGGTGACACCCAATGTTTATACAACAATTAAGAATCTTGATGTGCTGGTGGAAGGGATCACTGCGTTTGCGAAGGGTTAACGAGTTTTCTATTCAGCCCCAAAGTGCTTTAAATAGGATATGTATCCAGTACTTAATAAGATTGCAGAAACAAATTTGGGTGTTGGCGCGCATCCAAAACCACAACCACTTCCATAGCGGTTTAAAATAAATTTTTTATAGGAGCCGATCTTTTATAGCCCACGGTTTAAACCGTGGGCTATAAAAGGCAGAGAATCTCTGAACGGCTTTAGCCGTTTCCTTAACTTAATGACATTG
>DASYLC010000292.1:0-3524 GCA_036009775.1 Chitinophagaceae bacterium
CCGCCCGGGGCACGCCTTTATTATAGGATTGCGGACCCATTAAAAAACGGATACCGGCTTTTCCCAGTAAATTGATCTTTGTTTTGCCAGCGCTTACTTCTTCTGCGGCAAGGGAAGGATCGTCTGAACGCAGGAAGATGATCATGTCATTGATATCCTCATCGGCCATCATCGGTTTCATCATATAGGGCATAAAACGGCCGTTTTTGGAAATACCTGTTTTCAACAAATAAAATAGTTCTGCATCAGTATATTTATCAGGTCGTCCGTACTGTACCGAGTGGGTAAGATTGGATGAATATAAATGTCCTGCAATTTTCGGCAGATCGTTCAACGACTTACCCGTAAACCTGTGTGTTTTGAAATCCATATGACACCCGGCGCAGATCGTGAAAACATAATTACGTCCACGCTCCCGGGAGGTCTCCTGTTTTTGAACAGTATATTGTTGATCTGTTGTCGTATCAAAATAAAAACGGCAACCCCATGCAATCGTAACAAGTAAACCGAATACCAGTATTTTTCGCCAATTCTGTATAAGCATAGAAGATTTTTCAAGAGAACTCTCACAAATTCCGGGCCTGCCATTACATAGGGGTATATCCCTGATATATCCCTGGTCTGTGCCATTCCCAACAACGAAAGCCGGGATCATGGAAGAGCTTCGTTGAAATTTTTCCCCGGTTAACCTATCCTGGGAACGGATGAGGCTTCATCAGCGAAACGCTCATTGGAGGAGATATGCGAGCGAGAAAGTTTTGGTTTTAACAAGACGCTGGCGATGGTAATAACTGCGGGTTTTATCTTTTATTCTTATTTTCATCCCCTAATTCACTTATATGAAGCTTGCCGCCTCCACAAGAATACTTCGTTTGGTATTCTTTATCCCTTGTCTCCTGCTTGGTACCCTGTCCTTTGCGCAAACTCCGTCTTTTATAAGGGATAGTCTCGACAGCTATATAGAAAGAAATATGAGGCAATGGCGGATCCCCGGGCTTTCCATCGCTATAGTAAAAGACGGAAAGGTGATCCTGAGCAAGGGCTATGGTGTAAGAGAGTTCGGCAAGGAAGAGAAAGTGGATGAGAATACACTCTTCATCATTGCATCCAATTCAAAACTGTTCACGGGCACTTCATTGGCCAAACTGGATTTTGAGAAGAAATTGTCGCTGAATGATAAGGTAACGCAATACATTCCCTGGTTCAGGCTTTATGATAGCAACTCTACCAGGATGGCAACAATAAAGGATATGCTTTGTCACCGCCTGGGTACCAAAACATTCCAGGGTGATTTCACTTTTTGGGATTCCAACCTGCCCAAAGATTCCATCCTTTGGAAAATGCGGTACCTGAAACCTCCCGGGCAGTTCAGGCAGGATTATGGTTATTGTAATTCCGGTTTCCTGGTAGCCGGGCAGGTGCTGGAAAAAGTAACAGGACTTACCTGGGAAAAATATGTGGAAGATAATATTATCGGCCCCCTGGGCATGAGCAACACGTATATGAATACGGCAGGCCTTGCGGAAAGAAAGAATGTCGCTTCACCTCATAATAATTTATACAGCCCTCTCACCAAAATTCCTTTTGACAATGTAGATAATCTCGGACCTGCAACGAGCATGGTAAGCAATGTAAAGGACCTTACGCACTGGTTGCTTATGCAATTGGACAGCGGACGCTATGAAGGTAAAAGGATATTACCCTGGGAAGTGTTGCAAAAAACAAGAGATATCAATATACTGACCGGCAGCCGCAAGTCAACTGTTTATCCCACGCATTTCCGCGGATATGGGCTGGGAGTATATTCTACCGATTATAATGGCAGGCAGGTGTACTGGCATACCGGTGGCGCTTTTGGTCATGTGACCAATGTTTGTTTTGTTCCTGAAGAAAAACTCGGTATCACGATTCTTACCAATAATGATAACCAGAATTTCTTTGAAGCATTACGCTACCAGATCCTCGACGCCTACTTAGGTGTTGCCTATACAGACAGGAGCAAATTCCAATGGGGTTTCTTTGTACAGGGCCAAAAAGAAGTGGATGCACAGGTGCAGGCATTGAAGACAAGAGTGGAGAGGAAGAATACAATGAATATCCCTTTGGATGAATTCACCGGGGATTATTTCAATACTATATATGGCAAGATATCGATCAGCAAAGCCGATAACAGGCTGATCTGCCGTTTCGGGAATCACCCGGATCTCGTGGGTTATATGGATTATATGGACAATGATGAGTTCAGGGTAACTTATTCCAATATCGGTTATGGTATCTACCCGGCGAAATTCTCATTGAAAGATGGCAAACCTGTCGCAGTGGAGATCAAGTCCAATGATTTCGTGGAAAGCGATGCTTATCTTTTTGTAAAGGACCCGGCGGGGTTGATGATACGATGATGACTAAGAGTCTAAAAAGAGAGAAAAGAGGGGATTTGTTATTTAAAGCTGTTTATAGTTTTTAAGGCTTTTGGGTTTTCTTAGTTTTCCTTCGATTTCCTGGAAGGGGATTGAATATACATGCCCGCCAGCAGCATGATAAGACCAATGATGATAACTCCGTTGCCTGATGTATTGACACCTGTTTTTCCACCCGATCTTGAGGGAACTTCGCCAACCATACGCAGATCAAATATTTTAGCAATTATACCAATGACCAAAAGCAAAAGCCCCATGATCATACAGATCCTGAATATCCTTTCTATTCTTTTATCCGTTACAGGCACTACTTTAGCCAGTTTGGGTTCTGCAAAAGTTAAGTGGAAATATATAAGAGCAGACACCCTCTTTTTAAGCTCTTTATACTCTTTCTAGGCTCTTAGCTTTTCTTGGATTCTTTCGCCCAGGCATCTTTCAATGTAACGGTCCGGTTAAAGATGACCCGGCTCGGACTTGTATCTTTATCAAGGCAGAAATACCCTTTCCGGATGAACTGGTAACGTTCATCAAATTTTGCTTTGGCCAGCTCAGGCTCTGCAAAAGCCGTAGTCACCACTTTCAACGAGTCAGGATTCAGGTATTCTTTGAAATCACCTTCTTCATCAGAAGGATCTTCCACCCG
Organism: Chitinophagaceae bacterium; assembly: GCA_036009775.1. Classification (GTDB taxonomy): domain Bacteria; phylum Bacteroidota; class Bacteroidia; order Chitinophagales; family Chitinophagaceae; genus JJ008. Next base: position 3,061 of record DASYLC010000292.1, read on the forward strand.
GAATAAACGATCATATTCCCTGATCTCTACTGAAACAGCCGTCTTTACACTTACCCAATGCAGGGTACCTTTAACATTGATACCGCTGGTATCGCTCCCGCTTTTGCTTTCGGGAATATAGGAACAATGCAGTTCGGTTATTTTTCCCTCCGCATCTTTGATCACTTCATCACATTTGATGATATAAGCGGATTTCAACCGCACCATCTGCCCGGGTGCCAGCCGGAAATATTTCTTCGGTGCAATTTCCATAAAATCATCCCGTTCGATATAGATCTCATTGGAAAAAGGGATATCCCGTACCCCACCCTTTAGATCCTCGGGGTTATTCTCACCGGGTAATATTTCATCTTCACCTGTGTAATTGGTGATAACGATCTTTAACGGGTCGAATACGACCATCCTTCGCAGCGCGATCTTGTTCAGGTGTTCCCGTAAACAAAACTCCAGCAGTCCTACATCCA
>DASYLC010000293.1:0-9990 GCA_036009775.1 Chitinophagaceae bacterium
AAGTTCCTGATGAAAAGAACAATCCCCGTCCTGTTATTACTGCCTGTTTTTTTTTATTATACAAATAGCTTTGGCCAGGATGGTCATCGCAAGCCGATCAAAACGATCGTTATAGATCCCGGTCATGGAGGTCTGGATCCCGGTGCCAGGGGTCTTACGGCAACGGAAGCCGATGTTTCCCTGCAGGTTTCCCTGAAGCTGGGTGATACAATTGCCAAAGCATTCCCCGATATGAAAATCGTCTTCACCCGTAAAACGGATATCGTACCCGGTAACGGAAAGACCATCGATGCAGGGTTGAAATACCGTGCTAACCTCGCCAATGAATCCAACGGCGATCTTTTTATTGCTATCCACTGCAATTCTGCAGGTAAAAAGCCGGGTGGGTGGTATGAAAGGCGTGTGGTGAATAAGATCCCCGTTACTTCCTCCTATAAAAAAGGCAAGAAGACCTATAAACGTACTACCTATAAATATGAATACGAGAATGTATGGGTGGAGAACAAACCCAGAGGAACAGAAACCTACCTGTGGGCCGTGAATAAGAATGAATCGAAAATGAATTTCGTGCACAAAGACAACGATCCGGAAGATTTTTATGGTGAGATCGATTCCACTTCTACCCTTACCCTCCCCGACCCCTCTGATCCCAATGAAAAAGTCAGGATGCTCATTTATGCACAAAATTATTTCAGGAAAAGCCTCAACCTTGCTTCTTATATCCAGGAAGAATTCAAAGATGCGGGCCGGGTGGACCGGGGGGTTAAGCAAAGAAATGATAAGGGTATCTGGGTACTCCAGGCAACTGCGATGCCAAGCATACTGGTAGAGATCGGCTTTATATCCAATAAAGAAGAAGAAGAGTATATCACGAGCGAAGCCGGTCAAAAAGAAATTGTAGGGAATATCTTTACGGCATTAAAAAAATACAAAGAGAAGCTGGAAGAGAAGGCGAAGAAGAATGACGACGACGGTAAGGAGAAGAAAGGGTTTTAAGTTTTAGCTGTTAGCCTTTAGCGGCTAGCTGTTAGCAGGGAGGGAGTATTATTGTTTGGCTGTGGGCTGTGGGCTTTGGGCTATGGGCTATGAGCTACGGGCTGTGGGCTCTCTCTAATACGTTTACAAATAATTGGTTATCTTGCCGCCTGTTCCGGGCCACGGCCCCCACAAAAGAAACCGAATGAAGATCAGCAACGAAACAAAGGTTGGCATTCTTACCATCACAGCCCTCACCATCCTGATAATTGGCTTCAATTTCCTGAAGGGCAAGAACCTGTTCAGTAAAAGCAAGAAGATCTATGCCGTTTTCAGTGATCTGGGTACGCTGGAAAAATCAAATGAAGTAAAGATCAATGGTCTTCCTATTGGTTCTGTTGCCGATAAAAAAGAACTCGATAAAGATGTAAGTGGCATTATTGTCACCATCAACCTGACCCGTGATGTGAATATTCCCAGGAACTCCGTGGCTTTTATTTCATCGGGCCTGGTAGGCGCTTCTTTTATTGTGATTGAAAAAGGCAATTCAACTGAATATCTCAAGATCGGTGATACACTCAGGACAAGAGTGGACAATGGTATACTGGGTGATGTAAAAGCACAATTGAATCCCACACTGGCCAAAGTAAGAGATGTGCTGGATTCCTTAAAGAGCACGTTGAGCGGTGCCAATGCTATATTCAGTTTCGAGAATAAGAGGAATATCATGCAGACGATGGAGAACCTGAACAGGGCTTCCAGTTCGCTGAATAGTTTGCTGAACTCGGAGACAGGACCGCTTGGAAGAACGCTGAATAATGCAGCCGACCTGACCGCTGAACTGAAAAAGAATACAGAGAACATCAATGCCACGATCGGCAATGCGAAAATAGCTTCTGAAAAACTGGCAAAGCTGGAGTTGCAGCCCACGATCGATTCATTCAATACGATGCTCAGCCAGATGAAAGCCACTGTTGCAAAAATAGCGAGCAAGGATGGCACACTGGGTGCACTGATCAACGACAGGACCCTTTACAACAAATTAAACGATGCGATCCTGGCGGTGGAGATCCTGGTCGATGACCTGCGCCTCAATCCCAAACGCTACGTTAATTTGTCAATCTTTGGCAGAAAAGATAAGACCGGCCCGATAACTTCGCCTGCGCCCAAGGATACTCTTCGCGTCAATTAATAATGCGAGTCGTTAAATTATTTTACTGTCTTTTATTCGCAGCGCTTTTTAGCGCCCCTGTCCTTTCGTCCGCACAGGTCATACCACCTGTTTCCACTGCAACTGATCCGGGTGACAGTTCGCGGCTGGTAGAGATATTGCCGGGTGTCCGGAAACTGGAATTACTGAAGATCAATGATTCCACACAGCTGCAGATACTGGCTGGAAATGTGAGGCTGAAACAGGGCACGTCCTATTTCAATTGCGACAGTTGTGTCATCAATAACAGGACCCGCACTTTTGAGGCCTGGGGCAAAGTGCATATCAACGATGCCGATACCGCGAATATCTATGCCAGCCATCTCCGTTATTTTATAGACAAAAAACTCGCCTATCTTGATGGTGGTGTACGGCTGACCGATGGCAAGGGTACATTGACAACACCCGATCTCGAGTATGACATGACAACGGATATCGGGATCTACAAACACGGCGGCACGGTGCTCAATAAAAAAACGGTGCTTACCAGCCGGGAGGGTTATTATTATGCAGGGCTTCACGATGTCATATTCAAACAGAACGTGGAGCTGAAGGACCCGGCTTATAATATCAAAACCGACTCCTTAATATATAATACACAATCCCAGATCGCCCGTTTTATCGCTTTTACAATTATAAAGGACAGCAGCGGCCGGACGATTGAAACAAGAGATGGGTATTATAACCTGCAGACCGGGAAGGCCGAATTCGGGGGACGACCCGTCATTAAAGATGGAAAACTCACCATTGTCGCGGATAATATAGCGATCGATGACAGTACGGGTATCCGGCATGCCAAAGGGAATGTGGTCATCGTCGATTCAGCACAGGGCACGACGATCATTGCCGGGAATGTGTACCAGGACAGTAAAAGGAACAGGATGCTTGCCACCAGCAAACCCCTGATGATCATCAAACAGGATGAGGACTCGATCTATATTACCGCCGATACTCTTTTCTCCGCCCGGCTTACCGACCTGTATGGGCAAAAAGATTCAACGCTTATCAAAGACACGGTAACGGGAACAAAACTGGTGGACCTGAATAAGACAAACAAGGACAGTACCAACCGCTACCTGGAAGCCTACCGCCATGTAAAGATATTCACCGATTCATTGCAATCCGTCGGCGACAGTTTATTCTATTCTTTTAAGGATTCCACGTTCCGTCTTTTTCAAAACCCCGTGGTATGGGCCAAAGAAAAAACACAGATCACCGGCGATACGATCTATGTCTTCACGAAGAACAAGAAAGCAGACCATATAAAGGTCTTTGAGAACAGCTTTATGGTGAATATGATCGAACCCGGGGTCTATAACCAGGTAAAATCAACCCGGATGGATGGCTATTTCTCTAACGGCGATCTTGATTCGGTACGGGCCCGTGGCTTTGCCGAATGTATCTATTATATACAGGATAATGACAGCGCTTATACCGGTGTCAATGAATCCAAATCGGATCTCATCGATATCTACTTTGTTAAACAGGAACTCCAGAAAGTTGTATTCCGCAGTGCCGTTACCGGTACGATCTGGCCGATGAAACAAAAATCCCCTTCCGAAATGCGGCTCCCAGATTTCCAGTGGCTGGAGGAGAGAAGGCCGAAGACGAAGTTCGATCTCTTTTAAGGCTAAGAGTCTAAAAGGAGAAAAAATGGTAAAAGAGTTAATGCAAAATTTCTACTTTCTTATCATAGTTCACGCCGTTGTTGATTGTTCCTAACGATCAGCATTTGTTAAACTAAATAAAAAGCATATTAAACCGCCCTGCATCAGCAGGGTACTTGCTATGTATTACGGGGTCTTCCGTTAACTCTTTTTCTCTTTTCCCTCGTTCTAGTCTCTTTGTAACATTTCATTTAGACTTTCTGGTCATCCTTTTGCGTTACCCCAGAGTAAAATAAAATCACCATGAAGAAAATCATCACTGTATGCTTGCTGGCGGCCGGCATCCTCACAGCAATTAATTCCTCTGCCCAGGAAAATATTGCTGATCCCGGTTACAGAACGGCATTGGGTGTTCGTCTCAGCAGTTCGAATGCCATGCAGAGTAATTCTGTTTCACTCAAACAATTTATCAGTCCCCGTGTCGCAATTGAAGGCCTGTTCACTTTTGGTGATCCGCTGGCCCTGGGTGCATTGATCGAATTCCATAAACCGCTTTCTGCAGCCGGGTTGAATTATTTCTATGGCGCCGGTGGTTATATCGGGTTTGTAAAGAATGTAAATACGAATACACAGAAGACAAGCACCGAGACCAATTTCGGTGCACAGGGTGTGGTCGGCCTGGATTATAAATTCAATAATATTCCCCTCAATATCTCGCTTGACTGGAAGCCGGAACTGAATATCGTGGATGAGATCAATTTTGAGCCCGCGGCCATTGGTTTTACCGCCCGGTTTACGTTTGGGAAATAATTCGCTTGCTATAATTAAGTAGTGTCTCAGTTTGAAATGCACGCACACGGATTTTACGGATACGACGGGTGAACACGGATTCATATGCTGTAAACAGCATATAAAGGATCAGTTGTCGCGTTCGACCTGAAATTAGCATAGCTAAATCAATCCGTGTTTATCCTTCCGGTCTGTGTATCCGTGTTCCTGTATTTCTTGCAATTTCAAACTGAGACACTAGCTATAATTATTATATGATGATTCCGCCCGGTAATGCCCGGCGGGATCTTTTTTAAATAAAACCCGCAAAAACCCTGCATCCCAAAACGCGTTAAAAAACCTGCCCTGCACCTGTCATACTCTTGTAATACCCTTGTAATACCCTCAGTGCTACTGGCTTTAAAGACTCCCCAACCATTAACTATGACCGATAAACCATAAACCAGTCTTTCCCCGCACTTTCCACATTCTGCAAATATTTTCAGGATTCTGCGTTTTTGTGCAGGAATTTATATTACATTAGCCAGACAAAACTGACGAATGCTTAAAAAGGAAAGGCAGGCTTATATACTGCACCAGGTGAACCTGCATAATAAGGTCCTTTCATCTTCGCTATGCACTGAGATCAATGTATCGGAGGATACGATCCGGCGTGACCTGCAGGAGCTTGCGGAAGAAGGTAAAGTGATCAAAGTGCACGGCGGGGCTCTCTCCCATTCTTTCAACCAGGTGTATTTCCCTACAAACGGTGTTTATTCACAGAATCAAAAACAGACCATTGCCCAGAAAGCGATCCGGCTGATCACGAATGGTATGTTCGTTCTGACCAGTGGCGGCACCACCATAATGGAAATGGCCCGCTCACTCCCCCCGCAACTAAAAGCGACTTTTATTTCCGGAAGTATACCGGCCATTCTGGAATATATGCATCACCCCAATATTGAAGTGATATTGATCGGGGATAAAATTTCAAAGAACTCCAAGATAACTGTTGGCTCTGAAGCGATTGCCAAGATCCGGCAAATGAAGGCCGATATCTGTTTCCTGGGCACCAATGCGATCGATGCTGAACACGGTATCACCGATAATGACTGGGAAGTGGTGCAATTAAAGAAGGCGATGATCGAATCCTCCAAGAAGGTGGTTTGCCTGAGCATCTCTGAAAAAATGAATTCGGTCCAGCCGATCAAGGTCTGTGGTCTTAGTGAGATCGATCTGCTGATAACGGAGCTATCACCAGATGACCCGACGCTAAAAGCTTATGTGGATGCGGGGGTGAAAGTTATATAAAGCTGCGAAACTGGAAGTTTCTCAGAACGGATGTAAAAGCTACGAAACTACAAGTTTCGCAGAACAGAATAAAGCTGCGAAACTGCAAGTTTCGCAGAACGGAAGAGGGAATGAATCATTTGTTCATTAAAACAAATATTTTGTCATTCCGACGCAGGAGGAATGGAACTGCTTATTAATTAATATATCAAAAAAAAACAGCTATGAGAAAAATTCTCCAATTGTTCTTTGTTCTCTCGATGGCGTTGCTTCTGATGCCTGCAGCGGTGCATGCACAGGAAAGGACCGTCACCGGTACGATCCTTTCTGAGGACAATAAGACACCCCTCAGTGGTGTTACGGTTAGGGTAAAAGGCACCCGGCGAATTGTACAAACGGATGCCAATGGAAAATTTTCCATCCGGATGAACCCCAATGAAACACTGGAAGTAACCTATGTGGGTTATGCGACCCAGGAAGTAAAACCCGGAACGGGCACTACCGTAGGGATAAACCTGAAAACGGCCGATAATACTATGGGAGAGGTTATAGTTACGGCCATGGATCAGAAACGGAACAAACGGGAACTGGGCTTTTCGGCCCAGACCATCTCCGGCACGGACGTTGCGGAGACCCAACGGGAGAATTTTGTGAACGGGTTGCAGGGCCGGATAGCCGGGCTTACTGTAACGCCAACAAGTGGTGCAGCCGGTGCAGGTAGCGGTATAGTATTGAGAGGTTTCAATTCTACCAGCGGAACCAACCAGCCCCTCTTTATCGTGGATGGTGTTATCGTTGACAATAATTCATTCAACTCGAATTCATATGGTGGTAGTGGTGTTGGTCTTGCTTCCGATGGAGCGAACAGGAACGTGGACAACACGAACCGTATGGCCGATCTGAACCCGAATGATATTGAAACGATCACGGTATTGAAAGGCCCGGAAGCTACTGCCTTATACGGTAGCCAGGCCAGTAACGGCGCTATTGTTATCACTACCAAAAGGGGTGGTGGTACCAATGGAAAGCTGATAGTGACCTACGATAACAATTTCCGTGTGATGAGAAATACCCGTTTTGCGGAACTGAATAATGAATATGGCCCGGGTACCAGCAATGGTGTTCCAACTGCTCCCCCATTGTCAGGACAGTTCACCTCTTTTGGTCCTAAATGGGCTCCGAATACAACCTTGTTTGACAATCTTCATTCTTTCTTCCGTACTGGTTTTGCACAAACACATAATATAGGACTGGAATATGGCAAGGAAAATGTTTCCTTCCGTTTATCCGGTCAGTATTTCAATAGCAGTGGCGTAATTCCTAATAATGAATATAAGAAGTTCACTGTCAAACTTTCCAATACGACGAAGATCGGGAAGATGATCACTTTCAATCCTTCACTTACGTATACCAATGCTGATAATTTTAAACCGATCAAAGGAGCGAGTTCTTTCCTGATGGCACTCTACCAATGGCCGGCCAATAATGATATCCGCAATTTTGAAGATGATTATGGCGGAAAGTTGACCCTGTTCAATGCCAACTATAACACTGACTACGATAATCCTTTGTGGAGCGCCAAGAACAATGTGGCCGGTGATAAGATAAGCCGCTGGATCGCTTCCGCAGGTATCGATATTAATCCATGGTCATGGTTATCCATTGCCGGTCGTTTTGGATACGACACTTATACCAACGATGGATATTTATATACGCACCCGCAATCATTCCTGCTGGTAAATACCACGCTGGGAGCGCAGGATAATTATTACAGGACCTATAAAGGATATAACCATACTATTACCGCTACTGCTAAAAAGAAGATAGGTGATTTCACTACCAGGCTGCTTGTTGGTACCATGTGGCAGGATTTTCAGACCGAAGCGTATGGTGTGTATGGTACAAGAGTGGTGGATTCTGTATCAGGCGGACGGTTATGGAAAGGTGGAAAGCAGCTTTCAGGAGCGCAGGATCCCTGGGATAGCAGCAACACGACCCCTGCTTCGAGACTACGTCTGCTTAGGAATTACTTCGGTAAGCCGAACCTGAACATTTTCCGTTCAATGGCTTATTTCGCCGAAGCTTCCATCGGGTTTAAGAACTATGCTTTTTTAACCTATTCTATTCGTTTCGAAGAGTCTTCTCCGCTCCCTAAGAAAAACAGGAACTATCATTATCCCGGAGCGAGCCTGAGTCTTATCATGACAGACATTTTGCCTTCGATCAAGAAAGGAAATATCCTGAACTACTGGAAGCTGAGAGCTTCGATGGCGAATACAGCGCGACTCAATGATCCGTATACCAACCAGTCTGTTTTTGTCAATAATTTAAGCAGTTCAATTGTTCCGGCTTATACATATGGATTCAACGGTACCAATCCTGACCTGAAGCCTGAGAAGCAACGCACATTCGAGATCGGTACAGAGATGCGCTTGTTCAAGAGCAATATCACGCTGGACATGTCTTACTATAATGTTTTATGTACTGACCAGATCGCACAGGGGTACAGGGCGAGTTATGCTACAGGCTATGTGTTGAATACATCAAATGCAGCTTCGCTTCGCAATGAGGGTCTGGAAATTGTTTTGGGTTTTACTCCTGTCAAGAAGAAGGATTTCAATTGGCAGGTCAACTTCAACTTCAATCATATGTGGAGTGAAGTGTTAACATTACCTGAATCGATCGGGCCATTGAATGATTTCTATAACTCGGATACCTATATCTCCAATGTAAGAGGTGGATTGATCAGGGGAAAACAAACAGGTGCCATTACAGGTTCTATTTATCAAAGAAACAATGCTGGCCAGATATTGATCGCACCCGGCACCGGTTTGCCATTGGTGACTGCTGCCGGTGATAACCGTTTTATCGGTGAGAGAACGCCTGACTTTACTTTAGGAACACTGAATACGTTCAGGTATAAGAACTGGGGACTGAATTTTCTCTGGGACCTGAGGCTCGGTGGCGATATCTATAATGGTACCGACCAGGTATTGACCGGTATCGGTAAAAGTACAAGAACAGCGGATCGTATGACCCCCCGGGTAATCCAGGGTGTGCTGGCAGATGGTAACCAGAATTCACCTACTCCAACCATCAATACGATCATAGTTACTCCCTATTATCAAAGCGCCTATTATACGTTGAATATGCCAGATGAAGAGTTCATCGAGCATGATATCAATTGGTTCCGGTTAAGAGATATCACATTGACCTATAAAGTTGGCAAGCCATTTATCAGGGGTGTAAAGACCATGAGTTTCTTCATGACAGGAAATGATCTCATTGTTTTATCTAACTATACAGGCGCTGACGCGGCCGTAAATGCCAACAACCCCGGATCAAGAGGTGTGGGCGGATATGGACTTGATCTGGGTAGTGCTCCTACTCCTTTAAGTCTGAGCCTTGGTCTTAGAGTTGGTCTTTAATTAAATGGTTTGTGTAACACAATAAATTTTTTGTATGAAAAATAAACTTTTAAAATTATCAATACTGGCAGGCAGCTTCTGTGTGGTTGCGCTCAGCTCTTGCAAGAAAAAAATTGACGACGCCTATCTTAACCCCAATGCGGCGATCAGGCAACCTGTCGAAAATATCCTTCCCGGCGTGATCGGTGGTTTTACCTGGTTCTCTGCCAGTGCAGGAACGACGTATGGTGTGGTTGTGGACGGAACATTTGTCGGCCGCTATATTCAATATTGGGGGATCAATACTACCGCTGATACCTGGGGACAGATGAGTATGCTCGGCGGAGCAGTTGATAATGGTGGTTCCATCTGGGCCACTGTATATTATGGCCAGGGCAACAATGTGAACAAGATCATCGAATGGGGAACGGAAGAAGAGAAATGGGATTATGTTGGTGCGGCACAGACCATCCGTGCATGGGGCTGGTTACAACTGACATTGGAATACGAAATAGGGATATTGAGAGAAGCTTTTGTAAAAGGATTAAACACATTTCATTACCAGGATCAGCCGGAGTTACTGGATAGCTGCCGGGCTGTTGCATTAAGGGGTATTGAAAACCTGAAACGAACAGATGGTAAGGTTAGCCAGGCTAATCTCGCCATTGGTGACGCTTTCTTTAACCAGGGCGACAGGGACAAATGGATCAAGTTTGCCAACGGTATTATTGCC
>DASYLC010000294.1:0-11820 GCA_036009775.1 Chitinophagaceae bacterium
AAAAAAAGGTGAAATACGGTTGGCTGAAAAAGTAGGCTCTTTATTAAAAAAGATCGGTCCGAAGACCATAAATAAAAATAGTTTTTCCTGACTCCTGTTATTTCCCGATACTATTTTTGATCACTGAATTGTCGTTTGTTCCCAAATTTTTGTCGTTGGTGACATTTTTTGCGAAAACAATTTTTTTCCTTTTTAACTTATTCCTGGTTTTCAAACAGAGGTATTCATCACACAAAGAAACCCGGGATGGCAAAACCAACTGCCAGGAACCTTAACCAACTGATAAAAGTAATTTTTTTTACTTCAGGGTTTTCTTTTGTTTTCACTGCTGCTTTTTCTCAATTCAAAAAAACGGGATATACATATCCGGGTCCCGGTAACACGAAATCCCTGTTTACAGATTCGCTGCTTGCCCAATTAAAGAATTCTGCCGCATCTTTCAAACAGGTATTCTTATCTTCTTTTAAGGATAGTAAAAGTCAATTATTCGCCAGGCTAACCGGTAATTCACAAAAAGAACTGGCAGGGATCACGGGCAATCTTTTTAAAAACCCGCTGGTCTTTCATACGGCTGCAATAAGCTCTGAAGGCTTGCTGGATACGTCCTACCTGGGCGGGAAGCAATACTATCATACTAATTTTAACTTCTCCAGTGACTGGTCCGTTGCCGGAATTCCGCTGGATATTGATTCCCGGCAACAATCCTGGTCAGATTTTAAAGGCAATGATCTTCTCCAGTTCTCCTTCCATTTTGACAGGGAAAATTACCTCTCCCAATTAAAGAAAGGCCTGGCAGGAAAAATAAACCCTTCCAGTTTGCTGGACCAGGTTAAGAACCCGCTGGAGGATATTATCACAAAAGCAAAGCAAAACCTGGTAACAGAACTGGAAGCCATAAGTGACCGGTATAAGGGACTTTTAAAGAACGAGGTCCAGCAGATCAAAATGATGCAGGACCTGGTTACAACCGATATAAAATCAATAAAAGCGAAATTCCTTGACCCTTCTTTTGTAAAAGATATTTCCCGGAAGCAAGAGCTCTTAACTGCATTACAACAACAGATCAATAATGGAGAAAGAACAGATAACGCGGAACTGAACAGTCTCCGGGATGAAGTACTTAAAATGAAAGCCTTGCAGGAATTGGTTAACAGGATAGAGCACCATAAAACCAAATGGGAACAATCGGGCTTACTGGCGAAGATCAAAGAATTCGGTCTCCTGAAACAGGCCAGTATCACAAAATTATTAAATGATCCTTCCGTGATCACCAGGCTCGCCCGGCAAAAACTTTCTTTGAGCGGCTTACAGCGCTTTTTCTTAAATATCAATCGCCTGGATATCGGCCAGAATGCTTTGTCGTCCGGCCCGCTTTCGTTCCAGCATTTCCTGAGTAAGGGCATCACTACCGAACTGTTAACGAATACACGTTCCGTAGTACTGATCGCAGGTAAACAAACTGATTTTAATTCGATATTGGATTTTCCTTTTAGTAATTCACCTTTTTCAAATAACGGGATCGTAAAGTCGATAGGTATCGGATCAGGAAATGGAAGCCGGTCCACAACGAACCTGTCGGTCTCTTCCTTTTCACAGTCAATGGCAGGGTTAACGGATGCATTCAACCCCGCTATGCTGCGGCAGGTGCTGGTGACCACTATCTCTAATCGCCTGTCTATTGGAGAAAAGGGAATGATGAGCGTTGAACTTTCGAGATCGGCTACCCAGTATAGCCAGGGAAGAAATAGCAGCGATTCTTCGACCGGTGAAAAAAATAACCTGTCTAGGATATTTTCGACCGGAAATTTTATGGGGAACACAGCTGTCTCCCTGAAGTATGCCGATGAATTTACGGACCAGGGTCTTTCCTATCATATCAGTTTCAATAAAACTGCAAACGGCTATACCAACCCGGGCAACAGTTACCTGTCAGCCGGGAGCACTGAATTGGGGACGGGGATACGCAAAGTGTTATTGAAGAACAAACTGTTCTTATCGTTCCGGGGGAACACAAGAGTATACAGGTATAATGATAAGGAAGATGCCCGTTGGGTAAATACGCATATGCTGCTGGATGTGAAATGGAAAATGAAGAAAGGGCAATATATAGCTTTCCGTTACCAGCCGATGAAAATGTTACGAAAAGAAAACAGCAGTAAAAGACCTGTCAGTTCATTGGAAAGGATAGCGGTTGATGCCAGCCTGTACAGGAAATTCGGAAGACTGGCTTACCGGAATTTTTTCAGTCTTTCCGGTCAATGGAATAGCTATTCTCCCGATCCGGCCGCAACCATGAAGAACAGTTCGGTCACGATCAGTTCTTTTCAGCACCTTTTGCTGGGTAAGAAGATGGTGTATATAAATATGAATTATACGCATGCGGATAATTCAGCCCCCCAGCTTTTTTTGAATTCCTCTTTTTATGCTGAGACAGGTTATAGCTACCAGCTTCTTAAGAATATTACGGCATCATCGGGACTGATATATAACAACAGTGCGGGTTGGTACAGGCAGGCAGGGATCCGACAGACGATCTCAGGTCAGTTGGGAGAAAAGGTAAGCATCAATATATATGTGGATATGAAAAAAAACCTGAGGGTTTTTCATCCCCTGTGGGATGACCCTGTGAGGGCGGATATGAGTCTGCGTTATATAATTAACAACAAGAACTGATATTTCATGCGACTGAAATCATACAGAGTGCTTTTGCCGGTCATTATGATCTGTGCCATTGTCTCCGCGGGCCGGGCGCAGGTAGCCATTACTTTCAATGCCCCGGTATATGGACAAAGCCTGGAGGGACTTGCTTTTGTTCAAATATTTAATAGCTCGGCTGAAGACGTAAAGGCATCGGTGATCATCAGGGTGAATGAAAATACAGCGGGTAATGTACTGGTAGCGACCCTGTCATCAGTACCGTTGCGGAGAGGAAATAATATGCTGGACCGGGCAACTTTTTCCAGGGGGCGTTTTTCGTTTGGCAATAGCTATTACGGTCTTACCCTAAGCCAGACAGGACGATTCCCGGAAGGTGAATATGAATATTGTTTTGAAATAGAGATCACTGATTCAAAATCTCCATGGGTGTCACCCTTTTTTGAAAATTGTTTTATACAGCAATTGCAACCGATGACCCCGTTGCTGCTTATTAACCCCGCAGATGGTGATGAGAGTTGCAATACCCGGCCTGTTTTTTTATGGCAATTGCCTTCGCCTTTACCGGCTGAAGCGAGATGCCGCCTGGTGCTGACGGAGTTAAAGGACAAACAGGATATCGCCGAAGCAGTGAATTATAATATACCGGTCCTGAACCAGGGAAATATTATCGGAAACCAGCTGATGTTCCCTGGAAGCGCTCCTTCCCTTAAAGAAGGAAAAAACTATGCATGGCAGGTAATAGTGTACACCGGTAAGGCCATTTTGAAGAGATCGGAAATATGGACCTATTCCGTTAAATGCGATGAAGAGATAAAACCCTTCAGTACGGATAGTTACCGCGAATTAAAAGAAGAAGATGGGAACTTCTATATAGCCAGCAAGTTCCTGCGGTTTTCCTTTCACAACCCATATAATGCCGGCCTGTTGTCTTATTCCATAGCAAGCCTGGCAGGTGGCGGAACGCCAATTAAGGATCTGCCGGAATTAAAGATCCTTCCGGGACTGAATAAGTTCGATGTTGATCTTTCAGAGAACAAATCGTTCAAAAACGGGCAGGAATACATGCTGGAAGTGAGATTGGCGAATAACAGGAACCTGCGTTTGCGTTTTGTATATAAAAATGAATAAAGAAGTTATGAAACTGATAGTTGCCATGATACTGATGGTGTTTGCCGGGTGCCGGCATGCTACGAGTGAGCAGCAGTATATCAATTATATCAATGACCCGGAACATAAGATAACACAACAGATAAAGATCGGGGATGTGCAGGCGACGGTCAAATGGCTGCCAGCCGGGTACAGGAAATTGAAAAGTGAAAAGCTGGAAGAGCCTGCTGCGGCAGAAGAAGGTGAAGGATTTTATTTTTTCGATGTAAAGTTTGACAAGACAAAAGGAGAAAAACCTGTAGCGGGAAAACTGGCTTACCTGGATTTTGATATACAAAAGGATTTTGTATTGCTGAAAGGTAAAGATTCATTGCTTCCGCTCATCTGCCAGAAGATAGAGAACGGGATCGGGGGAAGTTACCAGTATATGCTGGTATTTGAAAAGCAGGAAGAGGAATTGACAAAGGACTTCGCAGTAGTGTACAATGATAAAGTATTCGGAACAGGGACCCTGGCTTTTGTATACAACCAGGAAGACATAAGCAAGATACCAAAACTCAAAAGCGAAGAAAGCAAATGAAAGGATTAGTCAAACATAGAAGAAAAGTTGCCTTGCTGCTGGCCTTCATCATGCTGCTGGAGTTTGTTTTGCCAACCGTAGCATATGGGTTAACATCAGGCCCCTCGCAACCCGAGATGAAAGGATTTGAGCCGATCGGCAATTCGGAGATGGTGGACCTGTCTTCCGGCGACTTTTCTTATAATATACCCCTGATGGATGTGGGGGGATACCCTGTCAACCTGGTGTATCATTCCGGCGCCAGTATGGACGAGGAAGCCAGTTGGGTAGGGTATGGATGGACGCTGAGTCCCGGTGTGATGAACAGGCAAGTAAGAGGATTACCCGATGACTTTAACGGTAATGATAAGTTGAACAAGACCGTTCATATGAAGGATCATATTACCAAGGGGGGCAGTATTTCCGCAACATTGGAAGCCCTGGGTATACCTACACCCAAGATCAAGCTAAAAAAGAAAAAGAAAACACTCTCGCTTAATTCATCGATCAGCCTGGGCGTGACATTCGATAATTACAGGGGTGTGGGGGTCAATATAGGACTCAACTCGGGTTTGAACATCACTGAAATGACCACGGGTATGCTGACGCGTGAAGATGGATCAGTCAAGTTGGATACGAACTATTCGAGTGGCTCAACAGGCACAAGTTTTAGTCTTGATCTGAGTTCATTTGATGGCGCAGGTGTTTCAGCAAGCCAGAATTTTAACGTGTTGCAGAAAAAAAATGATAACGGTGAAAAAGAAGGTATCACTCAATCAGTAGGCCTGGGATATAATTCAAGAAGAGGATTAACAGGTTTGACACTCGGAACTTCCTTTAGCACAACGAAAACTGAGGATGTTAATGATATAGAAGTGACCTCTACTGAATTGGGCAATCAGATATACAAGTCATCTATATCTTTTGCCGGCGAAACTTATACGCCAACGATCGACAACCCTACAGAGTTTAATTCCTATACTTTTAGCTTTCATTTCGGGCCGGAAGTACAGATAGCATTGATCGGTCTTGGCGGTACGGGTTTTTATACCAAACAAAAAGTTACACCCAAGACGAGAGAAATACCGGTCTTCGGTTATATGAATGCACACCGGGCATTGAATAACGAAGATGATGCCATGATGGATTTTAACCGGGAGAAAGATATTCCCTATAGTAAGTCGGTTAACTACCTGCCTGTACCCGTGCCTACCTATGACCTGTTTGTTGCCAGCAGCCAGGAAGGTGCCGGTCAATACCGGGCTTACAAGGGAAGTTCGGGGATATTATTTGATCCCAAAACGGAGAACAAAAGCTTTGATGCATCATTAGGCGTGGAGATCGGTGTTTTTAATTGGTTTGATTTGGGTGCAGATGTCTATGTGCAGGATATGAAAACCATCACCAAAAAGTGGAAGAACAGGAATAATTTCTTGGATAATGGGGATTACCAGGGTCCGTCTGCGAGTGATCCATTATTTGAGGCTACCTATTTTAAAAGAGTGGGAGAACCGGTCCCATCTGATAAAGATTATCTTCAAAAGTTACAGCAAACCGGGCCCATCGCGGTATCGCTTTCCAAAAATGTTCTTGATCCGTTATTGGGAGCAGAGGCTACCAATAAACTTCGCAGTCTCACCAGCCCTGACGGTCAGACCATCGGTTCAACTTTAAAAAGAAATAAAAGAGAAGTACGAAATACAACCTTCAGTTATCTTACTGCCTCCGAAGCTTCCCGGCATGGGTTAGAAAAAACGATTAAGGACTACCATCCTGATTCATTGGGATTGAGCAGTTGCCCGGGTGGGTCTGTACGGACAAGCATTTCCCGCACATCCGGTTACAGGCAAAGTCATCATATTTCAGAAATAACGATCACCGGCGACGATGGGAAAATATCCATTTATGGCATACCTGTCTATAATACCCACCAGGAAGAAGTGACGTTTAGTGTTGATCAGAATCTTGCACTCCGCAAAAAGGGTATTACCCGGTATAGTAGTGGTACAGACAACTCAATCAATAACACCAAGGGTCGCGATAATTATTATAGCAAAGAAATAACACCGGCCTATACTACTTCATACCTGCTCACCGGTATTGTTTCACCCGATTATGTTGACCTGAAAACCGATGGCATCACCGATGACGACCTGGGTACCGCGGTGAAATTCAATTATACGAAACTCGGTTCCGATTATAAGTGGAGAACCCCTTATGCATATGGAACAGACAGCGCCAATTATAATGAAGGGTTATTGAGCGATGAACGGGATGACAAGGCAAATTATGTGTATGGTGAGAAAGAGATATGGTATATGCATTCGATCGAATCCAAGACCATGGTCGCTCATTTTATTACGACCGACCGTGATGATGCATTAGGCGTTACAGGTGCTGCCGGCGCCAAAAATACCAGCGCAAAGCTCAGGAAGTTAAAAGAGATCCGTCTTTATTCTAAATCCGATCTCCGGATGAATGGTGGAAATCCTGCAGCCACGGTGCCCATTAAAGTGGTTCATTTTGAGTATGACTATTCTGTATGCAAGAATCTTCCCAATTCGGCCAGCAACCAGGGCAAACTGGTACTTAAAAAGATCTATTTCACATTTGGACAGAACAATAAAGGCAAGCTGAATCCTTACACTTTCCAGTATGATACCACGAATTACAATTATTATGATTACAGGCAGTATGATCGCTGGGGTAATTTGAAAGATGCGGCCTACAATCCCGGTGGTTTGAACAATTCGGAATATCCTTATACCGTACAGGACAGTACAATCGGCGCTCAATTCTCTTCAGCGGGACAATTAGTAAAGATCGGTCTGCCATCAGGAGGTTCGATACAGGTAACTTATGAGTCGGATGATTATGCATTTGTCCAGGATAAGCGGGCTTCAGTGATGTGCCAGATCAATGGGGTGGGGGCGCTCGGGGATTCGACAGGACTTATAAACGATAACGATATTTATGTTGATCTGCCTTACCCGGTGAGCAGCCTGCCGGATATGAAATACCGTTATTTCCAGGACATGGAAAGCCTGTATTTCAAATTCTATCTTGACCTGGATGCAAAAGGGCATAAAGAGTTCGTACCCGGCTATGCAAAGATCACCAACCTGGCAAGGGTCAATGATACCACGGCACGTGTCACAGTGGAAGAAGTGCAGGGAACCAACCCTATGGCCAAAGCAGGTTGGCAATTCCTCCGGTTGAATCTCCCCAAGTATGCTTACCCCGGATCAGATAATTACACCGATAGCGGTGGGGACCTGGTGAAAGCGATCAAGGCATTGGTTACTGCCTTTGGTACTATTACAGAGCTCTTTCGCAATTACGAAAAGAAGGCAGAGAATAAAGGGTTCTCTAATAAAGTGAGTTTAAAGAAATCATGGGTACGCTTATGCGCCCCTACCTTAAAAAAATTGGGAGGAGGCAGCCGTGTGAAAAAAATAGTGATCAGCGACGACTGGGCTACAATGTCGGCTGCAAGCGGGGCAACGACTGCAAGTTTTACACAGTTGTATTCCTACACGACAAAGGATTATAAGAACAATACCATTTCGAGCGGGGTGGCCAGTTATGAACCCATGATCGGGAACGACGAAAATCCATTCCGTCAGCCGATCACCTATGGTCAGAACCAGTTCCTGGGCCTGGATAATTTCTTTTATATTGAAAGACCGATGGGAGAATCGTTTTTCCCTTCCGCATCGGTAGTGTACAGCAGTGTTACTGTAAAAACTATCGGATCAGGCGATGCAGAGTCGGTAAACCGCACAGGGGTCACGGTGAGTGAGTTTTATACGGCAAAGGATTTTCCCACTATCGTTTCAGAGCTACCATTGGAAAGGCGCAAACCGATCTCGGACAAGATATTCAAACTCATCGGGGGCATATCTATCAGTCATATCGGTCTTGCACAGGGCTATTCGGTGGAAACGAACGATATGCACGGTAAACCCAAGTCGGTCAATATATTCAATAAGTCGGGTCAAAATATTTCCAGCGTAGATTATTCTTATAAGACAGTGAATGAACTGGCCGCTGTCAAGACACTGGACAATACGGTAAAAGTGATCGATTCAACCGGTACGGTCAGCGATGCACTGATCGGTGTGGATGCCGAGATCTATACGGATATGCGTCAGCAAACAACCGAAAATATCGGGGTAAGTGCTAAACTTAGTGGTGGACTCGGATCCATATTTATCTTCCCGATCCCCTTCTTCTTCCCCGGTATCGGTGTCAACTATGATAAAAGAAATTACAGGTCATCTTCCACCATAAAGATCGTGAACCGTTTTGGGCTCCTGTACAAAACCAAAAAAACAGAGAACGGATCATCGATTACAACAGAGAACACCTTATGGGATGCCGAAACAGGTAATGTATTACTGACAAAAACACAGAATGAATTTGATGATCCTGTTTATTCTTTCGCTTATCCTGCTCATTGGATCTATGGACGAATGGGCCAGGCTTATCAAAACCTGGGTACGGTGCTAACTGGTTTTACTACCGGTTCGACAGGAACGATCAGTAATTCAAGCTATAACAGTTTGCTGGTACCGGGTGATGAACTAATCGATGTACATACGACCGCAAAGTATTGGGTCATCAATTCACCAATCAGCAGTGTTTTTCAGAAAAGACTGATCGATAGTACAGGAGATACCAGACAAATAACCGGCCGTACGGTGAAACTGGTTCGATCAGGAAGAAGGAATATGGCTAACACGGCCGTTGCAACAGTTGTTTCATTGAACAACCCCATCGTTGGTAATAAATTAAATATTACACAGCTTACAAAAGTATTGGATGCCAAGGCATCGGTCTTTAGTGAAGAATGGAGCGTTCCTGTGAACAGCAAGCTGGGTTCATCTGGTACAGGCTGTGATATTTCGGAAGATTGTATGGAGTGGTTTATGCGGGCCTGCCTGGTGGTAAACAAAGGAGAATTCAGCGTCACCAAATCTCCATTATACGTAACGACTTCTGACGATCCTATTTCTGCCGCGGACATCATCGAACTTTCAGTGGTCAGTCCGCCTTCTGGTTGTATGAATAGTTTTATCGGCGGCATGCCGGCTGATTCCTTCCGGTTTTACCAGTACGATATTGACGGTACTGTTGGAGCCTTTACGATCAGCAACGGCGATTCTGCCCAGCTCGGCAATTGTAAACTTTATTTCGATTATGTCGCATCCCGGCTCAATGATATTGCCAACACCGTTACAGAGTTTAACGACCTGGTGAATTGCACTTTAAAGCCTTGCTTAAAATACATCTCGGTAGTTGAAGACCCTGCTGTTCCTTGCGGCTACGCTGTTGTCGAGGGGCCCTGCCCGCTTCGTATGAAAGGTAACCAGGGAGAAGGTGGAGGTGACGGATGCACAGCAACCTATGACACCATTATGAAGTATCGTCTTTCCTGCCCGGGTGCGAGCGGATGTATCAGCCCGGTTGATCAGAAGATCAACCCGTACTATGCCGGTTTGCTGGGAAACTGGAGACCCGACTCGCAGTATGCTTATCATGTGAACAGGGAAAACCTTGTAACAGATCCTGCCAAAACAGGTAGCACGGATATCCGTAAGTCCGGCGCTTATAGTGTATTCAATCCTTTCTGGAAAAGGAATACGAATTGGGAAATGAATCCCACCAGCGATATAAGGTGGATACTGGCAAATGAAGTAACCTATTATAACAGGAAGGGAATTGAAATAGAGAACAAGGATGCATTGGGCAGGTATAGTTCTGCCGTTTTTGGTTACCTGGAATCTGTACCGGTGGCTGTCGCTTCCAACACCCAAAGCAGGGAACTGGCTTACGATGGATTTGAAGACTATGGATTTGCATTGGATTGCGCAGGACAGGATACATGTAACAATGCAGGTCATTTCAGTTTCCGGAGATTGTTGAATGGGTCTTCGGTCGATACCACGAAACTCTACGCCCATACCGGCAAGTACAGCCTTAAAGTGACCAGTAGTACACAATTGCTTAAAACCGTGTATACCGGTCCGCCGGGTAACCTGTACAGTTTCGACGGGTCGGGAAGATTTATTCTTGAAGCCAATGAGCTCAGCAAAGGATTTTCTCCCATACCAGGTAAGAAGTATGTTTTGAGTTTCTGGGCCAAAGATGCCACGCCAAGAAACCCGACCACTAATGTGCAGGCCACTGTCAATGGCACCGGACTTGTCAGTAGCCTTACTGCCTGGCCGATCGCTGAAGGTTGGAAGCATATACAGGTTCAGTTTACGCTGTCGGGTATTGCCACCAGCTTCACACTTCAGCTTCAATCGGGCGGCGGTACTGTTTATTTTGATGATATACGCATCCATCCTTTCGATGGACAAATGAGATCATATGCATACGATGCATCAAGCCAGCGGCTGATGGCAGAAATGGATGAGAACAATTTTGCAACTTTCTACGAATACGATGACGAAGGTACACTGATAAGAGTTAAAAAGGAAACAGAACGGGGTATCATGACGCTCAAGGAAACAAGGTCCTCATTCAGGAAGCAATAAGTGTAAATGGTATAACAGGAAATTGAATGAAAAACAATAAGAAAATAAAAACGATCGTCGTCACCATCAGCGTGGTATTGATCGTGGTAGCCGCCACCGCCGGAGTTACCAATGGCTGGGCTGGCTGGAAGAAGAATGCAAAAGCGGAAAAAGAGGAAGAGACACTCAGTACGGTGATGGATGAGACCAATATAGGCATTGCTACCAATGACGATCCCTGGAAAGAAATGGAGAAACTGGTGGAAGGATACTACGGAGGTGAACAGCAGGTATTTTATTCCGGCACCATGAAATTGTTCGATGACAATGAAGAAAAACAGAAGGTACTGGAAGAGCATGCTTTTGATTATTCATTTTTCCGTGGCCAGTATTATTATAAGCTGGGCGAAATTGAATGTGTGGCGAAAGATGGGTTCATCCTCATGGTCAATCATGGAGACAGGACCATGTCGTTAGCGCCTGTGCTGCAATCGACAGCAAAGCAGGAATCGATACTGGATATGAAGAAGTTCAGGGAGATGATGGAAGCAGGTAAGGCAACTGCAAAAGTGACGCAGAACGGTGCTGACAAGATCATCACAGTGAACAATGTCCAGGACCCAGCCGTTCAGGGATACCAGGTATTCTATGACCCGGCCAGTTACCGGATCCGGAAGATCGTTATCGGTATGATTCGCTTTGAGCCTTTGGATGCCGTAACTGAAAACGCAAATGCCGCAAGCGTGAAAGAAGAAACCGAATTGGACGAGATGGAAATAGCCGGCTACTCCTATGTGCTGGAGATCCTGTATGAAAAAACAAGCTTAATACCCACGGGAAAGAATGACTTTAATCCTGAAAATAAATTCATCAGGATCGATGGTGATCATTACCGCCCCGTGGAAGCGTATAAAAATTATCAACTGGCAAATTGAAAAAGCATTGTACATATAGCATGGATAATCTTTCCTT
>DASYLC010000295.1:0-7933 GCA_036009775.1 Chitinophagaceae bacterium
AAATGGAATACGGATACTATCCCTGCGACCATTCTCCAGCAAACCGATTCTTCCATCACACTGCTTTTTGCCAGTGCCTGGAGTGGCGACCTGGTCGCAACAGCAGGCAATTGTGATATTGCGGATACATTAAGGCTGGAAGCTTACGCGGTAGCAGAACAATTGGAGTTGGGCCCGGATACCATCCTTTGTCCCGGCTCTTTTGTTGAGTTGACAGCAACAGCAGGATTCAGCAATTATAAATGGAATACCGGGGAGACCAGTCCGGCGATCAGGGTCATAACTACCGGAAAGTATTTTGTCACCGTGACAGATCATTGCGGCAATAGTTTTACGGATACAATAATCGTAAAACCACCCACTATCCCTTTCCCGGCAATAAAGGACGGGATCATTTGCAAGGGAGATTCATTATTTATTCTTCCGGCATCCGGTTTTAATAATTATAACTGGTCGCCTGCTGTACAAAGCCAGGGTGATGGCTATGTAGTGAGACCTGGTGTCAGTACAGCGTATACTGTCCGGGCAAAAGACAACAGCAATTGCACCTGGCAGAAAAAGTTTATAGTTATAGTAGAGAACTGCCCGGATGAAATATGGTTTCCTTCGGGCTTTACACCCAACAACGACGGGTTAAATGATGGCTTTGGCCCTTCTACAAAAGCCCGGTTCCGGACCTATTCATTCAGGATCTTTAACCGGTGGGGGCAGGAAGTCTTTTCCTCTTCTGTACCGGGTGTGTTATGGAACGGAAAGTACAGGTCTGTGGAAGCACCTGCGGGAATATATGTCTGGATGTGCAGTTATCAATTCAGGAACGGTCCTGTAAAGAATACAAAGGGAACGGTTTCGCTTATCCGCTGATCCGGCCGGGAACACAAGTCAATACTCTACAATAAAAAAGGTCCCCCTTTCAGGCGACCCTTGTTGGATAAGGCGATATTTTTAATAGGCGATCGTAGCGCTGACCGTTTTCTCCTGTTTGTCGCTGTTGAATAGTTTGAGGTCTTTAAGAACAAGCGTATGATCACCCGCCGTAATACTGCCAGTGGAACCGGATCCGGTAGTAAATTCTTTATCACCAATGGCCGTACCCGATAAAGCAATATGTGCATCGCCGGGTGCGACAGAGTAGGAGCTTCCTGCCGGTTTTAAATTACCGGATGCGCTTTTTTCATTGTTAAATACCGCCTGCAATAAAGCAAAGGGCTCATCCTGCTGGCAAAGAACAGAAAACTGGCCGGTGACTTTATCTCCAAAATACTGGGTAGAGGATTTCCCGTTGAAAGAAGTGCCATTCACGGAGAAGCTGCCGGTCTTTCCTTCACCTTCATTAACGGTCAATCCCGTTTCTTCCTTCACTGAAGAGGAATTGTCAGCGGTTGTTGTCTTTTTCTTATCGCTACAAGCGGTCAGCAAACTGATAGCCGCTGTAAGAATGATCATTGTCTTTTTCATTTGTATTATTTTGATTATTATTTTAAAACTATTGTTTTGTAACGGTATAATCATTCGGGAATATATCCGTCATTTTTTTTCACCCATTTTCTTTTGAGTAATATAAGTTTTGAGGGAACAAAGGAAGCGGGTTCCCAGTGTTGGGATCGCATAAATGTACCAGTTGTTGCCCGTTTGAAAGTGGCCACCAGTTTGCCTTCACCGGTATAATATTTTTCATCGATGGTAGCAATACCTTTTTTAGCCAGTTCATAAGCGGGTAAAGTACTGGTCGCTAAAAAATAAACAGGTTGTCCATTGTAATCATATTGCTGAATATACCTGGCATTCAGTTGTATAGCCAGCCGCCTGATCGTGTCAGAAAGAACAGTATCAGCCGGATTTTGGGCATATTGATCGGATTGCGCCAGTTTTTTGATCTTGTTTTTTTCGACAGAATCCGGTATTACTTTGTTTAAAGCCGCAATGCCACCTTTTGTCCACCAGCAAACTATCCTGCAATCGGCATTGTAAAATTTAGTAGTGGTCGTTTTATCAGAGACATTTGGTCCAGGAGGTGGAGTAATTTTGGTGAATACAAACCAGCGTTGCCCTTTATATTCATATTCCGTAGCTGAACTTTCTGTAGATATTTTCATCGTATTAATGCAAGCCGGGAGACTGTCAGTAGCCGCATAGCAGTTGCCAGATAGTAAGAGTATCGCTATATAAAAAATTATTTGTAGTGAAATGTTTTTCATATTCTATTATTAACCTGTTATTGGGTTTGCTCTTTTTTTAAAGCGGTGGTTAATATTATTTGAATCAAAATCATTGTTCTCTGTCGGTTATCAAGTGGTTAATAACCGCCATATGAAAAACAAATATTATTTTACCAGGTTATAAGTATCGCTAGGCCCTTTCCAATTAAAAATATCTACTACAAAATCCGTGCATATATCATCAAACCAGGGAATGGGAATACAGAGCCCGGCGGTAAAATATATGCGGCCGGACAAGGCAGTAATTTTTAGATCGGCACTTATGTCTGCATCTTTACCCGCTTTGGCAGTAATAGGCAGATCCACTTCAATTACTTTTACATCAGCCACTATTGTTGCATAGGCAATAGCAGCATCCACGCCGCCTGTGCCCTTTAATGTGAGATCGAGGTGAGGAGTCACGGAAGTGGATATGCTAACATTCCCGTTAGTAAGGGTATCCATAGTGGACTGGCGGGTAAGCCAGGCATTCCCCGCAATGGTTACTGTTATACGACAGGGCACAGGACCAATAAAGAATCTCTCATCAAAGATCTTTTCACCAATAGTTGTTGACTGGGTGTACGGTGATGTCTTGTTGTACTGCTTAGTATCCTTTCCGTCAAACAATGAATAATTTACCTGGTAGCCGGGATAACCGTTCATGTCATTGCTTTTTTGACCAGGTATCCTTATGCCTACCAGCCCTTCCTTGTATTGATTGATATACTCTGAAGAGAAATTAGCGCTGATAAAAGATTTTTGGGCATACTTGGGTTGATCATTATCGAGTAAGTACCAAAAATTATAATACTGGGCTCCTATTTCCACATCCCCGGAGAGCTTTGTGTTTTCGGTAATAACGAGTGTACTTTCGTCTCTCTTTGTTGAATAGGCGGCATTAATATTATTTGACTTATAATACATGCCAAACATTCCCGCAGGATCCGTAAATGCATTATTAAAATTCCCGTTTACATTTTTTTCCTGGCTTATGAATATTGGAACATCGATCTTACTCTCCAATATAGCCGTGTTGTAGGAGCTATAATATAACAATTGGCCTTTAGCATTATAAAATTTCACGTAGGCATAATAGACAGTAGGTTGTATAGCTGCTTTAGCAAGTTTGGAAACATCATTTAATTTTACAGGAAAATAGTACAGCGTATGAAAGGAGGGTGGCGCATCACCCAATATCGTCATATTTTGTGTGCCGTTTTTTACTTTGGCGGGCGTTTTAAAATTAAAATTCGCCGTAGCCAGCGCAACCTCATTATCATTGGGCTTCCTGTCAGGATTCGCCGATATTTCAAGTACACAATTGCTGATATTCAATGATTGTATCATTTTTGCATCCAGGCTTAACGTTATATCAAGCGGGCATTGCTTGGTGCATTTGCTATTGTCAACGGATCCTGTGGTGCTTATCATGCCCTGGAATTCCCCCGAGGTTGAAGTAATGTTTCCAAAATAAACACCAACATCACCGCCAATAGTAGTGGCCGTAATAGTTGATATGTCAGTGAGTTTATTATGCTTTGTTTTTATTACAGGGATTTTACTGAGATCTTTGCCAGTACCATTGTTTAGCTTAACGTTCTTTGATGTTTTGGTAACCGCTTTGGGCACTTTCAATAAGGCATTTGGATTTATTAATTTGTAACTTAAGGGAGCAAATGCATTTCGTTTTCTTAATGTATGTCCACGCACATTAAGTTCTTTTTCCATCTCGTTTACCTGTGTTAGAATTTCTGCACCACTTGCCTGCTTCACTACTCCATCAGGTGCGGTCCAGGTATAAATGCTATCCATTTTAAACCCTTTTTTCGCAGCATCAGGTGTAACTACAAATGGTACATATTTTATGGGGGCTTTTGCGAAGTTTTTCCTGGCATCAAATATGTTGCGCCCGGTTTGTTTTGTGGTTTTTTCTTCCGGATCGTTGTTTTTTATACAGGCGTTTTTACCCGGCGAAGTTGATTTTTTTCCTTCAGCGTCAAAACCAGCCTCGTTGATCAGCCTGATTATTTCTGTGTAAGGGGTACCATCTGTACTATAGTTAAGTGAAAGTTTACCAGTCCTTATCTCAACGACTGCGCTAATAACTCCTTCTTGCTTTTTTAGCAATGTCTCTACCTGGCTCTTGCCCGCAACACAGGAGATATTTGTCTGGATAATGACCGGGGTACCTGTTTCAACAGGATCAGGTGTTGTGGTCCCTATTTTAGAATAGGCATATTCATTTTTCCTGGTGCCATTGCGTGTTACAAGGGTGAGTGATGTTATTAGTCCATCACCGTTTTTCGTAGCGGTGATCTGCGGCTCGCTTCCATAAGCTGTCACCCCGAGGAACCTGGGCGACTCAAAACCGCCCATGAAATTATCGGGGTAGGGCTCTAGTGACTGATCCCTGTCGCCTTTTAAGGTTATGGTTGATGTGATCACCTGCGTGGCAGCATCAGAAAGGGTTTCATTATAATCTCCGTATTCAGTATAGTAAGTGATCTTATTATCTTTAATGCTGGTTTCCCCCGTTGTTTTTTGCTCGGTAATAATAACGGTGTTGCCTGCATACCTGTATGTGAAGGTTGTGATATCCCGCGGGTTGTTTGTTTTAACTACGTGTGTAATCCTGCCACTGTTATCATACTGCAGCGATACATTGATCTTTGTACCTTCCTGGTTATAGGTCACGATATAAGCAGAGGGTTTATTGTCCCGGGAAAAAGTGAAATTGCCGATCGTGATATTTGTTGCACCCGATGCCAGCAAATATCTCACGGTCCTGATACGACCATCGTTGCTGTAGTCATATTCATACGTAAATTTTTGACCGTTGGTTTCTGTTCTTATTTTTTTAGTGATGCGCCATAGATCTGCCTGTTTCTGTGCATCCGACGCGTTAGGATGAAAGGCTGTGAAAATGATCAGCAGAACAAAAAAAGGATTGAAGCGCATATTTATTGGGGATTATATTAGTTAGAGCTTTTTGTTTTACAGGGGTTAGCCGATGGATTCGCCGACTTCTGGCCGTTCGCATCAAAACCATTTTCATTGATGGTAGAAAGCAGGGTTGTATACGGTGTGCCATCGCTGCTGTATTTGATCGTCAATTTGCCCGTAACTATATCCACTTTTACATCAAACACACCTTCCATTTCTTTTAAAGCATTCACCACTTTTGTTTTGCCTGCAGCACATTTGATATTTGTCGTAATGACAGTAGCGCCATCGGCATTCTTGATTTCCTCATCGCTTGCCGTTGCGACTTCTTCCGCAGGTTCTGTTGCAGCTGTTGCTGCCGTCTTTTTAAATAAATATTCCGCCAGGGGAACGCCGTTATTGCCAATGGAAACTTTTAACCAATAGGCGTGTTTGTCTTTCAGTAATGGCTTTTTAAGATCATACGAATATTTATTACCTGTTTTCGTATAGGTATTGGTATACTCTTTTCCTTTGCGTGCGATCAACTCTTCTGAAGTATATGTTTCCAGTGTTACGACTGTAACAGGTGCATCCGTTTCAAAGCTCAGTATATTCGTTTTTTCATCCAGTTTAGCGGTGAATTTATATTTATCCCTGTAAGGGGTCTCAATGCCACCAATGGAAGAATATTTGGTTTGCGCAAAAACAGCAAGTGCCAACACAGAGCATAAGGGTAAGAGAAATAGCTTTTTCATGATAGTTGTATTTTGATGTGTTTATTGATTATTGAAGCCCGGCAATTGAAGCAGGTTTAGTTATTAATATTTTATTTAAGGCTAATTCGTACCCGGTTTGCTGTTATTACCTTCATAAAGATAGACTGAGCCCCGGGTTGGTATTTAAACTAACCGCTGAAGGGAGGTTTTAAATCGTTGAAGGAGACGGGGTGGTATTATGGCAGCATTATTTCAACACGGGTAACACCAGTTTCCGGCGACCTGAAAGTTATGGTCGCCCCTATTTTTTGTGATAGCTCATCCGCCAGGCGAAGACCAAGACCATTGAGACTTTTTGCATGTTCTTCGCTGCTGATGATCTGTTTGTATTGTTCCTGGGTAAATGAACCTCCGTGGTTTTGAATATAAAATATCAATCCTTCGGGTCTTTGCTCAGTACCTAATTGTATCTCCCCGTTTTCAGGGGAAGCTTTCACTGCATTCTGTAATAAATTTCGGAGGATCGTTTGCAGGTAATACGGATCGGTCTTCACCATTATGTTTTCGGGAATGGTGCGGGTGTACCTGATATTTTTTGCTTCACTGTTCAATTGAAGTAATTTCTGACAAGCCTCCACAATCGGGAACAACGCGGTGGTATGAATATCTGTTTTAAACTCATTCATTTGGGTCTTGCTCCACAACAACAGGTCTTCCATTGTTTCCAATAAGGAACCGGTGGCCGATTGTATCTTATTACTCAGTTCATTTCTTTGTTGCTCATCCAGTGATTGCGGGTTAAGCTGCTGTAATTTTAAGAACTGGTATACCTGGCTGATGGGAGAGCGGAGGTCGTGACTGATGATACTGAATAGTTTTGATTTGGTATGATTGGCTTCTTCCAGGGCCGTATTTAAATTGGCTAAGGTTACGTTCTTTTCATTGAGTATATCCGCTGTTTTTTTCTTATTCCGGTAAAAGGCAATAAGTACAATGGCCAGTAAGCCAAGCAAACCAAGTCCGGCAATAAGCCATAGGTTTTGTTTACGGGCAAATGAGAGCTGGGTATGTTGAATTTCTATCTGCTGCTGCTTTTCTTTATTTTGGAAACGGGCTTCAGCATTGGCCATGCTTTGCTGGGCTGTATTTGCATCCAGTGAATCACGGAGGGGTAAATATTTTGAATAATATGCGCCAGCCTCTTGCCATTGGCCCAGGCCCTGGTGGCAAACTGCCAGCATCCGTAATACATTTGAAAAAACAGATACACTAAATCCCGGCCCGACAATTTCAGCCTTTTTAAGATAGGGTAAAGCTTCCTTGTAATTTTTTTGGGTTACCAGCGCCTTGCCCATAGTATAATGAAAAGTACCTATTTCTATTTCGTTAGTTACTTTCGAGCCTACCCATTTTTCAGCTTCGGTTAAATACGGCATGGCAGCACTTGTATTTTGCTGGTCGAGGTAAAAGTCGGCATTAGAAAGCGACAAATAGAGCATAGTCCCCCAGCCTACAGAATTATCCATTCTTTGCGTCACTATATTTCTTAATGAATCGGCATAAGATTTTGCTTCGGCTGTTTTGCCGAGTTTTGTATAGGTGAAGGACATTCCTTTATAAAATTCACAAAGGCCGGCGTCATAATTCCAAAGCAGAGGTTTCGCCAACAGATAATATTCCTGTGCTTTGGTATTATTCCTGATCTTTTCATATAAATCGCCAATATTAAAATAGGCTACACCCAGATTGGTACTATCAGCATCTGTGTCTTTATATTCCCCCCTTAACATAGCAGCTTTGGAAAGTTCAACGGCTTGCAGTCTATAATTCAGCTCCTGCTCATACCAGCCAATAGCGGAATAATAATTGCCAAGGTTTTCATAGCACTTTATCTTTAATTTGGAATTGCTGGTAGTGTCTAACACATTTTTTATTGTGGAAGCCATATTATCCCGCTGGCTGGTGTAGCCTGCAGTATTGATGTATATATATAAAAGGTCGAAAAGTACAACGGTAATGCGTTTGCTGTTCCTTGCAAGGCGGCCATGCAGTAATGATCTTTCGTAGTAGCCTATTGCAGAATCAACACCC